>NZ_CVSG01000067.1 GCF_001179945.1 Candidatus Pelagibacter communis | reverse complement strand
ACTCTGGTCATTTAACAATAAATGCATTTAATATTAGTCAATTTGAAAATCACATCAGAGCTGTTTGTGGATTGAAGAAAGAAAATGTTAAGAAAATAGCAAATGCTGAGATGAAAAATATATTAGGCAGTGAAATACAGAGGTATAGAAAGCGATCTTTTGAAACAGAAGAATACTTCTTTGACTATGGAAAAAAAATAATCAAAGAAAAAAGAAAAATGGGCCACTTGACGATTTTAAAAAAGTAAAATTATTTTATAGTAATTCGATGCATTATTCGGCTACAATTTTTTATTTCGCTTGCTTTATGCATCACACTGAGATTATCCCATAGAACTAAATCCCCTTTTGACCACTCATAAGAAAATATGAATTCTTCTTTATTTACATGATCAATAAGAAAATTTTTAATTTTTTCACTTTCATCAATATTTTTAATTTTTATTAGATGACCCGGAGAAACATATAAAGATTTTTGTCCATTAACCTCTTGAACAATTGGATGTTCAGCTTCTAAAACTTTTGAAGAATTAATTCCAGCTCTTTTTTCCAATTCAAGTCTAGTCTTACTAATCGGTCCGGCAGATGAAAAAACACCTTTAGCATTTTTAATTTTTTGTTTAATTTCATCTGGAAGATTTTTATACGCATTAAAACCAGAGGAAAAAATAGTATTTCCTTGCCCTGCAGGAATTTCTATACCCATAAGCATAGTATATCTCGGTCTATCTTTTTCCAAATATGAAGTGTCCTGATGTAGCCAAGATCCTCCGAAAGCCAAACTTTTGTCACTAGGTTTTCTCTCTAAAACATTTATGTAAGGAAAATTTTCTAATCCTTTTAATCTTGGATACTCTACTAATTGCCCAATAGATTTAGCAAAATTTTGGTATGCATTTGGGTCCAAATTTTGTTTTTTTATGAAAATTACTCCGTATTTATTTAGTATATCTTTAATTTGACCCGTTAAGTCGTTATTTAACTTATTTAAATTTACATCGTTGATGTAGGCACCAACGTTGTTTTTACCTGGAGTTATAGAAACAGATTTCATTTAGTTTACTGAATTAATTATTGATGGATCATTATTAACTGGATTATTAACATCTTTTGAAATTTCATGAAACTTTAAATTGGGTGGTTTTACGGAGTTCAATATTTC
>NZ_CVSG01000066.1 GCF_001179945.1 Candidatus Pelagibacter communis | reverse complement strand
ATCTACATTTGGCTTATTAAATTCAGCAATTATTTTTTCAGCTTCTTTAGTATTTAACTCTTTAGAATTAAGATTAATTTTTGATTTAATTAACTCAATTATTTTTTCTTCATACAAAGAGCCTCTCAAAGCTTGAGAGGCACTAGGATTTTTTTGATAATAATCCAAAATCATTTTTTCTTGACCAGGCATGCCTTTTATTTGTTTTTGTATTTCATTTCTTACATCTTCATCTGATACTTTTAAATTATTTTTTTCTCCATATTCATTTAGTAGTAAACCAAGTTTTATTCTAGATTTTGCTAACTTTTCATTATTAGATTTGTGCTTTTCTTTATCTTCTGACTTAAGATTCTGAGTCATGATTGAAACTTCTTGATCAATCAAATTTTGTGGTAAATCTACCTCATGATTTTTCGCGATTTGGTCTAATATTTCTTTTTTAGTAATTGCGTTTAGTGCTTGAGAATATTGACTTGAGATTTGTTTTTCAATCAGAGATCTTAGATCCTTGATATCTTTTGCTCCCATTAATTTAGCGAAATTATCGTCTATTTTAATGGCTTTAGGTTTTTTTACATGTAAAACTTTACAATCGAATTTAGTGTTTTTGTTAGCAAGTTCTTTTTTGGGGTGATTTGATGGAAGTGTAGCTGTTAATGTCTTTGAATCATTTTTTTTAACACCAACAAGTTGCTTATCAAAACCCTTTAAAAAAAGATCTTTTCCTAACTCAAGCTGAACACCTTTTCCTTCGCTTCCTTCAAATTTATCTCCATCAACTGTAGCAGAGTAATCAAAAGTAACTTGATCTCCGTTAATTGCTTTTTCGTTTTCATTTTTTTCCACAAATTGTTTATTTTGGCTAGCTAGTTGATCTATTTTTTCATCAATTATTTTATTTTCAATTTTTATTATATAATTTGTAGCTTTAAATTTATCAAAGTTTTTTAAAGTCACATTGGGCAAACAATCTATCTGGAGTTCATAGTTTAAATCTTTGCCCTCACCGAACTGTTTTAAATCTATTTTTGGCTGACCTGCGACTTTCAATTTTTTTTCATCTATAGCTTTTGTAGAAGTTTCTCTTAAAATTTTATCGACTACCTCTCCATAAATTGATTTACCAAACTGACTTTTAATTATTTCTGGAGGAACCTTTCCTGGTCTGAAACCTTTCAAGGCTATTTCTTTTTGAAGCTCATTAAGTCTTTGGTCCATTTTTATCTGTATGTTTTTTTTATCTACGAATACAGATAGGATTGTTCTAAGCCCTTTTTTTGATTTTACTTCTACTTTCATAATTATTTGGTGGGCAAGAAGAGACTCGAACTCTTAAGCCTTGCGGCACTGGTTTCTAAGACCAGCGCGTATACCAATTCCGCCACTTGCCCCGCTTTAAAGATTGTTTTATATATCAAATTAATTTTTTGTTAAACGATAAAGTCTGGAATAAATAAACATATAAATTAACAAAAGTATAAAAAACCAATATCTACTTAAGCTTGGGTTATCTGAAAAATAAATACCTGGTAGAATTAAAATGAAATAACCAACGTTAATTATAATTGAGTTTAAAAAGTTGCTTTTCTCTTTTCCGTAAACATTTGATATTTTATAAAAACTGAGCATATGCAAGTGGCTATCATCAGGATAAAAAGGAGATTTTCTACTGTATAATTTTCTAAAAAAGGAAAAAAATACTTCAAAAAAAAGATAAAATAAAAGAGTGCAATAAAAGAAAGATGAGATATTTGAATATAAATTGTTAGTAGTAATCACATTAAAAGCTATTAAAGAACCCAAAAGATATGCTCCGCCATCACCAAGAAAAATTTTTGCTGAAGGAAAATTAAATAATAAAAAAGAAAATAAAATAATTATTTGACCTATAAGTATAAAAGAAAATTCAAAATTTAAATTTTCTAAATTAATATAAGTAAGTATTGAATTAATTATAATTAGATGAATTGTGAGCATTCCATTAAATCCATCTATTAAATTTGCTCCATTTATTATAAATAAAAAACATAAGAGTACGAAAATTGGTGCTAGAAAATGATTATTGGTAATTGATTTCAAAAAAACTAAATCTATATGTAGAATATTAATCTGAAAAAAATATACAAATAAAAACAAGACTATAATCATAGCTACTAATCTTTTAAAGGGCGTAATATTAATTTTAAGATCATCTAAAAAACCTATAAAAAATATTAAGGAACTTAAGAAAATATAGTCGAATAAAACCTTTGAAAAAAGCAAATAATAAATTTCAAAAAAAATTAACAAAGAAAACAAAACTGCTACTCCTCCACTTCTTGTAATTGGCTGTTGGTGAAACGATTGAGGTTTGTGAAAATCTGAGTCTAATAATAATCCACTTTTAATTTTATGAGAATACTTGCTAATTATAAGAAAAATAAAAAAACTTATTAATGCAAAAATAGATAGAAAGCTTGCTTCAACCGACTCGTTTCCCATTTGTTTTTAAACCTTTGTTGTTTTTTTTAAAAATATAAATTCCTGAAAGAATTATAACTAAAGATAATAAAACTCTCCATGTTATTATTTCATCCATTAAATAATAGCCGAAAAAAATTCCAAAAATAGGAATTAAATATGCCACTTGAGTTTGAAAAACTAATCCATTTACAGTCAAAATTCTAAATCTTATCAACCAAGCAAAACCAGTTGCTACTACACCCAAATAAAGCAATGAAATAGTTGAAGCTAAAGTGGGATTAGAATTCCAAGGTGTTTCAATTATTATTGAGAAAGGTAAAAGGAAAATTACTGACCATAATGTTGTAGACGTCGTGACATTCTCGTTTTTTTTGTTTCTTAATTTTAGAGTTAGTAATCCACCAATACAGTAAAATGTTGATCCTAATATAGTTATCAAAGCATAGATGTAATTTTCACTATTAATGATTACTTTGTCAAAAAATAATAAAATTATACCACTAAAGCCAATTAAGACTCCTAGCGATTTTAGGACTGATAATTTTTCATCTTTCAAAAAGAAATGTGCTAAAATTGATCCACTCAAAGGTGTAGTGCTCATTAAAATTGCCGCTAAATAGCTATTAATCATCGAAGTTCCTATCGCGATCAAAACAAATGGTATAGAAATATTACACAATCCAATCAAAGCGTATAATCTCCAATTTCTGGTAAATGCCTCAATTTTTATTCTTTTAAATTTACATAAAAAAATTAACGGGATGCTGGCAAATATCACTCTTACCAAAGCAAGGGTAAAAGGTTCGTAGGAATAAGTTGCTATCTTTATGTTAAAGAAAGCGGAACCCCAAATAATAGACAGTAGTATTAATAGTGATAAATCTATGGAGTTTGCTTCTCTCATTTCAAGTTAAAATTGTATTCATGTGATTAATGCATACCTGATATATATTTTTAGTTATACTCTAAAGAAACACCTTATATATTGTCAGTTCAAAATTAAAACAATAAAACACTTAAGGAGCAAAATGAGTTCATCAAATATTCTTAAACTCATGAAGGACAAACAAGTAGAATTCGTGGATCTAAGATTTACTGATCCAAAGGGTAAGCTACAGCATTTAACAATGGACGCAACGGTTGTTGATGAGGATATGCTTGACAAAGGAGTGTTTTTTGATGGCTCGTCTATCGCAGGTTGGAAGGCTATAAACGAGTCTGACATGATTTTAAAACCTGATCTTGAAAGGCCAATAATCGATCCATTTAATTCTCATACAACTTTAAATATTTTCTGTGATATTTTAGATGCAGTAAAAAAAGATCCTTATGAAAGAGATCCAAGAGGAACAGCTAAAAAAGCTGAGGCTTATTTAAAAAAAACAGGTATTGGAGATAAATCTTATTTCGGACCCGAGCCCGAATTTTTTGTATTTGACGATGTAAGATTCAAAAATGATATGAACGAAACAAGCTTTGCAATTGATAGTTCAGAAGGTCCTTACAATACCGGGAAAAAATATGAAAATGGTAATTTAGGTCACAGGCCAGGGATTAAAGGCGGTTATTTTCCTGTTCCTCCAGTAGACAGTGCTCAAGACATGAGAGGTGAATATCTTAAAGCTCTAAAAGATATGGGCGTGAAGGTGGAAAAACATCACCATGAGGTTGCTCCAAGTCAACACGAGCTAGGTATGTATTTTGGAACATTAACTAATCAAGCTGATAATGTTCAACTTTATAAATATGCAGTACAAATGGTAACTCATTCATTTGGTAAAACCGCAACTTTTATGCCCAAACCTGTTAAAGGAGATAACGGCTCTGGAATGCATTGTCACCAATCAATTTGGAAAGGTAACACTCCTTTATTTATGGGTAAAGAGTATGCAGGTCTCTCAAAGGAAGCTCTTTATTACATCGGCGGAATCTTAAAACATGCAAGAGCGATAAACGCATTTTCTAACGCAACTACTAATAGCTATAAAAGATTAATACCTGGTTTTGAAGCACCAGTGATATTGGCTTACTCTGCTAGAAATAGGTCCGCATCGTGCAGGATACCGGTTATAATGAACCCTAAAGCAGCAAGAATGGAAATAAGATTCCCAGATGCTGCGGGCAATCCTTACTTAACTTTTGCATCAATGTTAATGGCAGGTATTGATGGGATTAAGAATAAAATTGATCCGGGTAAAGCTTTTGATCAAGATCTCTATTCACTATCCGAAGATGAAGTTAAAAAACTCCCAACGGTTTGTGGGTCTTTAAGAGAAGCAATGCAGAATCTTGACAAGGACAGAAAATTCTTAACTGAGGGTGGAGTATTTACTGACGATCAGATAGACGCGTATATTGAGTTAAAGTTCCAAGAAATTTATAATTTTGAGCATACACCTCATCCAATAGAATTCGAGATGTATTATAGTGGCTAAACTTTAAAAGACTCCCCGCAACCGCAACGCTCAGTCTCATTAGGATTTTTGAAAATAAACTGTGAAGAAAACTTTTCCTTTTTATAATCCATTTCTGTACCGAGCAAATACATTATAGCTTTAGGATCAATAAAAACTTTTACTCCTTTTTCTTCAATTACCTCTTCATTAGGTTTAATTTCATTTGCATATTCCATTACGTAAGACATTCCTGCACAACCTCCGGATTTTACACCCACTCGTACTCCGATTGCAGAGTTTTCTGCTTTAGACATTATTTGTTTTATTCTTTCGGCTGCATTATCACTTAATTTAATTATTTGCTCACTCATAGATTTAATTCTAGCTTAGCTGCTTCTGACATTTTTTCTTTTGTCCATGGAGGGTCCCAAACCAATTTTAGTTCAACATCCTCTACCCCAACAATTTTTAATATATTCTCTTTTACAGAGTTAGGCAAACTCTCAGCTACAGGACAGTTAGGAGAGGTTAAAGTCATTTCTATCAATACTTTTTTGTTCTCAATAACTTCAATCTTATAGATTAAGCCTAATTCAAAAATATTAACTGGAATCTCTGGATCGTAAATTTTTTTTATCTCATTAATTATTTTTTCTTTTAAATCATTCATAATTTATATCTTTTTTTTTAAGGCTGATAAAAGAGTATGCCATGCCATTGTAGCACATTTAATTCGCATTGGAAATTCCTGAACTCCTGATAAAGAAGATATAGTTGTTATTTGGTTTTCTGATAGGCTGTTTAAAGTGATCTTCGATTTGTGTTTTAACATATTTAAAAAATCGTCTGTGATTTTTTTTGAAAATTGTAAATCTCTACCTTTTAAAGTATCCGTGAGAATAGAAGCTGATGCTAAAGAAATTGCACATCCTTCACCTTCAAAACTAAGGTCTGAGATATTTTTGTCTTTTTCTAATTTTAAATAAATATGAACTTTATCTCCGCATAGGGGATTATGTGCTTTGGCGTCATGATTGTAACCTTCACACTTACCTTTGTTTCTGGGATTCTTCGCATGATCTAATATAATTTCTTGATATAGTTCTTTTAGTTCCATTTAAATCTGAAATACTTTCTTACATTTTTTAATTGACTCGCTTAAAACATCAATATCATCTTTACTATTATAAACTCCAATTGAGGCTCTTGCAGAAGCAGGTATTCCCAATTTATCATGTAAAATTTGACAGCAATGATGGCCAGCTCGAATTGCAACCCCATCATCATCTAAAATTGTTGCTATATCATGAGGATGAATTCCTTTTATTGTGAAAGAAATTATTGATGCTCTATTTTTGGGATTCCCAATAATATTAACAGAATTATCTTTTCTTAATTTTTCTAAACCATACTCAAGAATCTGACTTTCATGTTTTTCAATATTTTTTATTCCAAAATCTTGAATAAACTTTATTGAGTTTGCAAAAGCAACTACCTCTGCTGTTTGCATTGTTCCTGCTTCAAATTTATTAGGAGAGTCTGCGTAAGTGATTTCGTCTTTTTTTACTTCATTAATCATTCCACCACCTCCTTGATATGGCGGCAATTCATCTACCCATTTTTTTTTAGCATACAGAATGCCTAGTCCATTTGGGCCATACATTTTATGGCAAGAAATAGCATAAAAATCACATCCTAAATCTTGTACATTAAGAGCTGAATGGGGGGCGCCCTGCGTCCCGTCAATTAAAACCGGAATATTTTTTGATTTTGCTAAATCTGTAATTTTTTTAATAGGCAGAATTGTTCCCGTTACATTCGAAATATGAGTAAAAGCAATCATCTTAGTTTTTTCGGTAATTTGATTTTTAAACTCATCAATGTCTATATCTCCACTTTCATTCACCGATGCGAATTTAATAACTGCTCCTTTTTTTTTTCTTAAATAGTGCCAAGGTACATAGTTTGAATGATGCTCTAGTTCAGTCACAAGAATTTCATCACCCTCTTTGACAAATTTTTCACCATAAGTACTGGCCACTAAGTTAATTGCCTCTGTAGCTCCTTTTGTAAAAATTATTTCTTCTCTATGTTGAGCATTAAGATACGATTTAACTATATCTCTAGTTTCCTCAAATTTGTTTGTGGCTTTAACTGCTAAGGTATGTACACTTCTTCCTACATTTGAAAATTCAGTTTCATAAAATCTAGACATCTCATCTATTACCACTTTTGGTTTTTGTGAAGAATTAGCGCTATCCAAGTAGATTAAAGGTTTGCCTTTGATCTTTTGTTTAAAAATTGGAAATTTTGATTTTATATTATCAAATTTCATCAATCTGCACCTCTATGCTTTTGTCTAGAAAAGTTCTTATTTTCTCTTCAGGTATGTTGTCAAAAATTTCATTTAGAAAACCTTTTATTAAAAGTTTTTTTGCTGCCCTTAATTCGATACCTCTGGTCATTAAATAGTGTATAGCTTCAGCATCTATGCTACCAGAAGTAGATCCATGGGAACACTTTACATCGTCGGCATAAATTTCTAGCTCAGGCTTAGCACTAAATTCAGCGTTATCATTTAAAATTAAAGCTTTGCTAAGTTGATATGCATCTGTTTTTTGAGCAATATTTTTAACAAATATTTTTCCTTGATAAACTCCGTTGCTGTCACTTTCTAAAACATTTTTAATCTTTTGATAGCTTTTGCAATCCGGTGCCAAATGATTAATTTGAGTTTTAATTTCTTGATGTTCATCTTTACCTAGATTTAATCCAGATAAAATATAGCAATTACTTTTCTCTTTTTCTAGATTCATGTCAATTTCAATTTTATTAAATTTAAGTCCTGAGCTTAATATAAAATTTTGATAACTCGAATTATAATCTTGCGTACCAGAAATATTCTTATAAAAATAACCATTACTTTTTGTTTTTTGTAAAGTAATATTTTTTAAGACCGCGTTTTTATCAATATTAATTTTTTCAAACGTATTTTTAATAAATTTACTTTTCTCACCAATATTATATTCAATTAAAGTTAGTTCGGAGTTTTGACTTAATTTTATCTTATTAGAATTATTAATAATCTTGTTATCTAGATTTGAATTAAAATAATTATAAATTATTATTGGTTTTTTACATTTGTAGTCTTTTTGTACCTCTAGATTAAACCCACCAATAGATAAAGCTTTATTAAGATAATCAAGATTATTTATTATTTGATTATTAAAACCCTCGAATGATTTTAAACTTTCAATTTTTACTTTTCCGATTTCCTCAAATTGTAAGTCATAAGAATTCAACAAACCGTTTACGAGAATAATTTTATTATGATCAAAGTCATTGATTAGCTCAATTTTTTTGTCAAATTTATAATTATCATTGTTTGTTATATTCTTAAAATTCTTACTTATTATAAAATTTAGATCAGAAAATTTCCAATTTTCGTCTTTTTTATTTGGAAAGCCTCCTTTTAAAAACAATTCAAAATTTTTTTCTCTATCTGCAGTCTCTTTGTCTTTGAAGGAAGGTATTCTTTTCAAATCTATGTTAAATAAAGGTTCCATTATTTCAAATTTTCATAACCTGTTTTCTCTAATTCTAGACCCAATTCGGCACATCCTGTTTTAATAATTTTGCCTTTTGACAATACATGAATGAAATCTGGTTTAATGTAATCGAGTAGTCTTTGATAATGCGTAATAATTAGAAAAGCGTTGTTCTTATTTTTATGAGAGTTTACCCCATCAGCAACTATTCTTAATGCATCAATATCTAAACCTGAGTCTGTTTCATCTAAAATAGCTAGTTTTGGCTCTAAGAGTTTCATTTGAAGTATTTCATTTTTCTTTTTCTCCCCTCCTGAGAACCCTACATTTAATTGTCTTGATAAAAATTTTTCATCAATGTTTAACTCAGAAGCTTTTTCTTTAATTAGTTTTAAAAGATTTAATGTATCTAATTCTCTTTGGCCTTTAGATTTTCTAATTGAATTCAATGAGGTTTTGAGAAAATTAGTTGTATTTACACCTGGTATTTCTAGAGGATATTGAAAAGCTAAAAATATTCCTTTTTGAGCCCGCTCTTCAATAGGAATTTCTTGTAAATTTTTTCCCTCATATTTAAGGCTTCCACTTACATTATACCCACTTTTACCAGATAAAATATTTGCTAAGGTGCTTTTTCCAGACCCGTTTGGTCCCATAATAGCATGTACTTCTCCTGGTTTAATCTCTAGATTTAATCCATTTAAAATTGACTTATCGTTTACTGAAGCCCTCAGATTTTGCAATTGTAGCATTATCCAACGCTCCCTTCTAAACTTATAGAAACTAATTTTTGAGCCTCAACGGCAAATTCCATGGGAAGTTGCTGTAGTACTTCTTTGCAGAAACCATTTACTATAAGGCTAACTGCTTCTTCTTGACTCAGTCCTCTCTGATTGCAGTAAAATAATTGGTCCTCGTTGATTTTAGATGTCGTAGCTTCATGTTCAACTGTCGAAGAGGAATTTCTATTTCTTATATATGGCACGGTATGTGCTCCACATTTATTGCCCATCAATAATGAGTCACATTGAGTATAATTTCTCGAATTTCTAGCCTTTGCTCCAATATCAACAAGACCTCTATATGTATTATCAGCTAGACCTGCTGAAATTCCTTTTGAAATAATTTTACTTTTTGTATTTTTGCCTAAGTGGATCATTTTTGTTCCTGTGTCTGCTTTTTGATGATTATTAGTTATAGCTATTGAATAAAATTCACCTACAGAATTGTCACCTTGTAAAATACAGCTTGGATATTTCCAAGTTATCGCTGATCCAGTCTCTACTTGCGTCCACGAAATTTTAGAATTTTTACCTCTACATGCACCTCTTTTAGTAACAAAATTATAAATTCCGCCTACTCCGTCTTTGTCTCCTGGATACCAATTTTGAACTGTTGAGTATTTTATCTCTGCATCATCTAAGGCTACTAATTCTAC
>NZ_CVSG01000065.1 GCF_001179945.1 Candidatus Pelagibacter communis | reverse complement strand
TTAAATCCATTATTTATTTTTGGTTATGGATTTATACCAGCATTTGGAATCGCTGGTTTAGCTATCGCTACACTAGTTTCTCAGTGTATTGGGTTAATATATTTAGCTAATAAAGTCTATTGCTGTAAATTAAAAAAATTCCTTTATCCAGAATGCTTCAAACCAAAAATAGATTACTTAAGCTCACTTTTTAAACAATCGGTACCAATAATGTTTACGATGTTGATGATAATGTTTGGTGTATTTAATATTTTCTATTTTGTTGGTCAATTTGGAGAATTAGCTACAGCGGGTTATGGTACCGCTGTAAGAATAGAACAAGTTTTATTGTTACCAGTCATAGGTTTAAATACAGCTGTTTTATCAATTGCAGGTCAAAATTTTGGTGCAAAAATGTATTTTAGAGTAAAAGAAGTATATGGAAAAGCTCTGATGTTTGGTTCAGGATTTATGGTATTAGCAGGTATATTTGTTTATCTAACTTCAGAAATTATAATCTCTTTTTTTACTAATGATTTAGAAGTAATCCGAAGAGGAGCACTTTACTTACAGGTAGCAGCTTTAATTGGGCCCGTATATCCCGTCTTCTTTATTACCTCTGCTTTATTTCAGGCACTGAAAAGACCAATTTTTAGTTTATACATGACAATTCTAAGACTAACGTTAATACCATTTATGTCATTATGGTATGTCATAAATATTAGAAATGGTGAATATCAAGATATTTTCTATACGATTTTAGTAACAAATTGGATGATGGGATTAGTTGTATTAACTTTTGTACCATTCTTTTTAAAAAGAGTTTTTAGAATTTCTTTTAAAAAATTATTTGTATTCTAGCTTATTCTCTAATTTTCTTACAAAATAGGATACTACTAGGATTAGCACGAGGTATTCTAGAATTAAAAAAGTATAAATTTCTAAGGGCCTATAAGTGGTGGTAACCAACTCATTAGCTTTTCTTGTTAAATCTCCTATACCTATAATTGATACTAGAGAGGACATTTTTAATACATAAACAAATTGATTTCCCATGGCTGGTAATACAACTTTAATCGCTTGCGGAAGAATTACTAATCTCATCTTTCTCCAGAAATCCATTCCTAAAGATTCTGATACTTCATGTTGACCTTTTGAAATTGAATTAATTCCCGCTCTAAAAATTTCTGCTTGAAACGCACTCTCACTAATTGTCAAAGCTATTATTCCAGATACGAATGGCGAGAAACTTACCCCAATCATGATTGGAAGGCCATAATAAATCCAAAGAATTAAAACTAATAAAGGGATGGCTCTAACAATTTCTACGTATGTTATGTTAAAATAA
>NZ_CVSG01000064.1 GCF_001179945.1 Candidatus Pelagibacter communis | reverse complement strand
ATTCCAAAAACAAAAGAAAATTTAATAAACAATACAAAAAAACAAATTGAGGAATACGAAAAGCAATATTCAGACGGATTAATCACTAGAGGTGAAAAATATAACAAAGTAGTAGATATTTGGTCAAAATGTACAGATACGGTAGCAAATGAGATGATGAAAGAAATTTCTTCAGCGGAAAAAGTATACGAAGATGATAGAATTGAGACAAATTCTGTTTATATGATGGCTGACTCAGGAGCTAGAGGTTCACAAGCTCAAATGAAACAATTAGCTGGCATGAGAGGATTAATCGCAAAACCATCTGGAGAAATTATTGAAACACCTATAATTTCAAATTTTAAAGAAGGACTATCTGTATTAGAATATTTTAATTCAACGCACGGAGCGAGAAAGGGTTTAGCAGATACTGCTTTAAAAACAGCAAATTCGGGTTACTTAACTAGAAGATTGTGTGATGTTGCACAAGATGTTCAAATAACTAAAAAAGAATGTGATCCAAAAAAAAGATCTTCTGTGAACATATCTGAGATTATTGAAGGGGGGAATATATTAGTCAGTCTTTCTGAAAGAGTTTTGGGAAGAGTAATAGCTGAAAATATTAAAAACCCTGTCACTGGTGAAATAATAATAAAAAAAGATAAGTTAATTGACGAATTTGATTGTGAAAAAATAGATGCAGCTGGAGTAAAATCAATTAATGTTTATTCAGTAATTACTTGTGCCTCTACAAGAGGAGTATGTCAGATCTGTTACGGAAGAGATCTAGCTAGAGGTAAACTGGTAAGTGTTGGTGAGGCGGTTGGAATGATAGCTGCACAATCAATTGGAGAACCAGGAACACAGTTAACTATGAGAACCTTCCATGTAGGTGGCACAGCTCAAATTAAAGAGGAGTCTCAAATCTTAGCTCAAACAAACGGTAAACTTAATATTATTAATAAGAATTTAATTGAAGACTCTAAAAAAAATACAATTGTAATGGGAAGAAATACTCAATTAAGTATTGAAGATGATAACGGAAGACAATTAGCAATATATAAAGTTAATTATGGTTCAAAATTATTTTTTAAAGATGGAGACAAAATTCAAAAGGGTAAAAAAATTGCTGAGTGGGATCCATATACATTGCCAGTAATCGCTGAAACTAGTGGTATTGTAAATTACATGGATTTAATGGAAGGAAGTTCTTTAACAGAAACACTTGATGATGCCACTGGTCTTTCATCAAAGTCAGTAACAGATTGGAAGTCTTCATCTAAAAATTCAGAACTCAAACCAAGAATTACATTAAGAAATGAAAAAGGGGAAATTATCAAAAAAGCTGATGGCAATGAGGCAAGATACTATTTAGTTCCTGATACAATTTTATCAGTGAAAGATGGACAAAAAATATCAGCAGGAGATGTTTTGGCAAGATTACCTAAAGAAACTTCTAAAACAAAAGATATTACAGGAGGCTTACCTCGTGTGGCTGAATTATTTGAAGCAAGGCGTCCAAAGGATAGTGCAATCATTGCTGAAAATGATGGTGTAATACAATTTGGTAAAGAGGTGAGAGGAAAACAAAAAATTTCTATAGTTTCTAATAATGGAGAAACTTCTAATTATCTAATTCCAAAAGGGAAACATGTAAATTTTAATCAAGGTGAAAAAATTAAAAAAGGTGAGTATCTCTTAGATGGAAGTCCTGCTCCTCATGATATTTTAAGGATATTAGGTGTAGAAAAACTTACAGAGTACTTTGTTACAGAAGTGCAAGAGGTATATAGGTTACAAGGTGTTGTGATTAATGACAAACATATAGAAACCATTGTTAGACAAATGTTAAAAAGAGTCGAAGTAAAAGAACCTGGAGACTCAGAATTACTTGCAGGTGAGGTAATAGATTTATTAGATATAAATTCTATTAATGAGAATTTGAAAAAAGAAAAGAAAAAACAAGCTACATTTGAAAGAGTTTTACTCGGTATTACAAAAGCTTCTTTACAAACAAATTCATTTATTTCTGCTGCTTCGTTTCAAGAAACAACAAGAGTTCTAACTGATGCCTCTATTAAGGGAAAAACAGACTCTTTAGAGGGATTAAAAGAAAATGTTATTGTAGGTAGACTGGTTCCAGCTGGAACAGGTTTAACTAAAATTGAATGGGACAAGCAGGCTAGAGAACTTGATAAGGCTAGAATTGATGAATTAAAAAAACAAGAGCTAGAATCCGCGACTGTAGCCCCAGAACAGACTGCGTAAAATTTTTAAGAATCCCATTAAATATTGACATTTGTAAATTCAATGCTAGTTTACGGCACATTTTGAATGTTAGAAGTAAGGTATTTTATAGCCTTAAACACTAACAAAATTACTCTGGGCTAGTCCTACTTTTACTTCAAAATATTATTATGCCAACAATTAATCAGTTGATTAAAAAAAGTCGGGTTAAACCATTAGCTAGAAACAAAGTTCCAGCTCTGGAAAAACAACCATTGAAAAGGGGAGTTTGTATAAAAGTTTACACCACAACTCCAAAAAAACCTAACTCTGCATTAAGAAAAGTTGCAAGAGTTCGATTATCAAATGGCTTTGAAGTTACAGCTTACATACCAGGCGAGGGCCATAATTTACAAGAACACTCTGTTGTGCTCCTTCGTGGGGGAAGAGTTAAAGATCTTCCTGGAGTAAGATATCATATTTTAAGAGGTAATTTAGATACTCAAGGCGTAGCTAACAGAAAACAAAGAAGATCTTTATACGGAGCAAAAAAACCAAAATAATAAATATGTCTAGAAAAAGAAAAGCACCTCAAAGGAAAATTTACCCTGATCCAAGATTCCATTCTGAGGTAGTCTCAAAATTTATAAATTCAATTATGTATGATGGCAAAAGATCAACTGCAGAAAAAATTCTTTATGATGCTTTAGATAAAATAAAATCAAAAAACAATGAAGACCCAATTAAAATTTTTAATTCAGCCATAAGCAACGTTAAACCTAATATAGAGTGCAGATCTCGTAGGGTCGGAGGTGCCACGTATCAAGTGCCTGTCGAAGTAAAAACTAAGAGAGGCCAAGCACTTGCACTTCGATGGATCATGGAAGCAACAAGAAAAAGAAAAAATAAAACTATGGCTGATAAACTTTACTCAGAAATTTTAGATGCTTCACAAAACAAAGGGTCAGCAATTAAAAAAAGAGAAGACACACATAAAATGGCGGAGTCGAATAAAGCTTTTGCTCATTTTAGATGGTAGAAATTTATGACTAAATATACTTTAGATAAATATAGAAACATTGGTATCATGGCTCATATAGATGCTGGAAAAACTACTACAACGGAGAGAATTCTTTACTACACCGGAAAAAGTCACAAAATAGGTGAAGTACACGATGGTGCAGCAACAATGGACTGGATGGAGCAAGAACAAGAAAGAGGAATTACTATCACTTCTGCAGCTACCACATGTTTTTGGAGGGATCATCGAATAAATATAATTGACACCCCAGGCCATGTTGATTTTACAATTGAAGTAGAGAGATCATTAAAAGTTTTAGATGGCGCAGTAGCAGTATTTGATGGTGTCGCTGGTGTTGAACCTCAATCAGAGACAGTTTGGAGGCAAGCAGATAAATACAAGGTTCCAAGAATATGTTTTGTAAATAAATTGGATAGGACTGGAGCAGACTTTTATAGATGTGTTGATATGATTAAAGAAAGGTTGGGCTGCAAACCATTACCCTTGCAACTTCCCATAGGATCTGAAGCAGATTTAAAAGGAATAGTTGATTTAGTTAAAATGAAAGGAGTAGTTTGGCAGAATGATGATCTTGGAGCAAAGTTTGATTATGTTGATATACCAGAGGATTTAAAAGAAAAAGTTAGCAAATATAGACAAAATTTAGTTGAAACGGCAGTAGAAGAAGACGAGAAATTAATGGAGGCTTATTTGGACGGTAAAGAACCTTCAGAAAAAGATTTGATTAAATGTATCAGAAAAGGGACTTTAAATTTTAATTTTGTTCCTATTTTAACTGGTTCTGCCTTTAAAAACAAAGGTGTGCAGCCTTTGTTAGATGCAGTAATTGACTATCTTCCAAGTCCAAGCGACTTAGTGTCTATTGATGGCACAAAAGTTGGATCAGAAGAAAAAGTGACAATGAAATTTGACGAAAAAGAAAAATTTTCAGCATTGGCTTTCAAAGTAGCTAATGATCCATTTGTAGGCTCACTTACTTTTATAAGAATTTACTCAGGAACTCTTAATGCTGGAACATCTATATTAAACTCTTCAAAGGATAAAAATGAAAGAATTGGAAGAATGCTTTTAATGCACGCAAACAGCCGAGAGGACATTAAAACAGCCTCAGCTGGTGATATTGTAGCTCTGGCAGGTCTTAAATATACCATAACTGGACATACGTTATGCGATCCTCAAGGCCCTATATTGCTTGAACCAATGGAATTCCCTGACCCAGTAATAGAAATTGCTGTAGAACCAAAGACAAAAGGAGACCAAGAAAAAATGGGTGAAGCTTTGGCTAGGTTAGCTAAAGAAGACCCGTCATTTAGAGTTTCTTCTGATGAAGAGTCTGGACAAACGATTATAAAAGGCATGGGTGAATTACATTTAGATATAATTGTTGATAGAATGAAAAGAGAATTTAAAGTTGAAGCAAATATTGGAGCCCCTCAAGTCGCGTATAGAGAAACAATATTAGGAGCAGCTGAAATGGAATATATTCATAAAAAGCAAAGTGGAGGTGCAGGACAATTTGCAAAAGTTAAATTAAGCGTAGAACCATTAGAGGCAGGAAAGGGTAGAGAAGTAGAAAATTTAATCAAAGGTGGCGCTATTCCCAAAGAATTTATTCCAGGAGTAGAAAAAGGTGTGCAGAGTGTGTCTGACAGTGGAATATTAGCAGGATTTCCGATCATTGATTATAAGGTAAAAATATTAGATGGTTTGCATCATGATGTAGACTCTAGTGTTTTAGCTTTTGAAATCGCTAGCAGGTTTTGTTTTAGAGAGGCATGTCAAAAAGCTACATTAAAACTTTTAGAACCTATGATGAAGGTAGAAGTTGTAACACCAGAAGAATTTATGGGTGATGTTATAGGTGATTTAAATAGCAGAAGAGGACAAGTGGGTTCAACAGAGCCGAGAGGTAATGCAACAGCTATTAATGCTGTTGTTCCACTTGCAAATATGTTTGGATATATAAATAATCTAAGATCATCCACACAAGGTAGAGCTCAATACACAATGCAATTTAGTCATTATGATAAAGTTCCACAAAATGTTCAGGATGAGGTAACTAAGAAACTAGCATAATATGGAAAATCAAAATATTAGAATTCACCTTAAAGCGTATGATAACAAGATACTTGATCTATCAACTGAGGAAATTGTTAATACGGCTAAAAGAACTGGAGCACAGGTTAAGGGGCCAATACCATTACCTACAAGAATAGAAAGATATACAGTTTTAAGGTCTCCACATATTGATAAAAAAAGCAGGGAGCAATTTGAGTCAAGAACCCATAAAAGATTAATAGATATAATTGAACCTACACCACAAACAGTCGAAGCTCTAATGAAATTAGATTTAGCTTCCGGTGTCGATATAGAAATAAAGATATAATATGAGTATTGGATTAATAGGAACAAAATTAGGTATGACAAGAGAATTTATGACTTCAGGTCAATCAGTTCCTGTCACTGTTATCAAGGTCGAAAAAGGTAGAGTATTAGATGTAATTTCTAAGGATAAAAGAGGTTATAATGCAATAAAAGTAGGTTTCTTTAAAATTAAAAATTCAAAATTAAAAAAACAAATGAAAGGTTATTTTACAAAAAAAAATACTGAACCAAAAAAAATTTTAAAAGAATTTAGAATTGAAAATATTGATCAATTTAAGGAAGGAAATGAACTTGGCTTAGAAATATTTAAAGACAAAAAATTTTTAGATGTTAGGTCAAAAACAATTGGAAAGGGATTTGCCGGAGTAATGAAGAGATGGAATTTTGGAGGTCTTCGTGCTTCCCATGGTGTATCAGTTTCTCACAGATCGCATGGTTCAACTGGTCAAAGACAAGATCCTGGAAAAGTTTTTAAAGGAAAAAAAATGGCTGGTCATATGGGTGATAAATCTAGAACAATGCTTAACCTTGAAATAATAAAGTCAGATATTGAAAATAATCTTTTATTCGTTAAAGGATCAATCCCTGGAGCAAAAAATTCTACAGTTTTTTTAAGAGAGTCTGTAAAAAATATTTCTAGAAAAACTATAAAAGAAAAACATGAAGCAAAAGTCAAAGCTACGGAAGCAAAGAAAGGTAAAAAATAAATGAAACTACCTTTATTAAATATTGATGGAACTAAAAGTAGCTTAATTGAAATTTCTGACAAATTAGTGAAGCTAAAAATAAATCATAAACTCATAAAGTTTGTGATAGACTGGCAATTAAACCACTTAAAACCTAGAACTG
The DNA here is from genome assembly GCF_001179945.1 of Candidatus Pelagibacter communis. Lineage (GTDB taxonomy): Bacteria > Pseudomonadota > Alphaproteobacteria > Pelagibacterales > Pelagibacteraceae > Pelagilacustribacter > Pelagilacustribacter ubique_A. The sequence goes on along the minus strand of NZ_CVSG01000064.1, from coordinate 25,568 downwards.
CTAAAACAAAACAAAGAAATCAGATCAGGGGCTCAACAAAAAAAATAGTAGCTCAAAAAGGAAGTGGTGGCGCACGTCATGCTAGTAAAAAAGCTCCTCTATTTGTTGGTGGTGGTATTGCACACGGTCCCAAAGGCTCAGTTTATAAAATAAAAAAAATTAATAAAAAAGTGCGTAAGCTAGCTTTAGCTCAAACTTTATCAAAGAAAAACATTGAAAAAAACTTATTTATTTTGGCAGACGTAAAAAAAGAGATTAAAAAAACAAAAGAATTTAATAAATTTTTATTAAATAATAAGTTTCGAAGCACATTAATCATATCTGATAAAGATTCTTTCAAAAACATAAACAAATCAGCTAGAAACATCAAAGATGTTAAATTAATTAACGATGAAGGAACAAATATATATGATCTTTTTAAGTATAAGAGCGTTCTTATTACTTCATCTTCAGCCAAAAAAATTCAAGAAAGAGTTTTAAATGAAAAAAATTAATTACATAGACTCAATTAGAAATCCAATTATTACTGAAAAAGCTACAATATTATCAGAGCAAAATAAAACAGTTTTCAAAGTACATGAGAAAGCTAACAAAAAAATTATTAAAAAAAATATAGAAAAATTATTTAAAGTAAATGTTGTAAAAGTAAATATAATTAACCAAAAAACTAAGATGAAATTAAAGCAAGGCAAAAAATCATATAAATCAGGTTACAAAAAAGCAATTATAACTTTAAAAAAAGGGCAAAGCATCGACTTGACAACTGGAATTTAATTTATGACTTTAAAAACATTCAAACCTTACACAAAATCAACCAGGGGTACAGTTGTAATAGACAAGAGTGCTTTGTGGAAAGGTGCACCATACAAGCCTTTAACCAAAGGTCAAAACTTTACAGGTGGCAGAAATAACTTTGGAAGGATAACTTCTAGACATATAGGTGGTGGCTCAAAACACAAATATAGAATTATAGATTTTTATAGAAAAAAGAAAAATATACCAGGAACAGTCGAGCGTATAGAGTATGATCCTAACAGAACTGCATATATAGCATTGATAACTTATCAAGATAAAGAAAAAGCATACATTATTTGTCCTCAAGGTTTAAAAAAAGGTGATGTCATCGAGTCAGGTAAAAATGTTGAAATAAAAATTGGCAACTCTTTAGAATTAAAAGATATTCCACCCGGAACACTAATACATAATGTTGAATTAATTCCTGGCAATGGTGCAAAATTAGCAAGATCAGCAGGTTCCTCGGTGACACTTTCTGGTTATGACGGTGATTATGCCATATTAAAACTAGCTTCTGGAGAAACTAGAAAAGTTAGCAGCGCATGTATAGCTACAATTGGAACAGTGTCTAATCCCGATCAAAAAAATATTAAAATAGGAAAGGCGGGAAGGAACAGGTGGAGAGGAAAAAGACCTCAAACAAGAGGTGTTGCAATGAATCCTGTAGATCACCCGCATGGTGGTGGAGAAGGAAAAACTTCAGGGGGAAGAAGTCCTGTTTCACCTTGGGGTCAATCAGCTAAAGGCTTAAAAACAAGAAAACCAAAACGGAGTGACAAATTTATAATCACAAGAAGAAGGAAGAGAAATAAGTAATGACAAGATCAATCTGGAAAGGACCTTTTGTGCACCCAAGTTTATTAAAAAAAATAGACAAATTAAAGGGAGCGACAAGTAAAAAACCCATAAAAACATGGTCAAGAAACTCTACTATTATTCCAGATTTTGTAGGTCATAGTTTCATGATACATAATGGAAAAACTTTTATACCAATAACTATATCTGAGGAAATGGTCGGCCATAAATTGGGTGAATTTGCTCCAACAAGATCTTTTAAAGGTCATACACCGGCTGACAAAAAGGCAGCTGCAGCAGAAAAACCTGCAGAAGGAGATAAAAAATAATGAGTAAAGACAACACTTTAGTAAAAGCTATAAATAAAAACGTAAGAACTAGCCCGAGAAAACTTGCTTTGGTTTGTAATTTTATTAAAGGTAAAAAAGCAGATGTAGCTCTCAGAGATTTAGAATTCGCACGAAAAAAAATTGCTCATGATGTAAGCAAAACAGTAAAATCAGCAATTGCAAACGCAGAGAATAATTACCAGTTTGATATAGATAACTTATTTGTAAAAGAGGCATTTGTAGGAAAATCTTTAGTAATGAAAAGGTACAGACCAAGAGCTAAAGGAAGAGCTAGTCCTATTAAAAAACCTTTTAGCAGAATTACTATTGTTCTAGAGGAAAAAAAAGAAAAGAAAGTGAGTAAATAATGGGACAAAAAATAAATCCGATTGGATTCAGGTTAGGAATAAACAGAGGCTGGGATTCTACTTGGTTTGCAAAGAAAAAAGATTTTGGAAAATATCTAATTGAGGATTTTAGAATAAGAAAATATATAAAAAAAAATATTGTAAATTCAGGAGTATCAGAAATAATTATCGAAAGATCATCTAAGCAGTGCATAGTATCAATCCACACCTCAAGGCCAGGATTTGTTATCGGAAAAAAAGGCGCTGATATTGAAAAAATTAAAAAAAATATAATGAAAATTACAAATGGCGATGTAAACGTAAATATAAAAGAAATTAAAAAACCGGAGTTAAACTCTAATTTAGTTGCAGAAAATATTGCTCAACAGCTTGTTAAGAGAGTGGCATATAGAAGAGCAATGAAAAGAGCAATGCAATCCGCTATGAGATTAAATGCTAAAGGTATTAAAGTAATGTTAAGCGGAAGGTTAGCCGGGAACGAAATCGCAAGGACAGAATGGTTAAGAGAAGGAAGCATACCTTCTCATACTCTGAGAGCAGATATAGATTATGGATTTGCAGAAGCTTTAACAACTTACGGAATAATTGGTGTTAAAGTTTGGATTTATAAAGGTGAATTAATGGCCAAAGATGTAGAAAAAGAAAAAAAGGAAAGGGTAAAAAATGCTACAACCAGTAAGAACCAAATTTAGAAAAGCTTTTAAAGGCAGAATTCACGGTAAAGCTGCGCGAGCTGTAGTATTAAATTATGGTCAGTTTGGCTTAAAGGCAATTGAGCCAGAGAGAATAATAGGAAAACAAATCGAGGCAGCTAGAGTTGCTCTAACTAGATATATGAAAAGAACAGGTAAAGTTTGGACAAGAATTTTTCCTAATATCCCAGTTTCCAAAAAACCTACTGAGGTCAGAATGGGTAAAGGAAAAGGATCACCTGAATACTATGCATGTAGAGTAAAACCAGGGAGAATAATTTTTGAGATTGATGGTGTAAGTGAAGATGTAGCACGAGAAGCTTTATATAAGGCTTCAGCTAAACTTCCAATTAAAACAAAATTTATAAAAAGATAACTATGGTAAAGAAAAAAGAAGATAAAAAGTTAACTAAAGACCAAGCAGAGAAAAAAATTCTAACTTTGAAAAAAGATTTATTTAATATTAGGTTTAAGAAAATTAATAATCAAATAAATAATCATGCTCAATACGCAGAAATAAAAAAAAGTATTGCTAGATTATATACAACAATAAAAAATACAAAATGACAAAAAAAATATTAAAAGGAATAGTTAAAAGTGCAAAAAGCGATAAGACAATTGTTGTTGAGGTAACAAGAAAATTTAAACACCCTTTTTATGAAAAGATAATTAAAAGATCAAAAAAGTACCATGCTCACGATGAAAAAAATAAGTTTAAGGAGGGTGAAGAAGTATTTATTATTGAGAGCAAACCTTATTCAAAAAAGAAAACTTGGCAGGTAATGGACAAATGATACAAATACAAACAGAATTAACTGTTGCAGACAATACAGGAGCTAAAAGAGTTGAGTGTATAAAAGTATTAGGAGGCTCAAAGAGAAGATATGCTGCTGTTGGGGATTTAATAGTTATAAGTGTTAAAGACGCTATTCCAAAAGGGAAAGTCAAAAAAGGATCTGTTCATAAAGCAGTTGTTGTTCGAACAAAAAAAGAAATCTATAGAAATGATGGTTCTAAAGTTCAATTTGATACAAATGCAGTAGTACTAACTGACGATAAAGGTGAGCCAATTGGAACAAGAATTTTTGGTCCAGTTACAAGAGAGCTTAGAACAAGAGGACACACTAAAATAATTTCATTAGCTCCGGAGGTCTTATAAATGATTATAAAAAAAGGAACACAAGTCAAAATTATTACAGGTAAAGATAAAGGAAAAACTGGAGAAATATTAGAAATAAATAAAAAACAAAAAAAAGTAAAAGTTAAGTCTATAAACATGATAAAAAAACATTTAAAACCAACAAAAGAAAACAAAGGTGGAATTATTTCAAAAGAAAATTTTATTCACCTTTCAAATATTAAAAACATCGACTTAAAAAAAAAAGAAAAGAAAGCGGCCGGAAATAAATGATACCAAGATTAAAAATTTCTTATGAAAAGGAAATAGTTGCTAAACTAATGCATAAACTTTCTTTAAAAAATAAGCATGAAGTACCAAGGATTAAAAAAATTGTATTAAATATGGGTCTAGGTGAAGAGGCTTCGGATGGAAAAAGACTTAAGGCTTGCGCAGATGATATGTCCTTGATCTCTGGACAAAAGCCAGTAATAACTAAATTTAAAAAATCAATTTCTAATTTTAAGACAAGAAAAGGATCAAACGCAGGTATAAAAGTCACTTTAAGATCATACAAAATGTATGAGTTCATCGATAGATTGGTAAATATTGCTTTACCACGAATTAAAGACTTTAGAGGATTGTCTTCTAAAGGTGTTGACGACTCTTTTAATTACTCTTTTGGAATAAAAGAACATATCATTTTTCCTGAAGTAAATTTTGACAAGGTGGACAAGATTAGAGGTATTGACATTACATTAGTAACTATAAGCAAAAGCAGAGAAGGAACTATAGAACTACTTAAAGAGTTAAATTTTCCAATTATTCAAAAACAAAACTGAGGTATATATGGCAAAAAAGAGTGCAGTAGAAAAAAACTTAAAAAGAATGAAACTTGTTAAGAGGTTTGCAAAAAAAAGAGCTGAGTTAAAAAAAATTATAAATAATAAAAAATTAGAATTATCTGAGAGATTTGAAGCTCAACTTAAGTTAAATAAATTACCCAAAAATTCTTCGAAGATTAGAATTAGAAATAGGTGTGAGATTTCAGGTAGACCTCACGGAGTTTATAGAAAATTAAAAATATCAAGAATAGCACTGAGAGATATGGCATCTTCAGGTAAAATTCCAGGTATTACAAAATCAAGTTGGTAGGAGAAATATGACATTTACAGATCCAATAGGAGATATGTTTTCAAGAATTAGGAATGGACAGATGAGATCATTGAGCTCAATAGAAATACCTTCTTCAAAATTTAGAAAAAATATTTTAACAATTTTAAAAAACGAGGGTTACATTAAGGATTTCTTTATAGATAAGTCAGAGAAAAATAAAGTAAGTCTCAAAATTTCATTAAAATACTATGAGGGTGATCCAGTAATTAAAGAAATTAAAAGAGTATCAAAACCTGGGCGTAGAGTTTATTCAAGAGCCACAAGTATACCTAGAGTAATGAATGGACTTGGTTTAGCAATACTATCCACGCCGAAAGGGGTAATGAGTGACTCAGATGCTAGAAAAAATAATCTTGGTGGGGAAATAATTTGTAGGGTGTTTTAATGTCTAAGATAGGAAAAAAAAATATTATTGTACCAAAAGACTCCTCTATAAAAATTGAGGGCTCTGATTTAACTATCACAGGTCCAAAAGGAACAACAAAATTAACAATAAACGACAAAATTTTTTCCTCGAAAATCAATCAAAGTGAATTTCAAATAACACCTATAGATAAAAAAATCGATAAAAAGATCTCTATTTTATGGGGCACTTACAGGAGTATTATAAATAACGCGATTTTAGGTGTATCAAAAGGACACGAAAAAATTCTAGAATTATCTGGTGTTGGTTTTAGAGCTAATTTGAAAGGCGAAACATTAAATCTTCAACTTGGCTTTAGTCATGATATAAATTTTAAAATACCCAAAGAAATAAAAATTGCAGTTGAAAAACAAACAATAATTAAGATAAGCGGTGTTGATAAAGAACTTGTTTCAAAAATTGCTGCAGATATTAAAAGCCTTAAACCTGTAGAACCTTATAAAGCAAAAGGTATTAAAGAGAGGGGACAATTTGTTCTTAGAAAAGAAGGAAAGAAGAAATAATGAAAAAAGTCTCAAGCAAACTTAAAAGAAAACTAAGAAATAGAAAAAAACTAAAATCCGTTAGAAATGAAAGATATAGAATATCTATCACAAAATCATTAAATAACTTATCAGCACAAATAATTGATGATAGGCAGAATAAAACTCTAGTTTCTGCATCATCTATTGAAAAAGAGATTAAAAATAAAAAAATGAAAAAAATTGAAAAATCTAGTTTTATTGGAGAGATTTTAGCAAAAAGAGCTAAAGAAAAAAATATAAGCCAAGTATATTTTGATAGAGGTCAACATAAGTATCATGGCAGAGTAAAAACATTTGCAGAAACTTTAAGAAAAAATGGATTGAAATTTTAATATGAGTGAAAACAAAAAAATTGAAAATGAAATAAAAGAAAAATTGGTAGCAATAAACAGAATTACAAAAGTTGTAAAAGGGGGCAGAAGGTTTGGATTTGCTGCTCTCGTTGTTGTTGGCAATCAAAAAGGTTCTATAGGAATTGGACAAGGTAAATCGAAACAAGTACCTGATGCGATAAAAAAAGCAACTGAAGTGGCAAAAAGAAATTTAATAAAGATCCCATTAAAAGAGGGTAGAACTTTGCATCATGATGTAAAAGGTAAAAATGGATCAGGTAAAGTTTTTCTTAGAGCAGCTCCTGCTGGTACTGGAATAATCGCAGGTGGAGCAATTAGATCTGTTTGTGAAGTAATTGGAATACAAGATGTCGTAGCTAAATCATTGGGGTCCGCCAATCCTCACAATGTACTTAAAGCTTGTTTGAATGGACTTAAATCACAAATTTCACCGAAAATCTTATCGAATATAAGAGGAAAAAAAATATCTGATATAGTTCTTAAAAGAGAGGCTAAATAATGAATTTAAATTCTTTATCAAAAATAAACAAAAAAAAAATCAGAGTTGGCAGAGGCATTGGATCTGGAAAAGGAAAAACTTCTTCAAGAGGTCACAAAGGTCAAAAATCTAGATCTGGTGTTGCAATAAAAAGTTTCGAAGGAGGACAAATGCCACTTTACAGAAGATTACCTAAGAGAGGATTTAAAAATTTTACAAAAAAAAATATAGTAATTTTAAATTTATCCAAAATTCAGAGCTTGATTAGTAAATCAAAAAATAATTTAAAAGATAATTTAGATTTAAAAACTCTTAAAGAAAGAAATTTGGTCGGCAAAAAAGTTGAAAAGCTTAAAATCTTAGGCTCTGGAGAATTAAAAAATGCTATCACTATTACAGCTCATTTTGCATCAAAACAAGCTTTAGAAAAAATAGAAAAAGTAGGTGCTAAAATAAGCATAATAAAAAAATAATTTTGATGTCTAGTGAAACACTAAATACAGCAGGTGCATTTTCTCAAGCAAAAGACTTAAAAAATAGAATTCTTTTCACCATTCTAATTCTAATTATTTACAGACTAGGTACCTACGTACCTTTAGCTGGAATTGACCCTTCGGCATTAAAGGAAATAATGTCATCTAGTCAAAAAGGTCTGCTCGGGATGTTTAATATGTTTTCTGGAGGAGCAGTTACAAGAATGGCAATTTTTGCTTTAGGAATTATGCCTTATATTTCTTCAGCAATTATTGTGCAACTATTAACAGGAGTTTCAGATTATTTTAAAAATCTTAAAGAACAAGGTGAAATAGGAAGAAAGAAAATAACACAAATAACTAGATACGGAACAGTGTTAATCGCTTGTTTACAAGGCTATGGCGTTTCAGTCGGCCTTGAAAATGCAGGTAATTTAGTAATTGAACCTGGTTTATATTTTAGGATTATTACAACTATTTCACTGGTTGCTGGAACAACTTTCTTAATGTGGTTAGGTGAACAAATTACACTTAGAGGAGTAGGTAATGGTATTTCTTTGATCATTTTCTCAGGGATTGTTGCAGAAATTCCGAGAGCCCTAGCCTCAACTTTTGAATTAGGACGTACTGGCGCATTATCTGCATTAATGATTGTTGGTATTTTTATTTTAGTAATTTTAACTGTTTTATTTATTGTTTTTTTTGAGAGAGCAATGAGAAAAATCTTAATTAATTATCCCAAAAGACAAGTAGGGAATAAAATGTATGGTGGCGAGTCTTCTCATCTTCCTCTTAAGATAAACACGGCAGGGGTTATACCAGCAATTTTTGCCTCAGCTTTATTATTATTACCTATAACAATTTCTAATTTTGGATTTACAGAGTCAGATACTTTTCTTAAAATCTCATCAATGTTTACTCAAGGTCAACCTCTTTACATGTTGTTATATGCTTCCGGGATAATTTTCTTTTCTTTTTTTTATACATCAATCGTTTTTAATCCGAAAGAAACAGCTGAAAATTTGAGAAAATATGGAGGATATATTCCAGGGATTAGACCAGGGGAGAGGACAGCAGAGTATATCGAAATGATTTTAATTAGATTGACTACTGTTGGATCTCTTTATTTAACTTTTGTGTGTTTAATGCCAGAATTTCTAATTGCAAAATACCCAATACCTTTTTATTTAGGAGGCACATCGATTTTAATTGTTGTTGTAGTGGCAATGGATACAGTTACACAGGTTCAGACTAGATTAATGAGTTCTCAATACGAGTCTTTAATTAAAAAAACTAAATTTGGAAAATAATAATGAAGATGAACATTGTTATTTTTGGCCCTCCAGGTGCAGGTAAAGGAACACAATCTAAGTTTATAGTTCAAAAATATAATATACACCAATTATCTACTGGAGATCTTTTACGAAATGAAATTAAAAATGGGACAGATTTAGGTAACAAAATCTCTTCTATTATGAATGCTGGCGAACTTGTATCAGATAAAATAGTAAGTGATTTAATAGAAAAATTTATTTCAAATGAAAATTATAAAAACCGAATTATATTTGATGGATATCCAAGAACTTTAACTCAAGCAAAAAATTTGGATATTTTATTAAATAAATATAAACAAAAAATTGATATTGTATTAAAATTGAATGTTAGCTTAGAAACAATAAAAAAAAGAATATTAGAAAGAAAATCCATAGAAAAAAGAGCTGATGATAATGAAGAGATTGCAATAAAACGATTTAATACCTATGAACAATCATCTGCACCTGTTTTGGATTATTATAGACAATCTAAATTACTTAAGGTTATTAACGGAGAAAACAGTATATCTCAAATTAATGATGAAATTAGCGGCTTAATTGATGGCATCTAGGGTTGACTTTAAATGATTACACAATATAAATACGCATTAAACTAAATTCATATAATTATGGCTCGTATAGCAGGAATTAATATTCCACAAAATAAAGTTGTCAGTATAGCTCTTACCTACATACATGGAATTGGATACTATTCTTCGAAGAGAATATGTAAAAAATTGAATATACCAGTTTCGAAACGAGTTAATGATTTATCTGAAGATGAGGTATTAAAAATAAGGGAGTTTATTGATGCTAATCATAAAGTTGAAGGTGATTTAAGAAGAGAGGTATCAGTTAATATAAAAAGATTAGTGGATTTAGCTTGTTATAGAGGAACAAGACATAAAAAAAAGTTACCTGTAAGAGGTCAAAGAACTCAATGTAATGCTAGAACACGTAAAGGTAAAGCTATCGCAATTGCCGGAAAAAAATTAACACCTCTTAAAAAATAAGCACGAATAAAATGAAAAAAAAAGATGAAAATAAAGATAAAAAAATTGATAAAAAAATAGAGGTTAAAAAAGTTTCATCTTTTAAAAAAAAGAAAAAAGTAAAAAAAAATATTACAACTGGTATAGCTTACGTTTACTCAACTTTTAACAATACAATTATTTCTATATCTGACGAAAATGGAAATGTTGTCTCATGGTCATCCGCTGGAGCTAAAGGCTTTAAAGGCTCGAGAAAATCAACTCCATATGCTGCGCAAATTGCAGCTGATGATGCGGGCGCAAAAGCGTATGAACAAGGTATGAGAACATTAACAGTTCAAGTTAAAGGCCCTGGATCTGGTAGAGAGACTGCGTTGAGGTCTTTACAATCAAAGGGATTTAAAATTTTATCAATAAAAGATACAACACCAATGCCACATAACGGAGCAAGACCACCAAAAAGAAGGAGAGTATAAATGCAAACAACAACAAATGTAATAGATAAGAACTGGAAAGCATTAATTAAACCAAATAAATTAGACATTACAAGCAATGATGATAAAACAATTGCCAAGGTAGTTGCAGAACCTTTAGAGAAAGGATTTGGGCAAACTATTGGAAATTCTTTAAGAAGAATATTGTTATCATCTATTCAAGGTGCTGCTGTTACAGCAATCCAAATTGACGGAGTATTACATGAGTTTTCATCAATAAAAGGTGTAAGAGAAGATGTTACAGACATAGTGTTAAATGTTAAAAATTTAGCTATCAAATCTTCTTCTTCAAGTCCAAAAAAAATAATATTAGATATTAAAGGCCCAAAAGAAGTTAAAGCTAAAGATATAACTTTAGTTCCTGAGATAGAAATTCTTAATCCCGATCAAACCATTTGTAATTTAGATGAAAAAACCAATTTTCATATGGAATTAATGGTAGACACAGGCAAAGGTTATGTCCAGGCTCCTAAAAACAAAACTGAGGATAGCCCATTAGGCTTAATTTCAATAGACTCTCTTTTTAGCCCAGTAAAAAAAGTTTCATTCTCGGTAGAGAACACTAGAGCAGGTAGTGCATTAGATTACGATAAATTAATTATGACTGTTGAAACGAATGGTACTGTTGATGCAGAGGATGCTATAGCTTATTCTGCTAGGATTTTCCAGGATCAGTTATCAATGTTTGTTAATTTTGAGGATCCTCAAGAAGTTGTAAAAGAAGTGAAATCCTCAGAACCTGAGTTCAATAGGAATTTGCTAAAGAGAGTTGAGGAGCTGGAATTATCAGTTAGATCTATGAATTGTTTAAAAAATGATAATATCATTTATATTGGAGACTTAGTCCAAAAGACTGAGCCAGAAATGTTAAGAACACCTAATTTTGGAAGAAAATCTTTGAATGAAATAAAAGAGGTCTTAAATACAATGTCTTTATATTTAGGCATGGAAATTCCTAATTGGCCACCTGACAATATTGCAGAATTATCTAAGAAATTAGAGGAAAATAATTACTAATGAGACACGGTATTGGTTATAGAAAATTAAACAAAACAAGCGAGCACAGAAAAGCATTATTTAAGAACATGCTAAATTCATTAATTAAATATGAACAAATAGTTACCACTCTTCCTAAAGCTAAAGAGCTAAAACCTCAAATAGATAAAGTTATAACTATTGGTAAAAAAAATGATTTAAGTAACAAAAAAAGGCTTTTTTCAAAACTTCAAGATAAAAAATCTGTCACAAAAGTTTTCAATGAACTATCTAAAAGATACAGTTCAAGGAAAGGTGGCTATTCAAGAGTATTAAAAGCTGGCTTTAGAACTGGAGATGATGCACCTATGGCTGTTATTGAATTAGTTGATAGAAACCCAGAGGCAAAAAAAATTGATAAACCTAAGAAGATTGAAACTAAAGAAAAATCAAAAGAACCTGAAACTAAACAAAAAGTAGCAAGCAAATAATTCAGCTTACATGCGCAAATCTTTTACTGTTGATGAAGATTTTAATAACTCGCGTCTAGACAAGTGGTTTAAACAAAAGATAATAAACTTACCACACTCTTTAATAGAGAAAATTATAAGAAATAATAAAATTAAAATTAATAAAAAAAAAACTAAATCATCTTATAGATTACAAACGGGAGATTTAGTTGAGATTTTTGATATCAATAGATTTAAACCCACAAATGAGAAAAAAAAGATTAAGTATTTGCCAAAAAAAAGGGAGATAGGGTCTTATGACAAATATGTTTTAGAAGATAATGAAAATTTTATAGTAATAAACAAACCAACAGGTATACCAGTTCAATCAGGAACCAAATCACTAAAAAATATAATTGATATTCTTAAAAATACAAAATATTTTGAAAACTCTAAGCCTTTTATTGTTCATAGACTAGATAAAGAAACCTCAGGAGTCCTAATAATTGCTAAAAATAGAAAATTTGCTCAACTTTTTACATCATTGTTTAGAATCAGAAAAATTCACAAAACCTATTTGGCAATTGTGTATGGAAAAGTTAATAAATCAATTAAAATTATGAGAGATAATCTGATTTATTTCGAGAATAATAAAAAAATTACTCAAAAAGCTATCTCAAATCTAAGAATAATTAAATCGAATGAAGATTATACATTTTTAGAGCTCAATCCAATAACAGGAAGAAAACATCAACTACGTAAGCAATTATTAAATATAGGATGTCCTATAGTCGGAGACGATAAATATTTTCTAAATAATAGAAAGCGAATTAAAATTAAAAGTCTAATGCTTCATGCTTATAGGATTAAGTTCATGATAAATAATGTTCAATATAATTTTAAAGCAAATTATGATAATATATTTGAAGATTTTCTTAAAAAAAAAATTTAAATTTCTTTTATATTTTTTGTAAAAATTTCAGCTAACTTATTTTCATAATTATTTATTTTAATTTTTCTTTCTTTTAATACCGAAGTGACTTTTTTATTACTTAAGCCACAAGGAATAATTTTAAGATATTTCTCTAAATTATTCGAAATATTTATTGAACACCCGTGATACGCAATCCATCTCGATACTCTTATACCAATCGCAGCAATTTTTTTTGAGTCTACCCAAATACCAATATTTTTTTTATCTTTTTTAGCTTTAATTTTATAAATCTTTAAAAACTGAATTATACTATTTTCAATTGCACTTATAAATTTTCTTATATCTTTTTTCCTATTATTAAGATTAATTACAAAGTAAACAATTTTTTGACCAGGGTTATGAAGAGTTATTTTACCTCCTCTATTTGTTTGAATTATTTCAATTTTTTTATCTAATATTTCTTTTTTATTAAATCTAACTCCAGCAGTATAAGTTGTTGGATGCTCTAAGATCCATAATAATTCTCTTTTTTTACCATTTTTTACTTGCTCTACTCTTTTATTGAGAAAAAGCATCGCCGTTTCGTAGGATATACGTTTTTTGCTGATTTTAATTTCTATACTCATTTAAATTGAATTTTACCATTTTATAGACTAATAGTCTCAAAAAAACTTAAAGAGGCATTTATGGCTTTACCAAAATCTACTGAAACAAAAAAAGTCAACTTAGATTTTAATAAAGAGTTTATCAACACTTTCACTCAAAATATTGAGAAACGAAACGTTGAGTTTATCAATCAAACACTTAAAGATCTTCATGAAGCTGATGTAGCTAATTTAATTGAAAATTTAAATCCGGATACAAGAACAAAGCTTATTGAGATTGAGTCTTTTAATATTGATCCAGAGATATTCATTGAATTAAACGAGTCCATTCAAAGCGAGGTTTTGCAATTACTGTCTATCGAGTCTTTAATTAAAATAATAAAGCGTTTAGAGTCAGATAATGCAATAAAAATTCTTGAAAATTTATCTAAAGAAATAAAAGAAAAAGTTTTAGAAAAACTTCCTCCAAAAGATAAGTTTCTCTTACAAGAGGGGCTAAGTTATCCAGAAGACTCCGCAGCAAGAATAATGCAAAGAGAATTCACAGCTGTTCCTAGTAATTGGACTGTCGGTCAGACTATAGATTATCTTAGAGAAAATAAAGATCTACCAGAAGAATTCTTAGAAATATTTATTGTAGACAATGACTTTAAACCCATCGGAACTGTTCCTTCTTCAAGAGTTTTGAGAACATCTAGGGACTTAAAAATGAGTTCTATAATGAGGGAAATGCCAGTTTTAATCTCAGTTAATATGGATAAAGAAGAAGTTGGTCTTACTTTTGAAAACTATAACTTGGTTTCTGCAGGAGTAGTGAATAAAGAAAATAAACTAGTTGGAATGATTACAGCAGATGATGTTGTTACTGTTGTTCAAGAAGAAGCCGAGGAAGACGCATTACGTTTAGCGGGGGTAGGAGATGAGGAAATTACTGATAGTGTAATGCTTAAAACTAAAAGAAGATTTAACTGGTTATTATTAAATTTGTTTACTGCTTTGCTTGCAACTTGGGTAATTAGTTTCTTTGGTGCATCAATAGAACAGATGGTTGCTTTAGCTTTTTTAATGCCAATAGTAGCATCAATGGGAGGGAATGCTGGTATGCAAACGTTAGCAGTTACAATACGTGCTATAGCTACAAAAGAATTATCAAAAAGTAATTTTAATCGTGTTGTTGGAAAGGAATTTCTAATAGGTATTTTAAACGGTATTATTTTTGCAATAATCACTGCAATAATAGTTCAATTATGGTTTAAAGAACTAAATCTTTCTCTATTAATAGGAATTTCAATGATCTTAAATATGATTGTTGCAGGCTTATTTGGAATTTTAGTTCCAGTTTCGCTTAAAAAATTAAATGTCGATCCTGCTTTAGCATCAAGTGTTTTTGTAACAACTATTACAGATGTTATTGGCTTTCTCTCTTTTCTAGGTCTAGGATCTTTTTATTTTCTTAATTAGATATTATCGATTAATCTTATATTTTTGATGTAATATGCAAAAAATAAATTAAAATTTTTATCCGATTTTATTATTCTTTTAAAATTTTTAATATTATAATTTTCTACATAATCTATTTTATTTGCACCTAAATTTAATAAATCTTTTTTTATTTCATTTGTATTAAATAAATTATAATTTTTTCTTATTTTTTTCTTTAAGTTTCTAAGATAATTATGAATATTTGATGCAACTTTAATTTGATTTTTACTCAGTTTAGAATTTCTCGATGAACAAGCTACTCCATTATTTTCTCTAATAGTTTCACATTCAATTATTCGAGATTTGATCTTTCTTTTTTCTATGTGTCTTTTAATTAAAAAAAGTTGCTGATAATCTTTTTTCCCTAAATATATATATTTAGGTCTAATTATTTCTATAAACCTGTTTACTACGTTTAATACACCTTCAAAATGGCCTTTTCTAAATTTACCACATAATTTTTTTGATGATTTATCTAAGAAAATTTTGTTTCTAGGTTTAAATCCGTATATGTCATTTGATGTTGGAATATATAGGTAATTGATTTTCAATTTTTTTAACAGTTTAATATCCTGTGTTGTTTTTCTAGGATAGTTTCTAAAATCTCTTTTTTTTTGAAACTGTTTGGGGTTCACAAAAATAGATACTAAAGTTTTTAACCTAGATTTCTTAGATTTTTTGATCAATGAAATATGCCCTTTATGTAATGCGCCCATTGTTGGCACAAATGATATCCCTTTAGTTTTTAAGATCTCTTTCTGAAGGGTATGTTTATCTTTAAATATTTTCATTTCTATAAAGCAATGATAATAACTAATATAAGAATCATATGATAAAACAAGCCATAATTCCATTAGCAGGTTTAGGAACTAGATTGCTTCCTTTGACAAGTGTAATGCCAAAAGAGTTAATGCCCATCAATGGTAAACCTAATTTACAATATATATTAGATGAATGCATTGAAGCAGGTGTAAAGGAATTTATATTTATAATTTCAAAAAAAAAACTTTCGATTAAAAAATATTTTTTTAATGACAGTTTTTATAAAAAGATAATAAAAAAGAAGAAAGATAAAAGACTAATTGGAGAATATAAAAAAATAAAAAAATATCAAAAAATGATAAAATTTGTTTATCAAAATAAGCCAAAAGGTACTGGCGATGCAGTTTTAAAATGCCAAAAATTAATTAAAAGTAAATATTTCTTAATGCTTTTACCTGATGACTTAATAATAAAAAACAATTGTTCAAAAGAAATGATACGTCTACATAAAAAAACTAAAGGTTCTATAATCGCTACAAAAAGAGTAGAGAGAAAAACAGTGTCAAGATGGGGAATTTTATCAATCCAAAATAAAAAAAAAAGCTATTTTCGAATTAAAGATGTTGTAGAGAAACCTAGCATCAAAAAAGCGCCATCAAATTTTGCAATTATTGGAAGATATATATTGCCAACAAAAATTTTTAGTGAAATTAAAAAATTAAAACCTGGCCAAGGAGGAGAAATACATATTACTGACGCAATTAGAAGTTTAATTAAAAAAGAGTATAAATTTTACGGAAATATTTTTAAGGGCAGATATTTAGATTGTGGAACTTTAAGTGGATATATAAATTCAGGAATTCAAATATCTAAGGGAAATTAAATGAAATTATGTATGATTGGAACTGGTTATGTTGGATTAGTTAGCGGAGTCTGCTTTGCTGACATAGGCAACCAGGTTGTTTGTGTTGATAAAAATAAAAACAAAATAGAGAAACTCAACTCTGGAATTTCTCCAATCTATGAACCAGGATTAGATGAATTAATTAAAAAAAATTTTACAGCCAAACGTCTTTCATTTACTTCAAATATTGATAGAGCCATAAACTCATCAGATATAATTTTTATATGCGTGGGAACTCCTACAAAAAAAGGATCAATTAAAGTTGATTTATCTTTCGTTTATAAATGCACGAAAGAGATATTAAAATATTCAAAAAGAAAAAAAATTATCATTACTAAGTCTACTGTGCCTGTAGGAACAGGTGATGAGATTGAAAAAATTTTAAAAAAAAAGAAAAAACTTTTTACAGTAATTTCAAATCCTGAATTCTTAAGAGAGGGTGAAGCAATACGAGATTTTAGATATCCAGATAGAATTGTAATAGGATCTAACGAAAAAAAAACTTTCAATATTATGAGAAAACTTTATGCACCAGTAATTAACAAAGGTTCAAAATTTTTTACTACCTCAAGAAGAGGAGCTGAGTTAATAAAATATGCATCAAATGCTTTTCTCGCAACTAAGATTACTTTTATAAATGAACTTGCAAACTTATGTGAAAAATCTGGAGTTAATATAGAAGATATTTCACTAGGAATAGGCTCTGATAGTAGAATAGGCGGTAGGTTTTTACGTGCTGGCCCAGCATACGGAGGCTCATGCTTTCCAAAAGATACAAAAGGTCTCGTATCTGCCGCAGAGAAATATAAAATAAATCTATCAGTTGTGAAATCAGTTATTAAATCTAATAAAGAAAGAGTTAATTTACTCACTCAAAGAATTCATAAAATCTTGGGTTCAAATATAAAAAATAAAAGAATTTCTTTCTTAGGAGTTACATTTAAACCAAATACTGATGATATGCGAGATTCTACTAGTCTTAGCATGATACCTTATCTATGCAAAAAAGGAGCAAAAGTTAATTACTATGATCCTTCTGGTGAAAAAAATGAATTTATGAAAATTAAAAACTGTAATTACAAAAATAATATTAAGTCTAATTGCAATGGTGCAGATTTAGTAATTCTACTAACTGAATGGGATGAATTCAAATCGATTAATTTTAAAAACATAGTTAAAAAAAGAAATTTTAAAGTGTATGATTTAAGAAACCTTTATTCTGCAGAGGAAATGAAAAAAAATAAGATCAAATATTTCTCTGTTGGTAGACCTAATTCTATTTAAGTTCAAAAATAGCATCAACTTCTACTGCAACTCCTAAAGGCAAACTGTTTACACTCACAGCAGCACGTGTGTGTTCACCTTTTTTCTCAAAAATTTTAGCTATTATATCTGATGCACCATTAATAATTTTTGGCTGATCTTTGAAATTATCGGTTGAGTTAACATAACCAGTCAATTTTACACAAGATTTAACTTTTTCTAAATCTCCCCCACAAGCATTTTTAACATGAGCAATAATACTCAAACCACATCTCTCTGCAGCTTTGTATCCATCATCTAAACTTAAATCTTTTCCAATTTTTCCTGTGATAAGTTTTGCATTTTCATCGATTGAGACCTGTCCAGAAATATATAGTAAATTTCCAATAATTTTTGTTGCAACATATGCTCCGACCGGAGGTTTAGGTTCTGGTAGTTTAATTTTTAATGTATTGATTCTATCAATTACTTTTCCCATTGAATTTACTCTCAGCCATTTTAATTGCTAATTTGAATGATTGGATAGTTGGCTCTAAATTAGCAATATTTTTTCCCGTAATATCAAATGCAGTACCGTGCGCAGGTGTTGTAATTGGAATATCTAAACCACCTGAAACGGTCACGCCTCTATCAAAACCAAATGCTTTTAAACCACACTGAAGTGCATCATGATACATTCCCACAATACAATCATGATTTTTATTTTTAAAAGCTGTGATAAATGAAGTATCACATGGCAGCGGGCCATCAGCTTTTATACCCATCTTTTTTGCTTCCTCAATAGCTGGGATAATTTCATCTTTTTCCTCCGTACCGAATTCAGCATGAGGGTTTAAAGCTTGTACTGCTATTCTCGGGTTTACAATACCGCTCATTTTAAGTGTCTTATTCAAAAGTTTAATTGGTTTTAAAATATTTTCTTTTGTGATGTTTTGAGCAACTTCCTTTATTGGTATATGTGAAGTCACTCTTGCAGTCCAAAAATTATCTACAACATTGAATTCACAACAAAAATCTTTAACATTAAGCCTATTTTGAAATAGTTCATGTTCATCATTGAACTCGCAGCCTCCTTTAATCAGGCTGGCTTTATTCATAGGAGCAAAATTAATTGCATGAATTTTATTTTTTTTTGCTAAACTAAGGGCTATTTCAGTAGCTTCTAAAACACTTTTACCTGACTCGGCACAAACCTGTTTCTTTACGTATGATCTGTTTGTTCCTTTAGAAATGTCTAAAAAAAATTTTGTTTTCCCATCAAAATTAACATCATCGAACTTGTCTACAAATTTTAGATCTATTTTTTTTCCAGCAATTTCCTGACCGTCCTCTAAGACTTTTTTTTCACCAATTACGACAATGTTAGCTTTTTTGCTCACATCACTATCTAGTAATTTGACTGTTAATTCTGGTCCAATACCTGAAGGATCACCTAGTAATAATCCTATATTTGTTCTGTTAAGACTCATTTTTTTTTCTTTTTCTTAGACTTATCGTATTCTTTTCTTTTTTCAATTAAAATCAGAGCTTCTTCCATATTTAATTCATTAGGATCTTTTTCTTCAGGAATTGTAGCATTAAGAGATTTATATTTGATATATGGACCATACTGTCCCTTCATGATTCTAACTGGTTTTTTATCTTCCGGATGTTCCCCTAAATCTTTTATCAGTGATGAAGATATCCTTCCAGGTTTAGCTTCAGCAATCATTGTAATGGCTCTATTTAAACCAATAGAAAAAAGATCATCCACATTTTCGAGTCTTGCAGATTTATTTTCACATTTTAAATACGGCCCAAATCTTCCTGAATTTAATGTAATATCTTGACCGTTTTCTGGATGTTGGCCCAAAACTTTTGGCAATGAACATAAATATTTTGCTTTATCTAAATCAACGCTATCAATATCAATACCCTTTGGAATTGAAACATTTTTCAAATGGTCGTTTTCGTTTTTCTTTTTCTTTCCTTTTTTCTTTTTTAATTCAAGTTCATCTTTTTCCTTTTCATATTGAAGATATGGACCAAATCTTCCATTTTTCAAATATATATCTTTACCTTTATTATTTTGACCTAATAACTTAGGTTCAGCTAAATTATATTGTGCAGCAGCTTTAGCTTTGGACAAAGGTCTAGTAAATTTACATTCTGGATAATTTGAACAACCAATAAAAGCTCCCCCTCTAAAACTATTTTTAAGACTTAGTTCCCCATTAGTACAAAGCTTACACTTTCTATCTATTGCATCTTTTTCATCTCTTTCAAAAATTAATGCACCTAAACTTTCATTTAATAAATCTAGCACTTCTCTTGTTCTTTTTTCTTTTACTTTTCCTACATTTTCGTAAAAATCTTTCCAAAAATTATCTAAAACTTTTACCCATTCAATTTTTCCGCTTGTTATTTCATCAAGCTGATTTTCAAGATCTGCTGTAAAATTATAATCAACATATTTAGAGAATAGTTTTTCTAAAAAAGCTGAAATTAGTTTACCTCTATCTGTTGGGTGAAACCTTTTATTCATTAATTCAACGTAATTTCTCGTTGATAATACTGATATAATGCTAGCATAAGTGGAGGGTCTTCCTATACCTAATTCCTCCATCTTTTTTACTAAACTAGCTTCAGAATATCGAGGTGGTGGATCTGTAAAATGCTGTTCGTCATTTAACTTAAGTATATTAATTTCTTCTCCAATTTTAACCTCAGGCAAAATATTCTTTGCGTCCTCGTCTGTTTCTTGAACTTGATAAACTTTTAGAAATCCATCAAATTTTACCACTGAACCACTGGCTCTAAAGTTTATTTTATTATCATTTGAAGAAATAATTATCGTATTTCTATCAAACTCTGCAGGAGTCATTTGAGACGATAAAGCTCTACTCCAAATTAATTCATAGAGTTTAAATTGATCAGCATTCACATATTTTTTGATATCAGAGGGTTTCCTGCTTATATTAGTCGGCCTAATTGCTTCATGAGCTTCTTGAGCGTTCTTTGCTTTTTTTCCTGTATAACTATTTGGTGATACTGGTAAATATTTATCACCATAATCATCAGTAATAAATTTCCTAAAGTCATCTATTGCTTCTTTTGAAATATTTGTGCCATCGGTTCTCATATAAGTAATTAACCCAGTTGTCTCACCTTCGATATCTACGCCTTGATAAAGCCGTTGTGCAATTTGCATTGTTCTGGAAGCTCCAAAACCAAATCTTCCTGAAGCAGTTTGTTGTAAGGTTGAAGTTGTAAAAGGGGCTAGTGGGTTTCTTCTGAATACTTTTGTGTTTACATCCGAAATTTTAAATTTTGTTTTATTGATTACATCAACTGCTTTTTGTATTTCATCTTTATTTTTGAAGGAAAATTTTTCAATTTTTTCTCCGTTAAATAAACTTAATTTTGAGAAAATATTTTTATTATCTTTATTCGTAAAGTCTGATGTAAGTGTCCAATATTCTTCAGGTTTAAATAACTCTATTTCCTTTTCTCTTTCAGTTATTAGCTTTAAGGCTACAGATTGAACTCTTCCTGCTGATTTTGATCCAGGAAGTTTTGTCCAAAGAATTGGAGAGATATTAAATCCAACAAGGTAATCTAGTGCTCGTCTAGCTAAGTAAGCTTCAACTAATGGTAAATGAATTTGTCTTGGATTTTTTATAGCATCAAGTATTGCTTTCTTAGTAATTTCATTAAAGACAACTCTCTCTAAATTTTTATCTTTGAGCAATTTCTTTTTTTCTAGAACTTCTTTAACATGCCAAGCTATAGCTTCACCCTCACGATCTGGGTCTGTAGCTAAAATAATTTTATCTGACTCTTCAGCAGCAGTTGTAATTTCTTTTAGATATTTTTTTGAAAAAGAATCAATTTCCCACTCCATTTGAAATTTATTTTCAGGATCTACTGATCCATTTTTGGATGGTAAATCTCTTATATGACCATAACTAGCTAAAACTAAATAATCTTTTCCTAAATACTTATTTATAGTTTTTGCTTTAGCAGGACTTTCAACAATTACTAAGTTCATTAATTGTTTATTTTCAAAATTAAACGAGTTTGTCAAATTTATTATTGAAAAACTAGAAAAGACAGCACTTATAACTTAATTTTATTTTCTGTAGAACTTTTAAGTCTTAAAATATTTTCTTTGTGGGTAAAAAGAATCACCACGAAAAAAATAAAAAGTATAAGAATATTGTTATTTATTTTAAAAAAATATGCGTAGAGAAAAACTATAAATACAGAAATCATTGAAGACAATGATGCAAACCTAAATAATAATGCTAAGGAAATCCAACATATACTAAAAATTAAAAAAAATTTATAAGACAGTGCTAAAATTATTCCAAGGTAGGTTGCTACGCCTTTTCCTCCTTTAAATTTTAACCAAATAGGAAAAATATGACCAATGAAACAAATTAATGCAGATAAAGATATTAAGTTTTCATAATAAGACATTGTTATATAAACTGAAATATATCCTTTAAATAAATCTAAAGCTAAAGTTGATATTGCAACAAATTTATTTCCAGTTCTTAAAACATTTGTAGTCCCTATATTTCCTGAGCCGACTGTCCTGATATCTTTTTTGAGAAATATTTTTGTTAACAATAATCCAAATGGAATTGACCCCAAAAGATATGAATAAATTGCTACAATAATTAAATTTAAATCCATTAGTTTGAATATGCTATTTCACCATTGAGCAAAGTCATTTTTACTTTACCTTGTAACTTTCTATTTTCAACTGCAGTATTTTTTGATTTTGATTTCAGCTCTTCTGCTTTCACTACCCATGGTTTTTCTAAGTCAAATATACAAATATCTGCATCCGATCCTTCTTTAAGGGATCCTTTATCTATTTTAAGTATCTTAGCTGGATTAATCGTTAAGCACTTAATTATTTTTTCCAAAGGCAATGACTCATTATGGTAAAGCTCTAAAGATAAAGATAGCAATGTCTCTATACCGATAGAACCTGTCGCTGCTTGTGCAAACGGAAGTCTTTTACTTTCCTCATCTTCAGGAATGTGATCTGATACAATTACATTAATTAGATCATTCTTTATTCCCTCTATTAATGAAAGTCTATCCTCCTCGCTTCTGAGAGGGGGAGATAATTTCAAAAAAGTTCTAAATTCTCCAATGTCATTTTGATTTAACGATAAATTATTAATAGAAACCCCTGTGCTGAATTTTATTCCATTAGATTTATTTTTTTTAATAACATTAAGAGAATTTTTTGAGGAAATTTGATTAATATGATATCTGCAAGGAAATTCACTTAATAAAGATAAATCCCTTTCAATAATAATCTTTTCAGCAATATCTGAGACACCTTGTAAACCTAATCTTGTTGCCACTTCGCCCTGATTAATGCATGAATTTTTAGCTAATTCATAATCCTCGGCATGTTGCATAATCAGAACATCAATGTCTGAAGCATAGTTCATTATTCTAGACATCAATTCAGAATTTTGGATAGTTTTATTAACATCACTAAAACCAATAATTCCTCTTGCTTTTAACAAACCAAATTCAGTCATCTGATTACCCTCTATCTGTCTAGTAATCGAAGCACATGGAAAAAGATTTACCTTAGCTTTATCTCTACCCCTTCTAATTATAAAGTCCACCATAGATACGTTGTCTATAACTGGCTTAGTATTTGGCATAGTTACAATTGAAGTTACTCCACCTGCCAAAGCTGCTTGGCTTAATGTTCTAAAATTTTCTTTATATTCAAAGCCAGGCTCTCCAACAAAAGCTTTCATATCAACTAATCCAGGAATAGCTACTAGGCCTTTCAAATCAATTTTTTCTGCTGATTTAGATGTGCCTGATTTTTTTCCAATGGATTTTATTTTTCCTTTTTCATCGATAACTATATTTCCTATTTCATCCATCTTTTGAGATGGGTCGATAATTCTTACATTTGTCAAAATTTTTTCTTTCATTTATTTACAGTACAATTTTAAACATGCCATCCTGACAGCTACTCCTAATTCAACTTGTTCTTTCACCAGACTAACATTTATGTCATCTGCTAATTTAGTATCAATCTCAACACCTCTGTTCATTGGACCAGGGTGCATTAGTAAAGCATCTTTTTTTGCAAACTTAAGTTTATCTGGCGTTAGTCCGAAAAATTCATAATATTCTCTCTTTGATGGAAGAAAAGATCCCTGCATTCTTTCATTTTGTAATCTTAGCATCATTACAATATCACATCCGTCTAATCCTTTCTTCATATCTGTAAATGATTTAACTCCTAAATTATCTATTCCCTTAGGCATTAAAGTTTTTGGCGCGATGACATTTACCTCTGCACCCAACATATTCATTAAATAAATATTTGATCTAGCAACTCTTGAATGAAGAATGTCTCCACAAATTGCAATTTTTAATCCTTCAATCTTTCCTTTTCTATTAATGATTGTTAAAGCATCAAGTAAGGCTTGTGTAGGGTGTTCTCTCCTTCCATCACCTGCATTGATGACTGTACAATTTACTTTTTGTGAAAGAAGATTTGGTGCACCCGAGTCTTGATGTCTTATAACAATAATGTCAGGATGCATGGCATTTAATGTCATGGCAGTGTCAATTAATGTTTCACCTTTTTTTAATGCAGAGTTACCCATATTCATCGTCATTACGTCCGCTCCTAGTCTTTTTCCAGCTAGATCAAATGAACTCTGTGTCCTTGTAGAAGGTTCAAAAAATAAGTTTATTTGAGTTTTTCCCCTAAGAACATCTAGTTTTTTAGAACTTCCTCTATTTAATTTTATGAAAGATTTTGCTTCGGTTAAAATCTCTTTTGCCTCAAGGACTGATAAATTTTGTATACCTAATAGATGTTTGGGAGTGTTTTTAATAGCTGTAACTTTTTTTGTAGTTGCCATTAAAATCAACTCTATAGGCCTTTTACTATATTATATCAAGTATTTTTATTATGATAATAATCAAGCATCCCTTGAAGTATAAATTGAGCAGAATTCTCGTCTAATTTCCTCACTTTTTTTGACGAATTAATTGCTAAATCATTAGATAGATTAAAGGCCCCTTGGCTAGATAGCCTCTCATCCCATAAAGTGATATTTTCAGTAATATCTTTTGAAAGATTTTTAGCCAGGTCTTTGGCTGATTGTGAAGAAGACCCTTCCGTTCCATCCATATTAATTGGATTACCTATGACTATTCCATCAATATCATACTCCTTAACGATTTTCTTTATTTGGTCAACTAAGTCTCTATAATTTTCTTTAATAATCGTGGTGTATGGCGTAGCTACAATTTTATTTTCATCTGATAGAGCTATTCCAATTCTCTTACCGCCAGGATCAATACCTATTAATCTTGATTTTTTCCTAGTTTTTTCAATAAATACGTCAATATCGAGCATGAAATTTACCTAATTTGTGATAAAACACATTTAAATTAACTTATTGCACAAATGTCCTTAGATAAAGAGAAAATTAAACATGTAGCAAAATTAGCTCGAATTTCAGTTGATGATGCTAAAGTAGATAGCTTAACCAAAGATTTAAACTCAATTTTCAAGTTTATTGAACAATTAAATGAACTAAATACTGATAAAGTTGAACCATTAACATCGATTTTAAACCAGTCATTGAGATCAAGGAAAGACGAAATCAGTGATGGCAAGATAAGAGAAAAAATTCTTAAAAATTCCCCGAAAAAAAATGAGGAGTTTTTTGTAGTTCCAAAGGTGGTTGAGTAATGAGCAATATAACTAATCAAAGTTTAAGTGAAATTTTGGAAAGTATAAAGTCTAAGAAGATATCCTCATTAGAACTTACACAAGCATATATAAAGAATATTGAAAATGCAAAAAAACTTAATGCTTT
>NZ_CVSG01000063.1 GCF_001179945.1 Candidatus Pelagibacter communis | reverse complement strand
TTTTTGTTGATGGCCCTCCAGGTGCGAAGGGAGTAGGGGGAGGTTGGACAATTTATCCACCTCTATCTTCAAAAACTGGTCAGCCAGGACCTGCGATGGATTTAGCGATTTTAAGCTTACATGTGGCAGGAGCTTCTTCAATTTTAGGGGCAATTAATTTTATCACAACAATTTTAAATATGAGAACTCCTGGTATGACTTTACACAAAATGCCATTATTTTCATGGTCAATTTTAGTAACAGCATTTTTACTTTTATTGTCTCTACCAGTTTTAGCGGGAGCTATAACAATGCTTTTGACAGATAGAAATTTTGGAACCGCTTTTTTTGAAGCACAAACAGGCGGAGATCCAGTTCTATTTCAACATTTGTTTTGGTTTTTTGGTCATCCAGAAGTATACATTTTAATTTTGCCAGGTTTTGGAATGATAAGCCATATAGTTTCAACTTTTTCAAGGAAGCCTGTGTTTGGTTATCTCGGAATGGCCTATGCGATGGTGGCTATTGGAGTTGTTGGTTTCGTTGTTTGGGCTCACCATATGTATACGGTTGGATTAGACACAGATACAAAAGCTTATTTCTTAGCTGCAACAATGATTATTGCAGTGCCGACTGGAATTAAGATTTTTTCTTGGATAGCAACAATGTGGGGAGGCTCTATAAGCTTTCAGACCCCTATGCTATGGGCTATTGGTTTTATTTTTCTATTTACTTTAGGAGGTGTAACTGGCGTGGTTCTTGCAAACGCAGGTGTAGATACCGCGCTTCATGACACTTATTATGTTGTAGCGCATTTCCATTACGTATTATCGATGGGCGCTGTGTATGCAATTTTCGCAGGATTTTACTATTGGTTTAGTAAAATGACAGGTTATGAATATTCAGAATTTTTGGGAAAATTACATTTTTGGTTAACATTCATAGGTGTCAACTTAATATTTTTCCCTCAACATTTCCTAGGATTAGCAGGAATGCCAAGAAGATATGCAGATTATCCAGATGCATTTGCTGGTTGGAATTATATTTCTTCAATTGGTTCATATATATCTATCATCGGCCTAGCGGTATTTTTATTAAATTTATTGTACGCTTTTATGAAAAAGAAAAAAGCAGAACCAAATCCATGGGGAGAAGGAGCAACAACTCTAGAATGGACAGTGTCATCACCGCCACCATTCCATACTTTTGAAGAGCTACCTAAAGTAAAGTAATTGAGCCAGATAAGTATAAAAACTAGAAACTCTAAACTTGGTTTAGCCTTGGACCTAAATTCATTTTTTAATTTAATGAAACCAAGAGTAATGTCTTTAGTCTTATTTACCTGTATGGTTGGTTTATTAATAGCTCCAAATAATGTAGATTTTACTTCTGCTTGTATTTCTTTACTAGCGGTAGCTATAGGCTCTGGAGCTGCTGGAACACTTAATATGTGGTATGAGTCTGATCTAGATGCTTTAATGAGTAGAACTTGTTTAAGACCTATTCCAACTGGAAAGGTTAAAAAAGATCAAGCTTTATATTTTGGCGTAATTTTATCAACTTTGTCGGTAAGCATCATTTACTTCTCAGCGAACTTAATTTCTGCAATTTTATTAGCATCAACAATTGCTTTTTATTTTTTTGTTTATACAATTTGGTTAAAAAGGAAAACTCCACAAAATATTGTTATAGGTGGGGCCGCTGGAGCATTACCCCCTGTTATAGGATGGACGATAGCGACTGGAAATATTAGTAATGAATGGAAATTAGCGAATATTGAGAAAATAAAATCAAGAATGCAAGGGTGGCAATTAAGTACT
>NZ_CVSG01000062.1 GCF_001179945.1 Candidatus Pelagibacter communis | reverse complement strand
ATTCTTGATGAAGTTCAATGCGGCATCGGAAGAAGTGGCAAATTTTTTGCTTTTGAATATGCGAAAATAAAACCTGATATTGTCCCAATAGCAAAAGGTATCGGTGGCGGCTTTCCAATAGGTGCAGTTTTAGTAAATAAAAAAGTAGCATCAGGCATGAAGCCCGGAACTCATGGCTCAACGTTTGGAGGAAACCCTTTAGCAATGAGCGCGGGAAATGCAGTTATGGATATCATGTTTAAAAAAGGTTTCTTAAATAATGTAAGTAAAAACGGAAAATATTTTATAAATCAACTTGATAAAATAAAAGATAAGTATCCAAAGATTATTAAAGAAGTTAGAGGCAAAGGATTACTGATTGGACTTTGTCTTCACGTAAATCAAGCTAAATTTATTCAAAAACTTTTAGATAATAATTTATTGACAGTAAGAGCTGCTGAAAATGTTGTCAGACTTTTGCCTCCTTTGAATGTAACAAAGAGCGAGATAAACTTAGGTTTAAAAATAATAGAGAAAGTTTGCAAAAAATTTTAAATGAAAAACTTTATAAATATCTCTGACTGTTCTTCAGTAGAGCTTAGAGCGATTATTGAGGAAGCAAAGAAGAGAAAGCAAAATAGATCTGGATTAAATAAATCTGCACCTGATGAAGATAAGCCCTTTGAAGGTAAGTCGATGGCTATGATTTTTGAAAAACCCTCAACAAGAACAAGAATGTCATTTGACATTGCTGTTAAACAATTAGGTGGATCATCAATTATTTTAAATCCAGATGGCATACATTACGGTAAGGGAGAGGAAACTTTAAAAGATACGGCAAAAGTTCTGTCGGAGTATGTAGACATCGTTATGTTGAGAACGTCATCTCACAAAAATCTAGAGGAGTTTGGAAGACATTTAGATGTACCAATTATCAATGGTCTTTCAGATGTGAGCCATCCATGTCAAATTATGTCTGATATTCTTACTTATGAAGAAAGTAATGGCTCTATTGAAGGGAAAACTGTTTGTTGGATTGGAGATGGTAATAATAATATGTCAAATTCCTTAATAGAAGCTGCCGGAAAATTTAATTTTAAACTTAACATTGGTTGTCCAAAAAAATATTCTCCAAATAAGAGTATATTAAAGCTAGCGAAAAAAGAGAAAGTAAAATTAACAATTACTTCTAAACCTCTAGAAGCTGCTACAGGTGCTGATTGTGTAATGACTGACAAATGGGTTTCAATGAATGATAAAGTAAATAAAATTTCTAAAAAGAAAACTTTAAAACCTTATCAAGTTAATAAGAAATTAATGAGCAAGGCAAATTCAGATGCTATTTTTATGCATTGTCTTCCAGTGGGAAGAGGAGAAGAGGTTACAAATGATGTAATAGATGGAAAGCAATCGGTGGTTTGGAGACAAGCATTAAATAGAGTGCATGCTCAAAAAAGTATTATTAAGTGGTGTATAGATTAAGGTAAAGGTTTTGGATTATCACCTTTTGAATTCATGTATAAAATAACTGAAGCTCTATCTTTTTCTTTTCTGAGACCTGCAAATGCCATTTTAGTCCCTTTAATATACGCTTGTGGTTTAATGAGATAACTATTCATTTCTTCAAAAGACCATTCTTTAGCATAAGCAACCATTGCTTTAGAATATTTATAATCACTTACTGAACCAGCTGTTCTTCCAATCACATTCCACAAATTTGGACCTATCATATTTTTTCCTCCTGCTGCAATCATATGGCAAGCGCTACATTTTTTAAAAACTTTTTCTCCATGAGCTAAATCTCCCATAGCCAGTAGTGCTTTGATATCAACAACCTCTGGAGTCTTTGTATCTATCTCACCTGCTACATTAGCTTTGGCGACCTCCAAACCTTCAACTTTATAAGCTGATTGTTCTGGCTTTTTTACATGAAATAATATGTCAGTAAATTTTCCAATACCAATAACAATTAAGGCGGTTAAAAGCACTGCAGCTATTATCTTATTTATTTCAAAACTATCCATAATTTTGGTAAGTAATATTTAGACGTATAACATGAGTTTTTGAAAAAAAACTTAAAATTACCAAATTTTTTTGCGTCTCTAAGACGCATAATTATGAATAAAACTGCAATAATAATACCATCAAGATTAGATGCTAAGAGATTACCTAATAAACCTCTAAAACTTATAAACAATAAAGAGATGATTCTTCATGTTTATGATGCAGCAAAAAAGTCTAATTCAGGTGAGGTCTTCGTAGCATCACCTGATAAAAAGATCGTTGATTTAGTAAAAAAATTTGGCGGTAAAGGCATATTGACGAAAGATAATCATGAAACAGGAACAGATCGAGTTTTTGAAGTTTTTAAGAAAACCTTAAATTGTGAAGCTGAAATAATTGTAAATCTTCAAGGAGACATGCCAAATATTGATCCACTAGCTATTCGAGCTTTAATTGAATATATGAATTTAAAAAAATGTGACATAGGAACTTTAGCAAGTGAATTAAATTCAAAGACTGAACTCAAAGATCAGAATGTTGTTAAAGTAGTGGTGGAGAAAAAAATGAATTCAGGAATTTTTACAAAAGCATTAGATTTCGTAAGAAGTCAAATTACACAAGAAAATCAAGTTTATCATCATGTAGGTATATATGCCTTTACTAATAAAGCTTTATTAAGGTATGTAAGTTTGAAAAGATCAAAACTTGAGTTAGAGAGAAGATTAGAGCAGCTAAGGGCTATGGAAAATAAAATGTCCATACATGTTGGCTATATCAATTCCTCACCTTTAAGTGTAGATACAGAAACAGATTTAATGAAAATAAAAAAAATTATGGAAAAAAATGAGTAAAACTAAGATAGCTATTCAAGGCGAACTTGGAGCCTACTCTCATATTGCGGCTGAAAGCCTTTATAAAGAGGCTGAAATAAAAACTTGCGCAACATTTGAGGAGACGTTCAAGCACGCATTTAGTGACCAGAACTTTAAAATTGTGATACCGATAGAAAATTCATTGGCAGGAAGAGTTGCTGATATTCATTATTTACTACCTAAATATAAGTTACAAATTCACGGTGAGCACTTCCAAGCTGTTGAACATAATTTGTTATGTAAACGAGAAGCTAACATTGATGATATCAAATTCGTAAGAAGTCACGCGCAAGCGATTGGTCAATGCCAAAATATTATTAATAAAAGAAAATTTAAACCAATAATTTCGGCAGACACAGCTGGATCTGCAAAAGACTTAGCTGAAGGACAAGATAAATCGATTGCAGCGATAGCTTCAGAACTTTCAGCAAAAATTTATAATTTAAAGATTTTAGAGAAAAACATAGAGGATGAGAAAGGTAACATCACTCGTTTTTTAATAATGGGAAAAAATATTGAGCAACCCGAATTCACTAAAAACAAAAAATTTATAACTAGCTGTATTTTTAGAGTAAAAAGTGAACCATCAGCACTTTATAAGTGTTTAGGTGGATTTGCTACAAATCAAGTAAACTTAACAAAGCTTGAAAGTTTTTCTGTAAAAAATACTTTTGATCAGGCAAACTTTTATTTGGATCTTGAAGGTCATATTGAACAACCTGGGGTAAAAAAAGCTCTTGAGGAACTTGGTTTTCATACTGAAACTTTAGATATTTTGGGAGTTTATGAGGCTTCAACGTTTAGGCAAAAATAGTCCACAAATTCTGATTCTACTCTTGTAGTATTTAATTTTATCTTGATATACTCATATTGAGGTTGGCATCAGGTGGATGTTTCATAAACCCGGTCAGGTCTGAAAGGAAGCAGCCGTAGTGAAAATTATTCAGGTTGTTGCCTGCCTCTTTTAAATGACAAAAAAAATTTTAGCACTTAAATATAGGCCACAAGAGTTTAAAGATTTAATTGGTCAAGAAGTAATGTCCGAAACAATTACCAATGCTATTAAACTTGATAAAACGCCAAATGCATATCTCTTGACCGGAATAAGGGGTATTGGAAAAACTACAACAGCTAGATTAATTGCTAAAGCTTTAAATTGCGAAAAAAATAATAATACAAATGTTATTTGTTCTGATGGAAACTTTTGTAACACTTGTCAGGAAATCATTAATTCAAATCATATAGATATTTTAGAAATGGATGCAGCATCTAAGACTGGTATAGACGACATAAGAGAATTGATTGAGAATTCAAAATATAGTCCCACTAGCGCTAAATATAAAATATTTATTATTGATGAAGTACATATGCTTTCAAAACAGGCCTTTAATGGTTTATTAAAAACTTTAGAGGAACCACCATCAAGTTTAAAATTTATATTAGCTACGACAGAGGTAAGAAAAATTCCTGTTACAATATTATCTCGGTGTCAAAGATTTGATCTTAAAAGGGTGAGTATAAACAAACTTTGTGTCCATTTAAAAAATATATCTAATAATGAAAAAGGAAATATATCAGACGAAGCAATTCAGCTGATTGCCAGAACTTCAGAGGGATCAGTGAGAGATGCTATCTCTTTGCTTGATCGTGCTTTAATTTCGCAGTTTATAACCACAGATAAAACAATAACAGAACAAGACGTTAGAAAAATGCTAGGTCTCGCCGATAAGGGCAAAGTAATAAGTTTATTAAAGGAAGTTTTAAGTGGAAATGAGAAAGAAGCTATAAGATCTTTAAATGAACTAATAAGTGATGGTTTAGATGCAAAAAATTTTTTAAATGATGTTTTAGAAGTTCTTTACCTTTTTTCAAGAAGAATAAATTTAGGTCCAATTGAAAAAGATTTATCAATTTCAGAAACAGAGATTGAAATGGTTGACAAATATTCTAAAAATATAGACATACAGGACATCTCATTATTTTGGCAACTTACAATTAAAACAATTGATGATCTTAGAATTGTTGGCAATGAAAATTTAACGCTAGAGATGTACATTATGCAACTTACTCATTTAAAAGGTCTTAATTTAGAGAAAAAAGATATCGGAAGAAGTGAACAGGATATTTCAAGTCGAGAAAACTATTCAAACGAAAAAAATGAAGAAAAAAACATAGAAACAAAATTATCTAATGGAACGAAAAGTCAATTAAAAAGCACGAACCAAATTAAGACAAGTCCGTCTAAAAATATTAACGAAACAAATGAAAAGTCAAAAATAAAAATAACAAGTTTTCAGGATTTAATTGATTTATCGAACAAAGAAAAAGAAATAGAACTCAAATATGATTTAGAGAGAAATGTAAAGTTAGTAAGTTTTAAAAAAGGTAAAATTGATATAAGTTTCAATGAAAAGTTAAATAAAAATTTCATTAAGAATTTAACTGAAAAGCTACTTAATTGGACAGGCGAAAGATGGATAATTTCTTTGAGTAAAAACGTAAAGGCAAAAAGTATTTATGAAAAGAATTTAGAAAATCAAAATAATACAATTAAGGAATTTAAAACAAGTAAAGTTGCAAAAGATTTTGAGTCCGCTTTTCCAGATGCCGAACTCATAGAAATTAAAGAGGAGGAGTAAATGAATAATTTTTCAGACATGTTATCTAAAGCCAAAGCAATGCAAGAAAAAATGAAGCAAGCCCAGGATCAAATTAAAAGGATTGAAGTTCACGGAATGTCCGGGGGTAATTTAGTCAAAGTTACTTTGACAGGGGACTATGAAATCAAATCTATTGAAATTACAGATGCTGCAAAAAAAGAAAGTCAGGAAATAATAAATGATTTAATCATTGCAGCGTATAATAATGCTAAAGAAAACTTAAAAAAAAAATCAGCAGAAGAATTATCTAAAGTCACGGGTGGTTTAAATCTGCCGTTGGATTTTAAATTACCTTTTTAATGGATAACGATATTACTGAAATCAAAGAACTAATAAGGCAATTCTCAAAACTTCCTGGTTTAGGCCCAAAATCTGCAAAAAGAATAATTTTAAAATTAATTAATAACAAAGAAAATATGATCAAGCCTTTAGCTAAATCATTAGCACAAGTATTCAAAAATGTTGTTCGCTGTGAGGACTGCGGAAATTTAAAAATAATTGATAAAATTTGTATATGCTCATCAGATAACTCATATGATAAAATATGTGTAGTTGAAAATTTAGCAGACATGTGGGTTATTGAATCAGCTAATATATTTAAAGGTCACTATCATATTTTGGGTGGGACAATGAATTCTAACGAAAATTATGAGCAAAAAAATTTACTGATTAAATCTCTAATAAAGCGAATAAAAAAAAATAATCTTAAAGAGGTAATTATAGCTACAAGCGCCACTGTTGAAGGTCAAACAACTGCTCATTACATTGAAGATACAATCAAAAACGATAAAATTAAAATAACTAAATTAGCCCAAGGTCTTCCAGTAGGAGGCGAAATAGAACAGCTTGATGATGGTACTTTATTTTCAGCATTTAAAAACAGAGTGCCTGTAACTGATTAATTTAATTTTTTTGCTTCTAATCTTTTTTGGTGCAATAAAGGCTCAGTATACCCAGAGGGCTGAACTCTACCTTTAAAAACCAAATCACAGGCAGCTGAAAATGCTATTGATTTTTCAAAATTATCTGACATTTTTTTGTAATTCGGGTCATCTTTGTTTTGTTCATCTACTATTTTTGCCATCTTTTTCATTATACTCTTTACTTGTTCTTCTTTACAAATTCCATGAAACAACCAATTAGCAATATGTTGAGAAGATATCCTTAATGTGGCTCTATCCTCCATAAGGCCTATATTGTTTACGTCTGGAACTTTTGAACATCCAACACCTTGATCAACCCATCTAACAACATATCCTAGTATACCTTGAGCATTATTTTCTAATTCACGATTAATATTTTCTAGAGACCAGTTGGGTCTATCAGCTGTTGGTATTTCTAAAATATCTTTCACTTGTGCTTTAACCCGTGATTTAATTTTTTTTTGTTCCTCAAATACATTTATTTCATGATAATGAAGCGAATGAAGAGTAGCTGCAGTTGGAGAGGGAACCCAGGCACAGTTTGCACCTGACTTTGGATGACCAATTTTTTGCTTCATCATATTTCCCATTTGATCTGGCATAGCCCACATGCCTTTTCCAATTTGAGCCTTTCCGGAAAAACCGCATTCAAGTCCAACATCGACATTCCAATTTTCATATGCATTTAGCCATTTTGATTTTTTCATGTCTCCTTTAAATATCATTGGTCCAGCTTCAAAAGAGGTATGCATCTCATCACCAGTTCTATCTAAAAAACCTGTGTTTATAAAAACAATTCTATTTTTTACTTGCCTAATACATTCTTTTAAGTTCACTGTTGTTCTTCTCTCTTCATCCATAATACCAACTTTTATAGAATATTTTTTCATACCTAGGACTTCCTCAATTTTTTCAAATAATTTATCTGTGAAAGCCACTTCCTTTGGTCCATGCATTTTTGGTTTAACTATATAAGTAGATCCAGTTCTTGAATTTTTTTTATTTTTAAAATCATGCAATGCGCATAAATTAGATACAAATCCATCTAAAATACCTTCAGGAATTTCAGATCCATCTCTTAAAATAATTGAAGGGTTTGTCATCAAATGGCCGACATTTCTATTCAAAAGTAAAGCACGACCATGCAAAATAATTTTCTTACCTTCTTTTGAAGTGTAAATTCTGTCTGGATTTAATTTTCTTGTAAACTTTTTTCCATTTTTTTCGAAATTTGCTACTAAGTCTCCTTTCATAAGACCTAACCAATTTCTGTAACACTTCACTTTGTCTTCAGAGTCTACTGCAGCAACTGAGTCCTCATTATCTATAATTGTAGATAAAGCTGATTCAACAACAACATCAGAGATAGATGCTTGATCGTTTTTACCAACAACACTGTTCGGATCAATTATGATTTCAATATGTAAATTATTATTCTTTAACAAGATCGACTTCGGATTATTTTTATCACCATTGAAGCCTATAAATTGATTATTGTTTTTCAGATAATCTTGATTTGAGCCTTTCTTTACGAATAATTTTTCATTCTCAATTCCAATTTTTGTAATTTCCTTCCAATTTAGTTTGGATAGTGGAAAATTTTTATTAAAAAAAATTCTCACATAATCAACGACTTTTGAGGCCCTTAATTTGTTATATTCCTTAAATTTTTCACCTGGTATCACATCAGTGCCATATAGAGCGTCGTAAAGACTCCCCCATCTTGCATTTGCAGCATTAAGAGCATACCTAGCATTGTCAACTGGAACAACAAGTTGTGGCCCGGCTATAGATGATATTTCTTCATCAACATTTAAGGTTTCAATGTAAAAGTTATTTTTTTCTTCAATTAAATAATCAATTGATTTTAAAAAACTTAGATATTCGTTTTTATTAAATTCAGAACCTTTTTTTGATTTGTGCCAATCATCAATTTTTTTTTGTATTGATTCTCTATTTTTAATTAAATTCTTATTTATGGGAGCCAGCTCATGAACGATTTCTGAAAAATTTGACCAAAACTTATCTGAGTTCACATTAGTACCTGGTATTGCTTCATTATTAATGAATTCAAACAATGTTGAGCTTATTTTTAACCCGTTTTTTTCTATCATTTTCATATCGAGCCGACCTTTACATTATTCTATAATATAATAATACTGTATTTATTGTAACATTTTTTATGAAAAATTATTTAGATTTTGAAAAAGAAATTAAAGCACTAGAACAAGAAGTTGATGGTTTAAAAAGCCCTTTTGGTTCTGAGGGGATAACCGAAGTTGACACAGATAAGATTAAAAATACCCAACAAGAAATTAATCAAAAATTAGAAGAAATTTATTCAAACTTAAACAGCTGGCAAAGAACCCAAGTAGCTAGACACGAAGATCG
Source organism: Candidatus Pelagibacter communis (assembly GCF_001179945.1). Lineage (GTDB taxonomy): Bacteria > Pseudomonadota > Alphaproteobacteria > Pelagibacterales > Pelagibacteraceae > Pelagilacustribacter > Pelagilacustribacter ubique_A. The sequence goes on along the minus strand of NZ_CVSG01000062.1, from coordinate 25,312 downwards.
TCCAAAAGCAAATTTTTACATCAAAAAAATATTTTCTCAATTCACTTTGCTTTCAGGGGATAGATATTTTGGAGATGATAAATCTGTAATTGCTGGATTTGGATTAATTGATAATAAATCGGTTTTAGTTATCGGGCAAGAAAAAGGTGAAGACTTAAGCAGCAGGATAGAAAGAAATTTTGGAATGATGAGACCAGAGGGATATAGGAAATGTATCAGACTAATGAAGTTAGCCGATAGATTTCAAATACCAGTTATAAGTTTTATTGATACACCTGGGGCGTATCCAGGTATTGGAGCTGAACAAAGAGGACAGGCTTCAGCTATAGCTAATTCGATAGAGTGTTGCATGTCATTAAAAGTTCCAAATATTTCTATAATTATTGGTGAAGGTGGTTCAGGGGGAGCGATTGCACTTGCATCATCAAACAAAGTAATAATGTTAGAGAATTCAATTTATTCAGTTATTTCACCAGAAGGATGTGCTTCCATACTTTGGCGAGACCCTAGTAAATCTTTACAGGCAGCTGAAGCAATGAAGTTGACAGCTAACGATTTATTAAAATTAAAAATTATAGATGAAGTAATTCCAGAGCCACTAGGTGGTGCGCATAGGGATCCAGATAGTATAGCTGCTGATATAAAATATTCTATTATAAAGAATTTAAAAAACTTTGAGAGTCTCAGTAAAGAAGAGATATATGATCATAGAAAATCAAAATTTCTTCAGATTGGAAGAGACCAAGGTTTCAATAAATCATCATATTTAAGTGAAGGCAACTTGACCTACAAAGATTCGCCTATTAAAAAATTAAGTTTGCACTTACAAAAAAATAAATTAGTCTATGGAGGCTTAGGATTAGTAGCTTTAACAGCATTAATAGCCCTTATATCTTAATATTGTTGCAAAAAAACAATTGCGTCAAATAATATATTTCTTCTATTGACTTTTACAAAGCAAATCTATTAAAGGTGATCAAGACTAACTTTTAGTTAGTTGAAGTTAATAAAAAATAAGGAAATAAAGTAAATATGAGTACACTAAAAGGTAAAGTAAAGTGGTTCAATGGTACTAAAGGATATGGTTTCATTGAAAGAGAAGACAAAGAAAAAGACGTGTTCGTCCATTCTTCTGCGGTTAGAGAAGCTGGTTTAAAATATTTAAACGAGGGTGATGAGTTAACGTTTGAAGTGGAGAGCACAGAAAAAGGTCCTTCAGCAGTCAAACTGCAGAAAACATCTTAATCTAAATTTCCAAAATCACTGATTATCGGGACATCGAATTAGTCTTTACTATTTTTTTGTCCCGCTAATTTCATCTTGAAAAAGTCACAATTATTTTTTAAATATAGAATCATGATTATAAAAATGAGAGTCATTCCAACTTTAAGATCACATTCGCACAGAATGCACGCTAGGCTATTGCTTAGCTTATAATCAAAAACATATAAATTTAATTAAAATTAAGATAAATATAACAGGGATGCAGCAGTAGCTCAGTTGGTTAGAGCACTAGTTTGTGGAACTAGGGGTCGGTGGTTCGAATCCACCCTGCTGTACCAAAAAATGACAAAAAATAAAAATAAAAATCCTTCTAAAGAACTTCCATTAGGGTTTGTAGACAGGCAAGAGAAAGAATTATTAGTACGAGATTTTATAATTTCTAATATCAAAGAAATTATGATTAAGTACGGTTTCCAATATCTTGAAACACCTAGCTTTGAGTATTCAGATAGTATAGGAAAATTTTTACCTGATAAAGAAAGACCTGACGAGGGCGTATTTTCATTCAAAGATGAAAATAATTGGTTATCTTTAAGATATGATCTTACGGCTCCACTTGCGAGATACGTTGCAAAAAATTATTTAGAAATTCAAAAGCCATTTAAAAGATATCAGCTAGGCACAGTTTGGAGAAATGAAAAACCAGGTCCTGGTAGGTTTAGAGAATTCTTACAATTCGACGCTGATTTTGTGGGAACAAAAAGTTTACAAGCAGATGCTGAGTTATGTGTCATGATTTCAGAAATTCTTGAAAAATGTGGTCTTACTAAATCAGAGTATATAGTAAAGATTTCATCACGAAAAATAACTGAAGAGTTATTTAAAAAAATAGACTTAAAAGAAAATCAGCAAAAACTTACTACTTTAAGAGCTCTAGACAAAATTGATAGACTTGGCTGGGATGGGGTAAAAGAATTGTTAGGTGCTGGCAGAAAAGATAAATCTGGAGATTTCACCATAGGTGCTAATTTAAAATCCAAAGATATTGAAACTATAGAAGAAACACTAAAGAAAAAAACTCCTGAAACAGAAGATCTGATTGAAATATTCAAAATTTTTAAAGATTATAACTTCAATAATTTTGAATTTGATCCATCTATTATAAGAGGGCTAGAATATTACACCGGAGCAATTTTTGAAGTGAATTTAAAGTTTGATATAACAAACAAAAAAGGCCAAGTAATTCAATTTGGCTCTATTGGTGGTGGAGGCAGATATGATAATTTAGTAAATAATTTTGGTAACTTTGATGCTGCCGCTACAGGTATTTCAATAGGATTAGATAGATTAGTTTATGCATTGATGCAGAAAAAGAAGTTTAAAATAAAGCAATCAAAACCCATTGTAATTTGTGTTTTTGAGAAAAATTCATTTAAAGAATACATAAAAATACAAACGATACTAAGAAAAGCTGGTATCAGCGTAGAAATTTATCCTGGAGATAATAAATTAAAAAAACAAATGGAATATGCAAATAAAATAAAATCTCCAGCTGTCATTTTATATGGAGAAGACGAGATAAAATCTGGTAAACCAACTCTAAGAAATCTAAAAAGTGGTAAAGAACAATCAATTAAGATTAATCAATTAGTCAATGAAATCAAAAAAATTATCTGAAGTAATAATTGAAAATTTTAAAAGGAATGGTTTTGTTTTATCAGAACCTGATGTTCTTTTAGACTCAGAATATATTATTGAGAGGTCAGGAGAAAAATTTAGAAGCTCAATGCTAACATTTGATAGAGAGGATGGAAAAACAATGTGCTTAAGACCAGATTTGACTGTAGCTTCATGTATAAGTTTCTTACAAAAAAAATCTTCCTCAAAAATTTATTATTCCGGTCAAGCATATAGAAGATCAGGTAATAATAGCGCAAATTTTATCAATGACCAATTGGGGATTGAAATTCTAGGTTCAAAAAATCAAATTCAAGATGATTTTAAAATTATAAGTACAATTTTAAGCTCAGCAAAAAAGATAAAGAGAAAAAAAATTTTAATTAAAGTTGGAGATATTAGTTTATTTAAAAGTTTAATTAATGCTCTGGATATGCCCGATAGATGGAAGCTTAGACTTATAAGACATTTTTGGAGACCAAGATATTTCGAGGAGCTTTTGAAAAGATTGGAAAAAAATACTGATATAGATGCAGTAAATTTTGATGCAGACAAAAAAAGATTCTATGAAATGAAAAAAATAGACCAGGCTAAAATAGTTGCTGGGAGATCAATATCAGAAATATTAAAAAGATTTGATAAAAAAATTAAAGATCCAAGATCTTTTGCTGACGGGAAAAAAATTGTCAAAATTATTAAATCCTTTTTAAAAATAAACTGTAAACTCTCAAAACTAGACGAGAGATTATTAGATTTTGCTAAAAAAAATAATCTCAAAGAAAATATATTCAAAGACTTTAAATCTATTCTTAATTTAAGAAAACTTAATCAAGATATTTACTACATTGCAAATTTTGGAAGAGATGTAGAATATTATACTGGAATTGTGTTTGAAGTATTCTCAGGTAAAAAAGAAATAGCTAGGGGAGGTCGTTATGATGATTTACTTAAAAGTCTGGGAGCCAAAAAAAATATTCCAGCTGTTGGTGCTGCGATTAATTTAAAAAATATATGAAAGATTTTATTACCATAGGTTTACCAAGTAAAGGAAGATTAAAAGATAAATCAATATCATTTTTCAATGATAGGGGTCATAAGATCTTACAAAGTGAAAAAGAAAGAAATTATTTTGGCTCTATTGAAAATGAGCCAAATATTAAGATTATTTTTCTTCACGCTAAAGAAATTATTCAAAGACTTGGTGACGGGACTTTAGACATAGGTGTATCTGGTCTAGATCTTCTAAAAGAGTCCGATAAAATTTTGCAGAATAAAATAAAGGTTCAAAAAAAACTAGATTTTGGTAATGCTAACCTAGTGGTTGCAGTGCCAGAAGATTGGATAGACGTTCAGACCATTGCTGATCTTGAAGAGGTATCATTTGATATTAGATCTAAAATAAACCGCAGGTTAAGAGTAGCTACAAAATATCCAAATTTAACTAACGAATTTTTAATTTCCAGGGGAGTTACACAATATAAGTTAATCACTAGTCTTGGAGCTACAGAAACATATCCTTTTATTGGATCTTCTGAAATAATTACCGATATAACTTCATCCGGAAAAACTTTGGCCGATAATAACTTAAGAGTTTTAAAAGACGGATTAATATTAAATTCTACAGCATGTTTATTTTATGCCAAAAAAAAAACAAAGAAATTAGAAAATTTATTAAATTTTTTAGGCAAGTAAAATTACATTTTTAGATAAAGTTATTTTAATTTGCCTTGATCTCTTAACTGTTTCCTTATTTTTGTTGCTGATATGTCTTGTATTTTTTCAGGTAAAACAATTTCTTCTAATTTATACCCAACTCCACGGCCATAACAAATATTTGTGATATTAGGCACAAGTATAATTTTGTATCTCCCTTCGAAATCTGGACTTAATTTTTCATCTATCGTTTTTTTTATAGTATTAAAATCAAAAGGATTATCATCAAGACCTTGAACATCTCTTACCATAATAATAACTTGACCAGTCTTTTTTATTATTTCTTCAAATAATGTTTGATGTCCTAAATGCCAGGGCTGCCATCTTCCAAGCATTTGAGCAGTCGGTTTTTTATTATCCCATTTATAAGGTGTTATTTTATCAGCGATTTTAATTGACCAAACTTCAGCGTTCTTTTCTGTAACTCTGAAATCAAATTTTTCTGGTTGAATAAAAACTTTATTAGTATCTTCAAATCTTCCTTCTTTGATTGTATCTACCCAAATCAAGATATCTGGGGCAAATAATTCTCGTCCTTTAGGCGTTGGACAAACAAAGTCAGCAATTACTATTTTACCCTCTGATTTGTATTTATTTGCAAAATCTGCCATCCTTTTAGCTTGTCTATTTCTACCTTCTGGAGAAAAATCCCAATCATTTGCTTCTTTTCTTACTTCGTCCGCATTTAACCATTTCGCATTTAACAAGTTCACAAGTTTTGAGGCTAAAGTTGTTTTGCCTGCTCCGGGCAACCCCATTATTAGAATTTTCATATTAATAAGTTCTTAAATTTATTTAGAGAAAAATGATATAAATTAAATTTATTACACAGTCGATAAAAAAATATCAAAAAAACCCATATTTTTTAAAGATTATAAATTTTTATTTAGGGATATTGAGTTTACATTCCCATTCCACCCATACCACCCATACCACCCATTCCACCACCCATTGGAGGCATTGCTGGGCTTGAGTCTTTTTCTTCTGGTTTATCTGCGATCATTGCTTCAGTTGTAATTAGCAACCCAGCTATTGAGGCAGCATCTTGTAATGCTGATCTCACGACTTTAGTTGGATCTATTATCCCCTTAGAAAACATGTCGACATATTCTTCGTTCTGAGCATCATACCCTTGAGAAGATTTTTTCCCCTCCAAAAGTTTACCTACTACAACTGATCCATCTACTCCAGCATTTGCAGTAATTTGTCTGATTGGGGCTTGAAGAGCCTTTTTTACAATCTCTACCCCAGCTTTTTGGTCATCACCTTTTACTTTAACGCCATCTAAATCTTGAGCAGCGTACAATAAGGCACATCCACCGCCAATCACCACTCCTTCTTCCACTGCAGCTCTTGTTGCATTAAGCGCATCCTCAACTCTATCTTTTCTCTCTTTAACTTCGACTTCTGTAGCACCACCAACTTTAATAACAGCAACGCCACCAGCAAGCTTAGCTAGTCTTTCTTGAAGTTTTTCTTTGTCATAGTCAGAAGTTGTCTCATTTATTTCAGACCTTATTTGATTGCATCTTGCTTCAATATCAGACTTTTTTCCATCACCAGCAACAATTGTGCTGTTCTCCTTATCGATCTTTACTTTTTTACAAGACCCAAGATCACCGATTTTAACATTTTCTAATTTAATACCTAGATCTTCTGAGATTACTTGTCCACCAGTCAAAATAGCTATATCCTCAAGCATTGCCTTTCTTCTGTCACCAAACCCTGGTGCTTTTACTGCAACAACTTTAAGACCACCTCTTAATTTGTTTACAACTAAAGTTGCTAAAGCCTCACCCTCAACATCTTCAGAAATTATCATCAAAGGTCTGTTCGCTTGAACAACAGACTCTAAAAGCGGAACCATAGGTTGTAAGTTAGTTAATTTTTTTTCCACCAAAAGCACTAAAGGATTCTCTAGCTCAGTGGTCATTTTTTCAGTATTTGTTACAAAGTAAGGCGAGAGGTATCCTCTATCAAACTGCATACCTTCAACTACGTCTAGCTCAGTTTCTACCCCTTTAGCTTCCTCAACTGTGATTACACCTTCATTACCAACTTTTTGCATTGCTTTTGAAATCATATCGCCTATTGATTTTTCACCATTTGCTGAAATTGTTCCAACCTGAGCAACTTCCTCATTCGCTTTAACTTTTTTAGATGAAGTTTTTAGTTTATTGATCACATTTTCTACAGCTTTATCAATACCTCTTTTGATATCCATAGGATTCATCCCTGCGGTTACATATTTTAAACCTTCATTAACTATAGCTTGAGTAAGAATTGTTGCAGTAGTGGTCCCATCACCAGCGTTATCGTTAGTTTTACTAGCAACCTCTTTAACCATTTGTGCACCCATATTTTCAAATTTGTCGTCTAATTCGATTTCTTTAGCAACAGATACGCCATCTTTTGTGGTTCTTGGGGCTCCGTAAGATTTATCCATTACCACGTTTCGTCCTTTGGGTCCTAATGTAACTTTTACTGCATTAGCTAAAGTATTAACTCCAGTAAGCATTTTTGATCTTGCTTCAGTGTCAAATTTAATAATTTTTGCCATTTTATTCTCCTAAATGTTATTTTTTACTTTTTGAAATTCCCATTATGTCAGATTCTTTCATAATGCTGTATTCTTTACCATCAATTTTCACATCAGTCCCCGACCACTTCCCAAAAAGAACAATATCTCCAACTTTCACATCCATTGGAGCAACTTTTCCATTGTCATTTTTTGAGCCTGGACCTACTGCAACTACTTCACCTTCTTGAGGTTTTTCTTTTGCAGTATCAGGGATAATAATTCCACCTGCGGTTTTTTCTTCACTGTCTAATACTTTTATAAGCACACGATCATGCAGAGGTCTAAATTTCATATGTATTTTCTCCTATAAATTTAAATGTAGTGCTGATATGGTATGTTTTAAACGAGATTTCAAGAGGCAAAAATCATTAAAAAACCTCGAAAATACTGTATTTTTGATTATTAAAAGAATAGAGAGATAAATAAATTGAGAGAGCTTAATCATCTGTCAGAAATATCTAATAACTATGACACTTTTATAATAGACCTATGGGGTGTTGTGCATAACGGCATTAAGTTGAATTCTAAAGCTATGGAAGTAATAAAAAACTTAAAAATCAATTCAAAAAAGGTTGTTTTTTTGTCTAATGCTCCAAGGCCTAGTTTGAAAGTAATTAATTTTTTACTAAAAATGGGAATGGAAAAAAAATATTTATCAAGTGTAATAACTTCAGGTGAAGCTGCAATGTATGCGATAAACCAAAACAAATTTGGTAAAACTTTTTTTCATTTAGGGCCCCCAAGAGATACATCAGTTTTTGACAAAGTTAAAAAAAATAAAACTAATATTGACCAATGTGATTTCATTTTGTGCACTGGTTTATTTGATGATCACAATGATAATTTGAATTATTATAGAGAATTTTTAAAAAAACATACTTCTAAAAAATTGATTTGTACAAATCCTGATTTAACTGTTCATAGAGGAAATGTTCAGGAATTGTGTGCAGGCTCTATAGCAAAAATCTTCGAAGAACTTGGAGGTAAAGTTTCATATTTTGGAAAGCCTCACCCAGAAGTCTATAATTTATGCTTTAGCAAAAATGAAAAAGTTTTAGCCATAGGGGATAATTTAAGAACCGATATCAAAGGTGCAAATAATTTAAATTTAGATTGTGTATTTATTACACACGGAGTTCATATAGATGAAATTAATAAAAGTTCAGATTTAAATAATCTTTCAGAAACATACAATGTAAAAATTGATTTTTTTCAAAAAGAATTAACTTGGTAATATGAAAACTTATAGTGATGCTAATTTAACAAAAAAACATCAAAAGGGTGTGCTTGCAATTGGAAATTTTGATGGAGTCCATCTAGGTCATCAGAAAGTTATTTTTGAAGCTAAAAAAAAAGCTATGAAAAATAAACTTCCTTTCGGCATAATGACTTTTGAGCCAATACCTGTGATGTTTTTCAATAAAAGAATCAAAAGTCATAGAATTAATTCATTATACCAAAAAATAAATCAATTTAAAAAATTTAAAATTGATTTTCTTATAATTATAAAATTTAACAAAAAATTTTCAAAATTATCAGCTGAACAATTTATAGAAAAAATGATATTTAAAAAAACAAATTGCAAATATTTGTATGTTAGTAAAAATTTTAGATTTGGTTTTAAAAGAAGAGGAAGTATAAAGACACTCAAAAAATTTGAAAAACAATTTGATTATAAAAACTTAATTATTAATCCCTTCAAAAAGAAGAATAAATTAATTTCCTCAACTTTAATACGAAAAAAAATAAGGGAAGGAAAAATTACAGAAGTTAATAAATTATTAAATAGAAACTGGGTTGTAGATGGTAAGGTTATTATGGGAGAAAAAAGGGGTCGAAAAATTGGATTTCCAACATGTAATCTTAAAATGGGAAATTATGTAGTTCCAAGACTTGGTGTTTACGCGGTAAAAGTAAAAACCAGTGATTTTAACAAAAAAGGTATAGCTAATATTGGTTACAGACCTACTTTTAATGGACAAAGTTTATTATTAGAAACAAATATCTTTGGAATTAATAAAAATTTATATAATAAAGTGATAAGTGTGAGTTTTAAAAAATTTATTAGAGGCGAGAAAAAATTTAAAAGTATTGAATTGCTCAAGAAACAAATAAAAACTGATATTAAAAAGGCAAAAAATTACAATGTCTAAAGATTCATTACAATTACCTAAAACAGCTTTTTCAATGAAAGCAAGTTTACCAACTAAAGAGCCGGAGATTTTAAAAAAATGGGATCAAATTAAAATTTTTGAAAAATTGAGAAAAATTTCAAAAGGAAAAGAAAAATTTGTTCTACATGACGGCCCACCATATGCAAATGGTCATATACATATGGGAACTGCCCTTAATAAAATATTAAAAGATATGATTTCACGTTTTCATCAAATGGATGGTAAAGACTCAATTTATGTGCCCGGATGGGATTGCCATGGATTACCCATAGAGTGGAAAATTGAGGAGCAATACAAAAAAAAGAAGAAAAATAAAGATGATGTGCCAATTAAAGATTTTAGGCAGGAATGCAGGGAATTTGCTAAAAATTGGATTGATGTTCATATTAAAGAATTTAAGAGACTGGGCGTAGTTGGCGATTTTGAAAATTATTATTCGACAATGAGTTTTGAAGCAGAAGCTCAGATAGTAAGAGAGCTTGGAAAGTTTCTATTAGATGGAAGTTTATACCAGGGTTTTAAACCCGTTTTGTGGTCTACAGTGGAAAAAACTGCCTTAGCCGATGCCGAGGTCGAATATTTGGATCATACTTCAAATACAATCTACGTTGCTTTTAAGATCAAATCATCCAATAAAGACTATTTAAAAGATGCTAGCGTAGTAATTTGGACCACGACTCCGTGGACTATACCTGCAAATAAAGCATTAGCATTTAATAATAATATTGAATACTCCGTTTTACAAATAGATGAGCTTGAAAACTTTAAAGAGAAGAAAATTGTAGTTGCAAAAAACTTAATTAACTCAATAGTAAAAGATTGTGAAATCAAAAATTACAAAGAACTTAAAACCTTTAAAGGTTCAGACTTTAAAGGAGTAATTTGCAAACATCCATTTTCTGATATGAAATTTGACTATGATGTACCCATGCTAGATGCCCAGTTTGTTAATTTAGAACAAGGAACTGGAGTTGTTCACTGCGCTCCAAGCCATGGCCCTGATGATTTTAATTTATGTTTGAAAAATAACATTCCTTCACTCTATACTGTTGATAGCTCAGGACTTTATACTAAAGAAATACCTTACTTTCAGAACACACATATTTTTAAAGCAGATAAAATTGTAATTGAAAAATTAAAAGAGCAAAATAAATTACTTAAAGATGGAAAGTTAAACCATAGCTACCCACACTCATGGAGATCAAAAGCTCCTTTAATTTATAGGGCGACACCGCAATGGTTTATTTCAATGCAACAAAATGATTTGAGATCTAAAGCGATAAAAGCAATCAATGAAACTACTTTTTACCCTAACAAAGGGAAAGAAAGATTGTTATCTATGATTGAGGGAAGGCCAGATTGGTGTGTTTCAAGACAAAGAGTTTGGGGAGTTCCATTACCAATTTTTATCAATAAAAAAACTAAAAAACCTCTAAAAGATCAAAAAGTTATAGATAGAATTGCAACTATTTATGAGAAACAAGGTTCAGACTGCTGGTTCTCAGATGACCCAAAAATTTTTCTTGGAGAGGATTATGATCCTGCTGATTATGAAAAATTGAATGATATTGTCGAAGTATGGTTTGATAGTGGTTCTACTCATAGCTTCGTTCTCGAAAAACGAAAAGAATTAAAATGGCCAGCAGACATGTATTTAGAAGGGTCCGATCAACATAGAGGCTGGTTTCACTCTTCGTTGTTAGAGTCATGTGGAACTAGAGGCAAAGCACCCTTTGAAAATATTTTATCGCATGGTTTTGTTGTGGACGGGAAAGGGTTAAAAATGTCAAAATCATTAGGCAATGTAATTTCCCCTGAGGATATTCTTAAAAACTATGGAGCAGATATACTTAGACTTTGGGTTGCGGCTTCCGATTATGCAGAGGATATAAGAATTGACAAGACTATACTCTCTCAACACGCAGAGTCTTACAGAAAAATAAGAAATACTTTTAGGTATATGCTTGGAAATTTGAAAGATGAATTTAATCCACAAAATTTTCAAGAAATTAAATTTAAAGAATTTGATGAGTTGGAACAGTTTATATTGCATAGATTATTTGAAATAGAAAAATCTTTTAAGGATAATTTTTATAAATATAATTTTCATAAACTTTATAAAGAGCTAATAAACTTTTGTACTTTAGATCTATCATCATTTTATTTTGATATTAGAAAAGACTCTCTTTATTGTGATAGTTTAAATTCAAAAAAAAGAAAAAATTGTGTTATTATTTTAAACATTATTTTAGAATGTCTGTTAAAATGGTTTGCTCCAATATTGGTTTTTACTTCAGAAGAAATTTATAATTTGGTAGGAAAGGAAAAAAATAGTATTCACGAGAAAAATTTTCCAATAATTCCAGAAGTTTGGGAAAATCCAAAATTAAATGAGAAATGGATAAATTTGTTCAAAATAAAACAAGCCGCAAACATAGCTATTGAGGAAAAAAGAGGAAAAAAAATAATAGGTTCTAGTCTTGAAGCTGACTTAACTATTTCTACTGATGAGAAAAATTTTAATTTTTTAGAGGGATTAGATTTAGCGGAATACTTTATTACCTCTAAGGCTGTAAAACAAAAAACTGATAAAAAAGGTGATCTCAAAATTGAAGTAAAAAAAGCAGAAGGGTCTAAATGTCCTAGATGTTGGAAAATTTTAGAAACAAAATGCGATCGTTGTCAGAAAGTCACTATATAATGAATAAAGTTATTTTTTTAAAAGAGAACATTTTAATGTTTTTTCTAATTCTTTTTGTTTTTTTTTTAGACAGATATTCCAAAACTTTCATGCTTAGTAATTTAAATGAAAATCTTATTTACATAAATGATTTCATGAATTTTGATTTAATCTGGAACACTGGAATTGGATTTGGATTTTTAAGTACTGACTCTAATTTAATATATAACACTATTTCGGTAATAGTGGGAATAATTGTAATTGCCTTAATTTTTATTTCATTAAAATCTGACAAGTTTGATAAAACTGCATTTTCTCTTATAATCGGCGGAGCACTTGGAAATTTTTACGATAGAATTTTGTTTAAAGCTGTGCCAGATTTTATAGATATTCATTATGGTAATTTTCATTGGTTTACATTCAATATTGCAGATATTTTTATTACAATTGGCGTTATATGTTTCATAACTAAAGGTTTTTTTATAAAAGACAAATAAATGAAAAAAATTTTATTAACTTTATTTTTACCTTCAATCTTGCTTTCTTGTACTACCTTCGAGGAAGCAGGAAAAGTTTTAAGAAATGAAAAAATAAAGTCTACAGATGAATTTTTAGTGAAGAAAAAAGAGCCGTTAGTTTTGCCACCAGATTTTAATAAAATTCCTGAGCCAGGTTCTTTGTCTAAAAAAAAAGATGACGAAGATGAGGATAGAATTAAAAAAATTTTAAAATCTCCAAGCTCTAACAAACCAAAAGAAAATAACCCATCCTCAGTTGAAGACACTATAATAGATAGAATACGTAAGTGAAAAATAATAAATTCATATTCGAAAATAATATATATCCAAAATATTTAAATAAAAAATTATCTAATAAATTTTATAAAAAATATTTCAAAATTGAAAAAGAAGTAACAGCTCAAATTGACGAACCGGAAAATGTTTATAATATTTTAAGTAAAAAATTCAGATTAAGTTTTAAAATCAAAGATTTGCAAAAATTTAAAAAGTATAAAAATATTGCAATTATTGGAATGGGGGGCTCAGTCCTTGGATCTCATGCAATATTTAAGTTTTTAGAAAAAAAAATTAAAAAGAACTTATTTTTTTTTGATAACATTGATTATGAAAAAGCCTTAGATTTTAAACAACAAATAAATAAAAAATCTGTTCTTTTTATTGTAATTTCAAAATCAGGCAATACGATTGAAACTATTTCAAATTTTTTTTTTATAAATAAAATAAAAAAAAATCAAAAAAATTTGATTTTAATTTCAGAAAAAAAAAATAATGCATTATTTGAAATATCAAAAAAATATAATTTATTTCATGTCGAGCATAAACATTATATCGGGGGAAGATATTCAGTTTTGTCTGAAGTTGGTATTTTGCCAGCGTATCTTATGGGAATAAATATTTTCTCTCTCAGAAAAAATCTAAAAAATTTTTATTTATCAATTAAAGGATCTTTTCTTAAAGAGAGTAGTGTTAAAGTTGCCAATATAGTTTGTCACAAAAAATTAAAGAGCCTTATATTTTTAAACTACTCACCAAGATTAGAAAAATTTCTGTATTGGTGTCAGCAACTTATTGCTGAAAGCTTAGGAAAAAAAGGAAAGGGACTAATGCCTGTAATATCCTCAGCGCCGAAAGACCACCATAGTGCGTTACAACTATACCTTGATGGACCAAAGGATAAATTATTTCATATATTTAGCTTAGATGAGAATGTAAGAAAAAAAATTAAGATAAAAAAAGTCTCTAAATATATAGATTATCTACATAACAAAGATCTAATTGAAATTAGAAATGCACAAAAAGAGGCGTTAATAAAAACTTTTAAAAAAAATAAAATTCCTTTTAGGGAACTTAAAATCAAAAAATACGATGAAGAGACGCTAAGTCAATTATTCTCTTATTTTATTTTAGAAATTTCTATTGTTGGAAAAATATTGGGAATTAATCCATTTGATCAACCAGCAGTAGAGCAAGTAAAAAAAATTACTAAAATTAATCTAAGTTAAACTTGCCAAAGATAATTTCAGAACGTCCATATTGACGTGTCATTAAAACATTTAAAATTTCATCAAGTTTATCATGAGTATTTTTTTCACGATGAATGATAACAAGATGTTTGTTGTTAAAACATTTTTTCTTACTTATTTTTTGTAGGATTTCAATAAAATTATTCTCCTTAAAAGGAGGGTCAAAAAAAAATATATCATATTTATATTTTAAAAAATTATTAGTATTTTTTATTTCTTGATTGAAAACTTTTGCTTGTTTAACGATCGATAAATTAATTAAATTTTCTTTCAATAAATTAATTATTTTTTGCTCTTTTTCAACAAAGGTTACGTTTTTAGCCCCACGAGATATACACTCTATTCCAAAAGATCCAATACCTGAATATAAGTCTAATATTTTTGCTTTATTAATTTGGATTTCAATTTTGTTAGAGTGTTTCAAAATATTAAAAATATTCTCTTTTACAGAATCTTTTAAAGGTCTAGTTATCTTTGATTTTACAAATTGTATTTGTCTTCCTTTCAATTTGCCACTAATTATCCTCATTTTAATTTATTATCTTCCAACCTATATCTTTTCTGAAAAAACCGGATTTCCAGTTAATCTTTTTTATAATTTTAATTATATCTTTTCTTACTTTGGTTAGATTATTTCCGATAGATGTAATATTGAGAACCCTTCCACCGACCGAATAAATCTTATTTTGGAAAAGTTTAGTTCCAGCATGAAAAATAAAACTATTTTCTTTTAATTTTAAATCTTTTAGATTATTAACTCTCACATTTTTTTTATACTTTCCTGGATAACCCTTTGAACATAAAACTATTGTCATGCTTTTCTCTTTTCGCCATTTAATTTTAATATTTTTTAGGTTGTCATTAATAGTATTTTTAATAATTGAAAGTAAATCTGTTTTTAATCTTGGTAATATTACTTGGCACTCTGGGTCTCCCATTCTTACATTATATTCTATTAAGTAAGGCTCATTATTTTTTATCATTAAGCCTACGTATAAAATACCTTTGTAAGGTTGTTTTTTTTTCTTCAGTGCGGTTAAAGTTGGCTTAACAATTTTTTCAATAATTTTCTTTTCTACCTCTTTATTTATGATAAGGGCTGGGGAATATGCACCCATCCCCCCTGTATTGGGGCCTCTATCTTTTTCTCCTACACGTTTGTGATCTTGTGCTGTACCGAAAAATTTAAAATTATTTTTGTCAACGACCAAAAAATAACTTGCTTCCTCACCTTTAAGAAATTCCTCTAAAACAACCTTTTTTGAAGATTTAAACTTGCCTTTAAAAATTTCATCCGAGATATTTAATACTGCTTTTTTATTTTTGCAAATAGTTACACCCTTTCCAGCAGCAAGACCATCTGCTTTTACTACTATTGGAAAATTACTAATTTTTAAAAAATTTTTGACATGTCTTAAAGATCTACAAATTTTAAAATTTGCAGTTGGAATTTTATTAGCTTTGCATAAGTTTTTCATAAATGCCTTTGACCCTTCTAATTTTGAAGCATATTTATTTGGTCCAAATACTTTTACTTTTTTTTTATTAAGGAAGTTTACCAACCCTTTTACCAAAGGTTCTTCTGGTCCAACGATAACAATATCAATTTTATGAAACTTTATAAGTTTATAAATCTTATTAAAGTTTAGAATATCTACGTCAATATTTGTTGCTATATCTGCAGTGCCAGCATTGCCTGGAAAACAAAAGATTTTTTTTGAGGACCTTGACTCAAACAGTTTTTGGCATAAAGCATGTTCTCTGCCTCCACTCCCTATTAATCCAATATTCATATCTATTGATATAATGTATAATTTAAACATGATTGAAAAAAAAGCTAAACTTCTTTTCAAACACAATTCTTTCGAGATTATTGAAGAAGGAGATTATGTCTTGTGTGCTGTTTCAGGAAAAAAAATTAAATTACAAGATTTAAATTATTGGAATGTAGATTTGCAAGAAGCTTATTATTCTCCTATTGAGGTAGACAAAAAATACCAAAAATTAAATAGATAAACTATTTCCATCTATTATGAGTCCAAATCCATTGAGTTGGATTTCTCATTACCATCTTTTCAAGAACTTCATTCAACTTTTTTGTAAGTTTAAGTTTATCATGAAAGTCTTCAGACTTTATTTCATTTTGAAATTCTACTACAAATTTATTATTTGATTTTCGTTGAATAAAAACTGGAACAATAGATAATTTATATTTTAATGCTAGTTGAGCAGGAAGGGTAGTGGTTAAAGCTGGTTTCTTAAAAAAATTGATTTTCACTCCCTCACTTACTCTTTGATCAATCATCAAAGCAATACTAAAATCATTTTTTATGTATTCAATAGCATCTCTTACCCCGTTCAATCCTTTTTTTATTTGATTCTTACAAATAAACTTTTTCCTTAGAAATTCCATAAATGGATTTAAAAAAATATTATTTAGCGGCCTATAGATTGTAGCTAATTTAATATTTCTTTTTGTTATTTCCATAGACATTAATTCAAAATTTGCAAAATGACCTGAGACAAAGATCAAAGGTCTTTTTTTTGAAATTGCAATATTTAGATTTTCATCACCCTTAAACTCTATATGGGAAGAATTTTTTCTAAAAGTATTTAAAAATATATACTCGATAAATGTCATTCCATAGTTTTCCCACATTTCTAATATAATTTGTTTTTTATTAATATTTGGAACTTCTGAAGCAAAGATACTAAGATTTTTATCTATAATTTTTTTGGATTTGAAAGTAGGTGCAACTAATTTAAAAATCGAGGAGAATATTATTCTACTCAACTTAATACCAACTAACTTTCCTATTATAAAAAATAAATAAACAATAATTGCTTGAAAAAAATATTTTAAAAACTTAATCATATTTATCTGAAATTAACTTAATTAATTTTTCATAATTATCAATTTTCAATATAATTTTTAGATATTTTATTTCATTGTAATTAAATTTTTTTACTTTAAAGTAATCTTTCTCAGTCATTACAATTTGAAGATTCCTTTCATTAGCATATTTCACTATATTTACTATTTCTGACCTTTTAAACTGATAGTGATCGGGAAAAATGATTTTTTTTTCTATATCGAGCCCTTCTTTGAGAAGTAAGTCAAAAAAGTTTTTAGGGTTTGCAATTCCTGCTAGTGCTAGTAATTTTTTTTTCTTAAATTCATTTGAATTTAAAGAATAATAATTTGAGTAAAAAATATACAGGTTTTTATTATATTGTAAAATTTTTTGCTCAAATTCTAAATTTTTTTTACCATTAATAATAACCACTTGAGAGTCCTTAAGCGCATCTAAACTCTCTCTTAAGGGGCCCGAAGGAATTACCATACCATTCCCAATTAATTGATTTTGATTGAAACAAATAATATTAAAATTCTTTTTTATTGTATAATCTTGAAAACCATCATCAAGAATAACAGAGTCGTAAGATTTATTTTCTGCCTCTAAAATTGCTTCAGATCTTTTTAAATTTACGTGTAAGTCTTTATGATATTTTCGTATTAATTCATATTCATCTTCTTGATCTAAATAAAATTTTCTTATTATAGAGGGTTTTTTTCCAATTTTAACTAATTCATTTGCAATCAAAATAGCAGTTGGAGTTTTACCAGTACCTCCTAAATATATATTACCAATACAAATAACTGGAATATTAAATTTTTTACTTTTAATAAACTTCTTCTTAAAAAAAATCACTAGTTTGACTAAAACAGTAAAAGGAAAAAGAATAATGGAATAAAAACTTTTTTTTTGATCCCAAAATTTTGGTTTATTTATTTTCATTTATAAAAAGTTTTATTTGTTTCATTGAGTCATTAAGTATTTTTTGCTCAAGGTGGTTTATTAAAGAAATAAAATCTACATTATTTTCTTTTGAACTGTTTAAATCTAGTATTAAGTTATCTACCAATTCTCTACAATTATTTACCTGTTTAGAAACATTTTGTTGCGCAAGAAGTAGATAAATATCTTTAAAATTGTAAATGAAAGGACCATGATAAATTTTGCATCCTAGTTTTGCAGCCTCTATTGGATTTTGACCTCCCACTTCTTCAAATTTTTTAATTGTGGATTTTCCAATAAATACACTTTTAGAATATTTATAAAAACTTTGTAATTTTCCAATAGAGTTAATTATTATTATTTCTTTATCATTTAAAATCTTATCCTCAGGATTTAATATTTGGCAAGTAAGGTTTAAACTTTCTCCTATCTTCTTTATCTTATCAACTCTTGAAATATGCCTTGGCACAATAATTGTTTTAACATTTTTTATCTTCTTTTGAAGTTCTATATGTGTATTTAAACAAAATTCATCTTCTCCTTCATGTGTGCTTGCAGCTAACCAAAATTTATTAGATTTTAAAAATTCGTTATTATTATTAAAAAGTTGAGTACTTTCTATATTTTCACAAAATTTTAAATTTCCAAAATAAAAAATATTCTTTGCATTTAAATTTTCAAGAAATTTTTTTGTTTCTTGATTTGAAACAATACATAAATCAAACAATCCAAAAATTGATCGAGCCAGTTTAGGAAAAAGAATCCATCTTTTATAAGTTTTTTTTGTAATCCTAGCATTAATAATTCCTAAAGGAATTTTTCTTTTTTTTGCTAAAAAAATCAAATTAGGCCAAATTTCTGAGTCAACTAGAAATATGAAATCTGGTTTCCAGTTTGTAAGAAATTTTCTCATCAAAAAATTTACATCTAATGGTAAAAATCTATGAGTAGCATTTTTAAATTTTTTTAATTCTGTTTTTGCAAGATTTGCAGAACTAATTGTAAGTGTGGTAACAAGAATTTCTAAATTATCGTATTTTTTTTCTAATTCTTTTATAATTGGAAGAATACTTTTTAACTCACCTATACTTGCTGCATGAAACATAATTAACTTTGAGTTGTTAGTTCTTTTCACATTAAAACTCGAAGGAAAAATTTTTTCTTTGTATCTATTTCTATCTTCTTTGTTAAAAATCTTTCTTAAAAAAACCAATATTACCAGTAATGGATAAATTATGAAAGCTGTAGTCCCGTATAGGAGTTTCATCAATTTTACTTAAGTTGGTTTTGGTACAATGACTTATATTCTTCACAGTCTCTTAACAAATTTTTATGGTTACCAGAGTCAATCACACTACCATTTTTAAAAACAATAATTTTATCTGAACTGTGAATAGTTGATAGTCTATGCGCAATTACTATTGTAGTTTTATTTTTTATCAAATAATTTATTGCATTTTGAACTATCCTTTCTGATTCTGTATCCAAAGAGGAAGTTGCCTCATCCAACAATATAATTGAAGAGTTCTTTATAATAGCTCTGGCTATTGATATTCTTTGTTTTTGTCCTCCAGATAATTTGACTCCATTTTCTCCTACGAAGCTGTCATATTTATTTGGTAATTTATTAATAAACTCATCAGCTGCAGCAAATTTACATGCAGTTTCAATGTCTTTTTGAGTAGCTTTTGGGTTTGCGTAAGAAATATTATTTTTAATAGAATCATCAAATAGGACTATATCTTGACTTACTAAGGAGATATGTTTTCTTACAGAATTTAGTCTCACTTTCTTGATATCTTGACCGTCTATTTGAACTAGGCCATTTTGTGGGTCATAAAATCTTGGAATTAAATTGATAATTGTGCTTTTTCCAGCTCCGCTTTGCCCTACAAGAGCTGTAATTTTTCCTCCTTCCATTTTTAAATTGATATTTTTTACAGCCTTTTCATTGGTAGTTTCGTACTTAAAATCAACATTTGTGAATTCGATATTGCAATCAGTCATATTAAGTTCAGGCAAACTATCATCATTTTTAATTTCTATAGGTTTATCAATTACTTTAAAAATTCTCTTAGCAGCAACCGATCCTTGATGTATCGTCATATTAATTGTAGCAAGGGAGCGAACTGGTTGATAAGCAAGCATCATTGCAGCCAAAAAAGAAAAAAAATTATTTACCTCTAATTCACCTGCATTAATTAACTTACCGGAGTAAAAAATAAAACCTGCAATCATAATTCCTGTTAATACCTCCATTATGGGAGTTGCTCTTATTACAAGACTTGCTAATCTTATATTTTTGTCGACTAGTTGTGATATAACCTCTTGAGAATGTTTTTCTTCATCATTTTCTTTTTGATAAACTCTTATCATTTTAGATGCCTTAAAAATATCTGATAAAAAAGAAGCTAGTTTTCCAGAAATTTCACTCGCTTGAAAAGTTGCTTTTCCCACCTTTTTTCCAAGATTTTTAGCCAGACCTGCTGCCAAAGGTATCATAATCATTGCAAACAAAGCTAGTTTCCAATTTTGATAAAACATTAAACCCACCAAGAAAATTACCGAAAAAGAATCTTTCATAATATTCAATACCCCAGTGCTAACAAGTTGGTGTATTTGCCCACAATCGTACATAATATTAGAGATATATTTTCCAGAATGTCTAGAGTCTAAAGTTTGGATATCTGAAAATAAAATTGATTTAGCCAACTTTTTCTGCATTTCACCGGAAATTTTTTGCCCGACCTTTAAAATATTTAATCTTGCAAAATATAATGAGAGGCCTTTTGATGCAAAAGCGATTACTATTCCTATAGGTATTAACCAAGCCAAGGTTTGATCTTTTTCGACAAATATTTTTTTTACAGCAGGATCCAAAAGCCATGCAGTTGCCGAGGTAGATCCAGCGACGAATATAGACAAGACTAAACAAAACAAAATTGTTTTAATATGATATCTTACGTACTCTCTATAAAGTCTCTTTAAAATAAGTTTTAATTCTTCTAATTCCATTTTTATATTGAATAAATCGATAAAAATAAGATCAAGCCAGATAAATTGTTGGTTTTAAAAGCTTGTAGACAAGTTTTTTCTTTTTCTTTTTTAAAAATTTTAATTTGAAAAATCAATGTTAAAAAAAATATTAACAAAAAAAGAGTAAAAAAATTAATACCTAAATAGTTCTCAAATACAAAAATTAAAAATAAAGCACTTAAAAAATAACAACTACCTACAAAAATCTTAATATTTTTTTTAAATTTTATTGAAGTCGACTTAAGGCCTATAATTTCATCATCTGACATATCTTGTGCTCCGTAAATCGTGTCATAGCCCAATGTCCAAAATATGGCCGAGATATATAAAATTAGAATTTCGAGTGAAATTTCATTGTTCATCGAAGTCCAAGCCATAATTAGTCCCCAATTAAAAGTAATTCCCAAAAATAATTGTGGCCAATAAGTAATCCTTTTCATAAATGGGTAAGAAAAAGCAAGAACCATTGACCCCAAACCTAGAGTAATTGTATACCAGTTAAACTGAATTAAAATTAAAAAAGCTAGTGAGCAGAGAGCTATAACATATAAAAATGCACGATTAACAGAAATCAAATTAGAGGCTATAGGTCTTTTTTTTGTTCTCTTAACTTTTTTATCAAAGTCTCTATCTACAATATCATTAAAAATACACCCTGCACTTCTCATTAATACTGAACCTAAAAAAAACAAAACTAGATATTGTATATATAAATAATTATTTTGATTAAAACTAAAAGCGTAAGTTAAACCCCATGCGCATGGCCAAAACAAAAGCATAAAACCAATTGGTTTATTTAATCTAGTTAAATCTATGAATATCTTTAAATGCTTCATTAAATATTACTTGTAAATATCAAACACTATCTTCATAATCAATTTGATTCGAAATGGATATAGACTACACAGTAGCAGCTTTAATGTTCCCGGCCATCCCTTTAATGATGACAATGTATAGTAATCGTTTTCATACTTTAAGCGCATTAATTAGACAACTGCACGACAAATTTACTTTTGAAAAAAAAGTTCCACCAGAATTAGAAAAACAACTTCATGTATTAAATAAAAGAGCAAATTTTCTTAAATACGTAATGGGGTTTTCGTCATTTGGATTTCTTTTCAATATGCTTACGGTATTACTATTATATTTAAATTTAACATTTTATGCTAGGCTAAGTTTTGCGTTGTGCTGTGTATGTATGATTATCTCAATTTTTTTATTTTTACAGGAAGTTAGAATGTCTAATGAAGCATTGAAATATCACCTTAGTGATATGGATTCTATGAAAAAGGATTTATAAATCAATCCTCTAAAAGTTTTTTTTTAAAAAGTGAAATTCCTTGGTTAACTTTATGATTGTAAGATTCTTCAAAAGTACTTAATTGCCACCCTTGCATTCTTGATTTTATTTTCTCAATATTCGCTAATTTCCATTCATTACTAATATTTTCATCTTTCCATTGTTTTTTTTCTTCGTTAGTTCTAGCGCATCCATAACAGTAGCCAGTTACAGGATCAGTTTTACAAATACTAATACAAGGAGAAATTATTTTTTTTGACATTAAGGAAGTAAGATTGCTGGACCAATTAATTTCCTTGCCTCAAGATCTGCGTGAGCGTTCTTAGCGTCTGCAAGTTTATACTTTTTTGAAATTCTAATTTTTATTTTTCCAAATTTTACCTTCTCAAAAATTTGATCAGCTCCAACTTGAAGTTCTTTTCTATTACTAAAGTACTGTCCAATAGAAGGCCTTGTAAAGTAAAGGCCTTTGGGCTGGATTTCTTTAGGAACATTAATAGGATCTAAAGGTCCAGATGCATTTCCAAAACTTATCATCATACCTCTTGTTGAAAGACATTCTAATGATCCATGGAATGTTTTTTTTCCAACACCATCAAAAACTACAGGCACTCCTTTATTTTTAGTAATTTTCATAACCTCTTTGGCAAAATTATCTTTTGTATAATTAATGACATAAGAGTAACCATTTTCTTCAGCTATTTTGATTTTATCATCAGAGCCGACTGTTCCAATTACTTTTGCTCCAATACTATTAGCCCATTGAGCAAAAATTTGGCCTACTCCTCCAGCTGCTGCATGAAAAAGAACTGTTTCACCAGCTTTAAGCCTATAAGTTTTGGTAAGTAAATAATTAGTAGTTAAACCTTTTGTCATTAAAGTTGCAGCTAACTCGTGTGAAATTCCATCTGGAATTTTAACAGCTATTTTAGATGGGATTATTCTTTGCTGAGCATAAGCTCCTAATGGAACAGAGGCGTATGCAATATTGTCACCTTTATTAAACTCAGAAACATTTGGACCCACTTCATCAATTTTTCCAGCAGCTTCCAAACCAATACCACTAGGCAAATTGATGGGGTACAAACCAGATCTATGATAAGTATCAATATAATTTAATCCAATTGCATGATTTGTAACTTTGATTTCATCAGCACCTGGGGATGCAACGTTTACATCCTGAAGTTCTAATACTTCGGGACCTCCGTTTTTTTTAATTACGATAGATTTAGGCATTTTTTACGGGAACGTACTTTAACTTTTAGTATTTAGCAAATGTTCCGTTGTTATAGTCTTGAATAGCCTCAAGTATCTCAGCTTTTGTATTCATCACAAATGGCCCACCTCTTGCAATAGGTTCGCCAATTGGCTTACCAGCTATAAATAAAAATTCAGATTTTTTGCTAGCTTTAATTTTTAATTTAGTTCCTCGCTCTAATAATATTAAGTTTGAGTCAGCTGTTTTATTGTGGGCTTTCCCTCCTATATTTAATTCACCTTTTAATAGGTATACAAAAGAGTTATGTCCTGATGGTACATCACAGTTAAATTCTTTTTTTTCATTTAAAATTATATGAAAATAAATGGGATCAACGTTATGATTTTTCTCTGGTCCCTCAGCTTTTTCGTATTTGCCTGCGATTACTTTTACAATTTTCTCACTATCTTCGTGTTGTCCGAGCTCGTTTCCTTTTATATAAAGGTATTCAGGCTTGTTCTTTTTCATTTTAGCTGGCATGTTTATCCAAAGTTGAAAGCCTAATAACTTACCTTCCTTCATAGCAGGCATTTCGGAGTGAATAATTCCTCTTCCAGTTTTCATCCATTGTACATCTCCAGATGTCATAATACCTTTAGCTCCAGTGCTATCTTGATGTTCAAACTCTCCGTTTAACATGTAAGTTACTGTTTCTATTCCTCTGTGTGGATGTGGTGGAAAACCAGCTACATAATCATCTTTATTTTCAGAACCAAATTCATCAAGCATTAAGAATGGATCGATATAATCTGCTTCTGGAGTTCCTATGCTTCTTTTTAATTTTACTCCTGCACCATCTGAGGCATTTAAGGCTTTAATAATTTTTTTTACTTCGATTTGAGACATAGAAATATTTATAATGGAAGTTTAGACTATATCAAGTAGCTGCGTTAAATTGCTAATCTCATTTTTTGGCTGAAAATCGAGGATATCAAATACTGAGTTATGTCTATTAACCCAAATAGAATTATATCCAAAGTTTCCACCTCCTGAAACATCCCATGTATTCGCGCTTAAAAAAGTAATTTCATCATGTTTAATTTTATATTTTTTAATCGGTATTTCATAAACTCTTGGGTCAGGTTTATAAATTTTAACTTCTTCAATAGAAAAAAGATCATTAAATAAATTATCTAACTTATTAGTTTCAACTAGTTCATTTAGAAGATCTAGTGTCCCATTAGAAAGTATAGCAAGTTTGAAGTTTTTCTTTTTTAAATCTTCCAGGACTCCTTTTACTTCGGGATAAGGAGATAAAATTTTGTAAAGACTAAGCAATTCATTTTTCATATTTTTATTAATATTGAATACTTTCATTGATTTATCCAAACTATCCTCAGTAATATCCCAAAAATTTTTATGTCTTTTCATTAAACTTCTAAGCCAAGTATATTCAAGCTGAGTAGTTCTCCAAAAATTTGCAAATGTTTCCCACTTAGCTCCAATTTTATCTTTACATCTTTTAGCAGCTGAATTTACATCGAACAATGTACCGTAAGCATCAAACACTACTGCCTTTGTTTTCATCATTTATTTTAAGTTATGTGAACCATCACATAATGGTTGATCATTTGTTTGTTTGCATGTGCAGAAAAAAACTTTTTTAGATTGATCAGCTACATATTTAAAAGGCACAAACTCAGTTCCTTTATGTGAACTATCACAAAAAGGTTGCTTAGAACTAATTCCACAAGTACACCAAAAATAAGATTTTCCCTCTAATACATCAATGCCAATTGGGGAATCTCCAGCTCTATTTCCTTTTTTCATTAAAGCTCCTTTATATCTTCAAAATTTGTTTATATTATAGACATTAATGAATATT
>NZ_CVSG01000061.1 GCF_001179945.1 Candidatus Pelagibacter communis | reverse complement strand
ATCGTTTTTAGTCTGTAGATTTTTATTTTCAAAATCATCAAACACTTTTCTAGCTATTGAGTGGGTTACATTTGTTACTGCAGAAATGCATCCAGAACATCCAAGTTTTAATCCCTTAAGCAACTTTGCTTCTGATCCTGGAAACATCAAAAAGTTTGAAATTTTTAAAGTTTCAAACAAGTTATAACTCGAGTCTTTACAACCAATTATGTTTTCTGGGAATACTTTAACAAGCTTTGTTACTGCTTCAGCTGAAAACTTATAGCCGCTTAATTTTTCAAAATTATATAAAATTATTTTTACTTTAGGTGTTGCAATTATTATTTTCTTATAAAATTCAAAAACTCCCTCATCAGTATTTCCTTTATAATAGGCAGGAGGCATAATTAAAAAATCTCTAAATTCATACTCCATTGCATATTTTATTAAATCAATATTATCATTTAGAGAATTACATCCAGTTCCTAAAAAGAATTGTTTTCTTAATTTGTGGCTGGCAATT
>NZ_CVSG01000060.1 GCF_001179945.1 Candidatus Pelagibacter communis | reverse complement strand
ATTCAGCATAAGTATTTGGCAGTAGGTCGAAATTGGCATGGGCTTTGCGTTGCATGACTCTATCAAAGCGACTATCACCTGTTATATAGATTTTATTGTCATCAACAAGATACATAAGATTTTTTTTTAAGCGATCAGAACCTGTTAAGATCAAATCAAACTTGTTAAATATTCTCTTATTAAAGCTACGCAAAAAAAATAATTTGTAATGTGATTCTCGGTAAATATTTGCATTAATTAATACGGTATTGATTCCAATCAGCTTGGCAATATAAAGATGAGTAGGCCAAATATCATTACGTGTTGTGATATAATAATTAATATTTATTTTGCGAAAAAAGAATAATGCTGACCAATAAAAATCAAAAGGGTGATAGCAAACTGCATCTACTAATTTAGTATTTCTTTCCGGGTTGTATACTGTAGGAGAAAAGAATGTTTGAAGAAGGAAAAATTTTTCCCGGTCCATTTTTTTTAAGATTGGTTTTAATTGCTCAAATTCCCCTGCAGAAGCTGCGTGAAATAGGACTACTTGTTTGCCCGATCCTTGTTTCTGCCATATTTTTTTAGCAGA
>NZ_CVSG01000059.1 GCF_001179945.1 Candidatus Pelagibacter communis | reverse complement strand
TTTTTTAGTTATTGAAAGACCTTGTTGCAAAGTAATAAACCCTCTTAAAATATTCGGATTTTGTTTTTTAAGGGCGTAAAGAATTCTAAAATCATAAGAAGTGATTAAAGTTCTATCCTCAAGTTTAAAATCTTTAATATCTTTAAGGACTAAGGAAACCATTTTCTCTGGGTCTGGTGTTACATTTTCTTGTGTAGGAGTTGATTTAATTTCTAAATTTAAAAATACATCTTTATATTTATCTTCCGTCACTAATTTAAAGAAATCAGTTAATTTTGGTATTTTTTCACCTGTAATAGGTTTTTGATCTTTAAATCTTTTTGCGTACTTTGTTTCGGGCTTTACACTTCCAATAGTATACTTGCTAATTTCCTCATAAGTCAGTTCTACTAATTTCATACTTTTATCTGTGATCCAGTTCCCTGAAGCATCTTTAACTAAATCAGGGTTTAGTCTGTAATCATGAAATATTGTTGGAATATTATCTTTTGAAATTACAACATCAAATTCAACAGCTTTAATACCAAGATCAAAAGTATATTTAAAACCAGAGATTGAGTTTTCAACAATATCGCCTCTAGCTCCTCTGTGGCCGTATATTCTTATGTAGTTAGGTTTCGTTAAAAATGGATTGATCAATTAATCCTCAAATCAGTATTAGTATCAAACAGGTGTAGTTTGTCATTTTGAATGGAAAGATTAATATTTTTTCCAATAGTATCTTCTTTAACAACACCTGAGATACTTGCAACTAAAATCTCATTACTGTTTTCAAGTTTACCATGAATAAGTGTATTAGCTCCGATCAGCTCTACGAGTTCAACTTTTAACTTGATTGGACCATTTTGATCTAATT
>NZ_CVSG01000058.1 GCF_001179945.1 Candidatus Pelagibacter communis | reverse complement strand
TCTTGTTTGTTGAAAAAAGTTATTATCCAGAGACTTCAATTCCAAAAAAAGTAGATATTAAAACAATTATTGCAAAAATAGCAAACCACATAAACCACTGAGACGCTACTTTTGCAAAAGAACCTTTATCGATACCCTTCCAAGGCATAAAAGTGTATGTTGCTAATGTAACTAAGATCAAAAATAAAAGTATATTAGTTAAAGTCATTTATCTTTGATTCAACAACATGACTTCTCTCACTTCAGCACCCCTGTATTTAGACAAAGGTCTTATAAGTTTGTTTGAAGCATGTTGTTCCATAATGTGAGCTGACCAACCAGTAATACGAGACATTACAAATATTGGTGTGTAGAAATCTATATCGATTCCCATCATGTAATAAGTTGGACCACATGGAAAATCTACATTTGGATGGATATTTTTTCTTTGCAACATTACTTTTTCTAAAATTTCATACATTCTCGTATATTTTTCTTTTTTCAAAAGCTTAGCTACTTTAAACATATAGTGTTTCATTGTTGGTACTCTTGAGTCTCCCGTACGGTAAACTCTGTGCCCAAATCCCATTACCACCTTTTTTTTATTTAATGCATTTTCAATCCAAGCTTTTGCTTTTTCAGGTTTTCCAATCTCTTTCATCATATGCATTACTGCTTCATTAGCTCCACCATGTAATGGACCTTTTAAAGAGGCTATAGCTCCAGTTATTGCACCATGTAAATCAGATAAGCTAGATGTAATTGTTCTAGCTGTGAATGTCGAAACATTGAAACTGTGTTCAGCGTATAATATCAACGAAATATCAAATGCTCTTACAATTTCTTTATCTGGAACTTTATTAAACATCATTTTAAAGAAATTTTCTGAAAAAGATAATTTTTTACTTGGAGCTATAATTGATTTACCTTTTCGTGTTCTGAAATAAGCAGCGACAGCTGTCGGTGTTTTAGCAAATATTCTCATTGCCTTTCTCATGTTTGCTTTAGGAGAATTATCTTTAGTATCTTTATCTTCTAAGGCCATTAAACTTACACAAGTTCTAATTACATCCATAGGATGGGCGTTTCGAGGCATTTTTTTAATATCATTTAATATTTGCTTAGAAAGTTTTCTTTCCGATCTTTCTTGTTTGATAAATTTTTTTAGCTGACTTTTGTTAGGAAGCTCACCGTTCAATACTAAATATGCTACTTCTTCGAAATCACATTTATCGCAAAGCTCTTGTA
>NZ_CVSG01000057.1 GCF_001179945.1 Candidatus Pelagibacter communis | reverse complement strand
CATTGTTCCAATGTAATCTAATTTATTTGCAATTAACTCAGCGCTATCTTGAGCTTTTTTGAAAATACTGGGTTTTATATCAGCTGGAATTTTGGAGTATTTTAAAATTTGGTCTTTGTGAGTATTTTCTATTGGTTCATAAATATAAATTTCTTTGTTTTTAAATCTTGTAACAATTACAGAAATTTCTTTTTTTAAATTTACTCTTTTTTCTAATATGTAATCTGCTGTAAAACACCAATCTTTTTTTACATCATCTAGGGTATTTAAAACATACTGGCCATGGCCGTCATAACCTAACGTGTTTGTCTTTAAAATCCCTGGTAATAAATTTTTGTTTTGTTGAACATCTTTGGCGGTCTTTATAAATGCCCACTTTGTAGTTTTAATACCAAGATTATTTACAAACGTTTTTTCTAATTGTCTGTTTTGAATAATCTTATTAATTTCAGGTTTGGGTAAAACTTTTTTTTCTTTATCTATCTCTTTTAAAATACTTATAGGAATATTTTCAAATTCATAAGTTATGATATCTACTCCATTTATGAATTCTTTAATCTTATTTTTGTCATCATATTTTGAGTAAATAAATTTATCTGAATAGTTTTGTGCTGGACCATTTTCATCATCTGATATTACTATAGTCTTTATATTAAGTTTTTTTGCAGCCTGACATAGTAAAGAACCAAGTTGACCTGAACCAATGATTCCTAGGACTCTTATTGACATTTTACTAAGGTTTTTTTTTAATAGATTTAGTTTGTAACCGTTTCCATTTTTCTAAATTTGATTTGATTTTTTCATCAAAATTTCCAATGATTGAAGCTGCAAGTAAACCAGCATTCATTGATCCATTTATAGCCATTGTAGCTACGGGACAACCTCGTGGCATTTGCACTATAGATAACAAGCTATCTAAACC
>NZ_CVSG01000056.1 GCF_001179945.1 Candidatus Pelagibacter communis | reverse complement strand
AATAAAAGATCTACAAATTTAATCAAGACTTTAAGAGATGTAGATTATATTATACTAAGTCCAGGAATTAGTTTAAAAAAATCCAAAAATAGAAATAATCTAATAAAATATAAAAACAAGATAATTACAGACTTAGATCTTTTTTTTTTAGTTAAAAAATTTTCTAAAAGTATTGTAGTAACTGGAACTAATGGTAAATCGACAACTTGTACGATATTGGCTCATGTTCTTAAAAAGAATAAATATCGTCCAATTTTAGGGGGAAACATCGGGGCGCCAGTTCTTAGTCTCAAAATAAATAAAAAAGATATTATTATAATTGAAGCTTCATCATTCCAACTTTCTTATTCAAAATTTATATACCCTAATTATGCAATATTATTAAATATCACAAATGATCATCTTGATTGGCATATAAATATGAAAGATTATATAAATTCCAAATTTAAAATTTTCGCAAATCAGAAAAAAGAACATTTTGCTTTAATAAATAGAAAATTCAAATATTTATTTAAAGAAAAAAAATTATCGGGAAGATTAATTGTTCCAAGTTTAAAAAAATATATCAACTTAAAATTCAAATTAAAAAATAGTTATTTAAGGCTCAACATGAATGATGAAAATATGTCTTTTGTCTATGAACTTTCAAAACTATTTAAAATAAGCGAAAAGTCCTTTT
>NZ_CVSG01000055.1 GCF_001179945.1 Candidatus Pelagibacter communis | reverse complement strand
AGCTATTTGGGTAATTGCAGTATTCAGCGTAGTAAGTTTCTACGTAGCTTAAAAGTTTAGGGCCGGGTAACTCTGGCCCTTAATTCTTCTGATGTTTCTCTATTAAGTCCTCAACTTTAATCTCCTCATAATGCTCAAACGGTTGGACAATCCAGGGATTGCTTTCTAATCTTTGTGAGCAAAAATCAGGTTCAAAAATTGAGTCCTTTTTTTTCCACAAAACAGCTGTTTTAATTTCTTTTATTTTCCCTATCAAAGGTGGATATTTTTTTAACCAATCGATACTTCTATTTAATGTAATTCCAGTATCAGATAAATCATCACATAATAGAATATTTCCACTCATTTCTTGAACGGTTGAACTCATTTCCCTTGAAAAAACTAAATCTCCTTGCTGATCTTCAATGCCCTCACCAGAATAGGACTCTACTGCTAAATAAGCACATTTTAGTTTAAAAACACGACTCAATACATCAATGATCGGAGCACCGCCCCTCATAATTCCAATGAGTAAATTAGGCTTAAAGCCACTTTTATGAATTTGTATGGCCAATTTCTCTACGATTTGATTGTACTCTTTCCAATCAATGATAAGTTTATCTGCCATGTAGAAAGCTAATTTATTTTAAAGGAGTTGTAAATGAAAGGATATGTAGTGTGTGTTTATAAAAATATAAATAATGAAGAAAAGTTGAGAGAATATGCAGTCAAAGCTAGAGCAGCAGTTGAAAAATATAAAGGTAAATTTCTAATTAGGGGCGGTAGATCGACATCTAATGAAGGGGATAAATCTCCAAGAACAGTTATAATTGAGTTCCCATCCTATGATGAAGCGAATAACTTTTATAACTCAAAAGAATACCAAGCTGCGCATTCGATTCTTAAGGGTTTTGCAGACCGACAACACCAAACAGTTGAAGGGACTTAATACTGAATTGGTTCATCATCAATACTACGCCAAAGGTACCATGTGGCAACTGAACAATAAGGAGTAAATTTTTTATAAAGTTTATTCAAAAAACTTTTTGGAGGATAATATTTCTTTTTATAGTTATTAGAAATTGCTCTAAGTAGACCGATATCCTGCAACGGCCATATATTTGATCGATTATAAGTAAATAATAATATCATTTCAGCACTCCACCTTCCGATCTGTCTAAGATTTGATAAATAAATTATTGCATCTTCATCACTCATTTTATTAATCAATTTTGGATCAAATTCTTTTTTAATTAATTTAATTGACAGTTCTTTTATGCCCAAAGCTTTTTGTCTACTTAAACCACAAGATTTCAGTTGAGATAAAGACAACTTAGATACATTAACTGGATTAATTTTTTTAGATTTTATCTGAAACTTTTTAAATACTGAATTTGCTGCCGAAACACTTATTTGTTGACCAACTATACTTTTGCAAAGAGAATAAAAGATATCTTTTCTAGTTGTTAAGAACTTGTCATCATATCTGAGTATGAGATTTTTTAAAACTTTATCTTTTCTTGATAAAATCTTAATAGCTTTTAACCAATAACTTGGATAATTTCTCACGGTCTAGAACTTACAACCTTCTTTTTAAGTTCAGACTCTCTCATAAAAATAATCACAGAACTTATAATTATTAATCCAGCACCAACTATTGTTAAAAGTTTTGGTATTTCACTCCATATAAAATAACCTAATAAAATCGCGAAAACTAAATTTAAATATTTAGTTGGAGTTACTAGTGAAGCTTCGGCATACCTTAAAGAAACAGTTAAAAGTATATTAGCCACTGAGCCAACAAGTCCTGTAAAAATTAAAAGAAATAATTCAAATTTATTCGGCATTACCCATCCAAATGGTAAAGTTAATAATCCCACGATCATACTTAAAAGTGAGAAATACAGTGCTATTCTGTAATTTGGTTCTGTTGAAGAAAGACTTCTTATGCTTAAAGCGACACAAGCAAAAAAAATACAAAATATTATTGGAAAAATATAATATATATTTAATTCTTCATAAGCAGGTTTTACAATAAGAAGCATTCCAAAAAATCCAATTAACACTGCAAGCCATCTTTTAATTCCAACTTTTTCTGATAAAAAAAATATTGATCCTAACGTAACGAAAATAGGGCCACCAAAAGTTAAGCTTACAACATCAGCTAAAGGTATTTCTCGAAGTGCTATAAATAAAGCAATAATTGCTAACGTGCCAGTAATTGCTCTAAAGGCATGTAACTTAGGTCTACTTGTTTTATAAAACGTTTTAAATTCACTTCGAGGAACAAGCATCAAAATTGGTATTAAGCCAAAAAAGAATCTTGAAAACAAAACTTGACCTACAGGAAACATATCTAACCATTTTACACTTGCATCCATCATCGCAAAACACGCGACTGATGCAATACCGTACAATACGCCTAATTGATTTCGTGTAAACAATTTAATATCCTCTTTAACTGTATAATTAACTTATGAAGAAATGTACACTCGGACTAGGGTGCTTCTGGGGCCCTGAGGAAAACTTTAAAAACAAACCAGGTATTATTGATACTGAGGTAGGCTATGCTGGTGGACATAATCCTGTAGTATCCTACGAAGAAGTTTGCAAGGGAAATACTGGTCATGCTGAGGTTGTAAGATTAACTTTTGACGAGAAAGTAATTTCTTTCAAAAAAATTTTAGATTTGTTTTTCAAGATGCACGATCCTACTCAAAAAGATATGCAATTTCCTGATATTGGGACTCAATATCGAAGTGAAATTTTTTATGAAGACGAAGATCAAAAAAAAGAAGCTAAAGAAGTTCTAGAAATTTTTAATAAAGAGCTTAATGGAAAAATTCAAACAAATATTTCTCAACTCAAAAATTATTGTAGAGCAGAAGAATACCATCAAAAATATTTTGAAAAGAATAGATAATGAAACAACTTGTTACTACAGAGTGGTTAGAAAAAAATATTAATCAAGTAAAAATACTAGATGCTACCTGGTGCTTGCCCAATTCAAATAGAAATGCTGAAGAGGAATTTAAGTTAAATCATATAA
This sequence comes from Candidatus Pelagibacter communis, assembly GCF_001179945.1. Classification (GTDB taxonomy): domain Bacteria; phylum Pseudomonadota; class Alphaproteobacteria; order Pelagibacterales; family Pelagibacteraceae; genus Pelagilacustribacter; species Pelagilacustribacter ubique_A. The sequence goes on along the minus strand of NZ_CVSG01000055.1, from coordinate 52,961 downwards.
AAAATTCAATTTTTTTTGATATTGACAAGAATTCAGATCAAAACACTTCGATACCTCATATGCTACCGTCAATACAAAAATGGGAAGAAATTGTTTCCAATCTAGGTTTAAAAAACTCTGACCGTATAATTATTTATAACAATTCTGATGTCTACAGTTCATGTAGAGTTTGGTATACCTTTATTTACTTTGGTCATGATACCAATCTCGTTTCAGTGTTAGATGGAGATTTTAAAAAGTGGTTAAAAGAAAAAAAGACCAACTTCAAAAGAGGCAACAAAAATTTCTAGGACAAACTATAAAGCTAAAGAGGACAGATCTATTGTTATAGATAAAAAACAAGTTGAAGATAATATAATAAGAAAAAAATTTCAGCTAATAGACGCTAGAAGTAAACAAAGATTTTTAGGTCTACAGCCGGAACCAAGACAAGGGTTGAGAAGTGGTCATGTTCAGGGTTCTAAAAATTTGCCTTTCCAATTGCTATTAAACGAAGATCGTACTTTTAAAAAAAGAGATGAGTTGATCAATGTTTTTGACAAAAATGAAATAGATAACGATAAAGAAATAGCTTTTACATGTGGATCTGGTGTTACTGCATGTATTTTAGGACTAGCTAATTCTATCATAAGTGGTAAAAAACCAACTATCTATGACGGCTCATGGTCAGAGTACGGACTAGAGAAAAAATGAAAACATTTTCAAAATTAAAAGTTTTTTTAATCATCTTTTTTATAGCTATTTTCACAATTATAGCTGCAAGACATTTTATAGGTTTACACTTTAAGAAAAAATTTAGTGTAAGACCTGCTCCAGGAGTAATTGTTGAACAAGTTGAAAAATCTTTGTTTTATAAAAGTATTGAAACATTTGGAACTGCCATTGCTCAAAATTCAAAGACTTATAGAATAAAAGAAAGTGAAATTTCTGGAAAATTGAATATTGAAAATAGATTCGTAAAAAAAGGTGAAGTAATTTTAAGGCTTAAAAGTGGTGAAGAAATAATTGCTGACTTTGAAGGAAAATTAGGTAAACGAGAAATTGCTCAAGGTGTTTTAGGCTCAGAAAGTTTAATTGTGACTTTAGACGATTTAAAAAAGATAGTAATAGATATTAAAGTTCCAGAAAATTATGTAAGCATACTTAAAAAGGGACTGAGGGTTGATATTACGAGTTCGGCATTTAAAAAAATTTTTAAAGGGGAAATTGAGACAATCAGTTCAAGGATAGATCCTTCCACAAGATCAATTTTGTCTAGAGTTTTAGTAGATAATTCAAGCTTCGAGATCATCCCAGGGCAATTAATGACTGTAAAAGTTATATATGATGAAATAAATCAAATCGGTGTTCCTGAAAGTGCTGTAACGATCCAAGGAAGCACAGCTTTTGTTTATACAGTAAAAAATGATACTGCTGAAAAAAAAGAAATTAAAATAGGTAAAAGAAATTTTGGTAAGGTTTCAGTTATTTCCGGAATAAATGAAGGCGACTTTGTAATTGCAGAAGGTGTCTCAAAAGTAAGAAATAATGCCAAAATAAAAATTATTAATCCTAAAAATTAAATGTTTTTAACAGACTTATCTATAAAAAGACCTGTAGTAGCATCAGTAATGAGCTTAGTACTAGTGATATTTGGTCTTGTCACTTTTCAAGAAATTCCCACTGACGAGCTTCCAGATGTCCAGCCTCCTGTTGTAACTATTCAAACTGATTACAGGGGAGCCTCAGCAGAGATAGTTGACACTCAAATAACTCAAAAAATCGAAGATTTTGTTGGAGGAACACCAGGTTTAGAAACGATTGACTCTTTTAGTGAGGATGAAAGCTCAAGAATTACACTCACTTTTGAAACTAGTCTAGATTTAGATGATGTTGCTAACGATGTAAGAAGTTCAGTATCAAGAGTTTTAGATAATTTACCGGAGGGAGCAGAACAGCCTGAAATTTTTAAACAAAGCGCAGGGATGAGGACTACTATGTGGTTATCTTTTAATTCTGAAACAATGACTGATTTAGAGTTGACTGATTATGCTGATAGATATTTAACTGACACTTTTTCAACTGTTGATGGCGTGGGAAGAGTTCGTCTTGGTGGTCAAAGAGAACTTTCACTGAGAGTTTGGCTAGATCCAATCGCTTTAGCTGCAAGAGATCTAACCACTCAAGAAGTCGAAGCGGTCCTAAGAAGTGAAAATACAGAATTTCCAGCTGGGCGAATTGAGTCGAGGGATATCGATCTAACTATAAAACTTGATAAAGCTTATAAAGAAGTTGAGAATTATAAAAATCTACCTCTAAAAAGAGCAAAGGACGGTTCAATCATAACTTTGTCAGATGTTTCAAGAATCGAATTAGGAGCTGAGTCAACAAGAACTCTTTTTAAAGGTAACGGAAAACAAGTTGTTGGAATAGGGATATATCAACAATCTGACGCTAACACTATTGCTGTAGCTAATGGGATCAAAAATAAGATAAAAGAGCTGAAACCAAGTTTACCACCAGGCACTACTTTAGAAGTTTCGTTTGATAGAAGTAATTATATTAAATCTGCTATTAAAGAAGTTTATAAAACGCTGATCATTGCATTGATATTGGTAACGATTATTATTTATCTATTTTTAGGCAACCTAAGAGCTTTGGTTGTCCCTTTAATAGCTTTGCCTGTTTCATTAATCTCAACTTTTTTATCAATTTATATTTTTGATTTTTCAATTAACCTTTTTACTTTGATGGCCTTAGTACTAGCTATCGGTATTGTAGTTGATGATGCTATTGTGATGCTTGAAAATATAGTAAGAAGAATTGAGTTAGGAGATACACCTTTAGTTGCAGCTTACAAAGGTGCTAAGCAGGTATCCTTCGCAATAATAGCCACAACTGTTGTATTGGTAGCAGTTTTTGTTCCTTTAATTTTTATTAAAGGAATTACAGGAGTTCTTTTTACTCAAACAGCAATTACTCTTGCATCAGCTGTGATTATTTCTAGCTTTGTTGCGTTGTCGTTAAGTCCAATGTTAGCTAGCAAATTTTTGCAAAAAGATATGCAAAAATCAAAAATTGTTTTAAAATTTGAGAAATATTTAAAAGATCTCACTTATCTTTATAAAGTTTCACTATTAAATTGGATTAAGAAAAGAAAAACAATAACTATTTTTTTATTGGGTACTCTTGCATTAACAATATTCTTTTTTAATTTTGCTAAAAAAGAATTAATTGCTCCTGAAGACAGAGGGGCATTTTTTGTTATTGTAAAAGCTCCACAAGGTTCTGGTTTTAACTTTACTAAAGATAGAGCAGAAGAAATTGAGGAATTGTTACTGCCAAGCGTAGGTAAAGGTGAATACAGAAAATTAATAATGCGAGTTCCAGGTTTTGGAAAGTCGGCAAAACAAGTTAATAGCGGTTTTATAATTGTTCTTCTAGAACCTTGGGCTAAAAGAGATCGTCATGGTGTTGAGATAATGAGAGAGTCCTTTGGAAAAATAACTAGAGTGCCGGGTGTTTTGGCTTTTCCAATAATGCCTCAAGGGATAAGGACTGGTGGAATAGAAAGTCCAGTACAATTTGTTGTTTTAGGTAATACATATGAACAATTGATTGAGTGGAAGGAAATAATTAAAAAAGAGGCAAGAAAAAATCCTGGTCTTACTTCTATTCAAGATGACTTTGATCTGAACAAACCTCAATTAAATGTAAAGATAGATCAAAAAAAAGCCGCTGATTTAGGAGTTTCAACAGAAGATATTGGAAAAACTATAGAAACAATTTTTGGTTCAAAAAGAGTTACAAACTTTACAAGGGATGGAAAGGAATATTCTATAATTTTGCAAGGTGATATCAAAGATAGACAAGAGCCAGATAGTATAAGTAAAGTTTTTGTAAGATCTAAAAATAATGGAAAGCTTGTTTCTGTGTCAAACTTAGTTGCATACGATGAAGAGGGACAATCTCCATTCTTAGCAAGATACAATAGACAAAAAGCAGTTACTATCTCAGCAAGACTTGTAGGAGACTATTCGCTTGATGAGGCTCTAAAGTTTTTAGTAGGTGTAGTAGAACAAAATACACCTCAAGCAAAAATTGCTTATAAAGGTGAAAGTGAAGAGTATAAAAAAACTAATACTGAACTTTATGTAATATTTGCTTTAGCATTAATTACTGCATACCTTGCTATGAGTGCTCAGTTTGAAAGCTGGAGGCATCCATTGACAATTATGTTAACTGTGCCAATGGCTATCCTTGGTGGATTAATTGGTTTACTTGTAGTTGGGTCCTCATTGAATGTTTATAGTCAAATAGCATTAATAATTTTGATTGGTCTCTCAGCAAAAAACGGTATCCTAATTGTAGAATTTGCAAATCAGTTGAGGAAGGAAGGAAAAAATTTAGAAGTTGCTGTATTTGAAGCTGCCGCTATTAGGCTCCGACCTATTCTCATGACAAGTATCTCAACAATTATAGGAGTTTTACCACTTATTCTTGGAACTGGGCCTGGTGCTGCAAGTCGATTAACTGTTGGTATAACAATATTTGGCGGAATGTTATTCTCAACATTTTTTACTCTCTATGTAATCCCTACTGTTTACACAATTGTTGGAAGAGGAACCAAGAGGATTGATGCTGTTGAAATTGAGTTACAAAAACAGCTTAAAAAATAATATATTTGTTTTTATCTAGATTTTTTTTGCAGAGAGTTAATTGTTTTCTATATTTACTTGCCATATCTTTCACGGACTTTGCATATATTATAGCTTTTTTATCTTTTGAATAATTTTTATAATCTCCCCAACCCTTATAATACGCTAAATATTGCCGATAAGGGTCTTTTTTTGAAATTTTTAATATTTTATTTGTTTTATAAATATACCAACCTATAAAATCTACTGAGTCTTTAAACCTTGCTCTTGTAGCTAAAGGATTGTTTGTTTCTCTTTTATACTGTTCCCAAGTTCCCTTCACAGCCTGAGAATATCCAAATGAAGATGAAGGTCTTTTAAATGGTATTACTTTAAATAATTTAGTTCTTGGAGGTTTTGCAAGCCAATTAAAATCGCTTTCTTTTTTTACAAAAGCTAGTTGTAAATGAATAGGTGCTCCCCATTTTTCATAGGAAGCCTTAGAATGTTTGTACCACAAATATCTTTCCTCAAAGATAGCGCAACTATTTTGAGTATTTTTAGGAATTGACGAACAGGCAACTAAAATAAAAGATATTAATATTAATATAATTTTTTGAAAATGAATCACTAAGTAATTTATACTAAAAATTAGTTAAGCTTTCTCCATTTTTCTGGATTCATAAACTTCCCCTGCCATAATCCTAATTTTTTTTCTTTAGCAAAATCTTCATCTGACACATATTTTTCTGAGTATCTTCTATATGCTATCGCGTATCCATTTCTTACCATCCACTGATTTAAGTTTATTTCTCCTTTAAAACAAGTTGCTATATATCTTTTGTACCTATCTTTTGATGTAAATATACATTTGATTTTAGAACCATTTATTTTAGATTTTAATTTTGCTTTTGAAACTTGCCCGCAGCTATAATCTTTGTAGATTGAAAAACCAATTGTGGATGAAATTTTTAAAGACTCTTTTTTACATTGTTGTTTCATTTCCGGAGCATCTATACCTTCTAATCTAAATTTATAGTTATTTATGTGGACTGTATCTCCATCTATAATTTTTGGTATTCCTGATATTTCTTCAGCAGTAGCTTTGGAAACAAAAATTAAAAATATAATTATAAAACGTATGAACATCTAATCTTTAAGTTTTTTCAAAATTTTAAATATGAAATATGCCATCAATACTCCTAAACTATTTGCATATAAGTCGTTTAGTTCAAATGCTCTATTAGGAATAAAATAATGTAATAATTCTAAAATTATTGAAATCAAAAATAAAAAAGAGAAACTGTAAATAATTTTTTTATTATAGTTTCTCAATAATAATCCTAAAATACTAAGATAAAAAAAGAATATTAAATGATTTATAGATGTTCCTAACGGGTTTGAAATAAGATCTGGTTGCCTTCCTAAGTCACCATAAAGAAAAAAACCGATTAGGCTTCCTGGGAATAAATATAAAATAAATAGAATTATAAATGAAAAATAGAACAGATATTTTATAAAAAAGAAGATATTATTTTTCATTTAGATTTTAATATAGTACAAATTACATTATTTAATTTATATGAGTAAACTTATTTTAACAAGACACGGTCAAAGCGTCTGGAATGCAGACAATAAGTTTACTGGATGGGTCGATGTTGATCTTTCAGATAAAGGCAGGGAAGAGGCAAAAAAATCAGGTGAGTTGTTAAATAAATTAAACATTAAAATTGATATTAGCTATACCTCTTATCTTAAAAGAGCAATTGAAACACTTACTATTATCTTAAAATCAATAGGTTTATCAATGAAGTTTAATACTGCTTGGGAATTAAATGAAAGACATTATGGATCTTTGACAGGCCTGAACAAAGAAGAAACCAAAAAGAAAATTGGTGAAGAACAGTTTAAAAGCTACAGGAGATCTTGGGACATAGCACCTCCGCCTATGGCTAAAGATAGCAAATACCTTGAAAATTTTAGTCCTTTAAACGGTGGAATTCCTCAGAATAAAATTCCTTTAACCGAGTCTTTAAAGAATACTTACGACAGAGTGGTCCCTTATTATGATATTGAAATAAATAAGAATTTGAAAAATGGAAAAAATATTTTGATATCGGCTCATGGAAATTCATTAAGAGCATTGTGTAAATATCTTTTTAGGATTTCAGATTCGAAGATTAACGAACTAGAAATTCCAACAGGAAATCCACTAATAATAGAATTTGATAATCAATTAAAAATTATAAAATATTATTATCTAGATGATACTAGAGCAAAAAATATTATTTTTAATCAATAGGACTTAAAGAAGATATTTTTTCAAACATTTCTACAGTATTTAGATGGTAAAATTTTTGATTACTTTCGAATCCACCCAGATTGTTTTCACTTATTAATTTTGTCCAAACTTCATTCATAGAAAAAATATTTTTATTAAAAAGGGTTAAATGATCATTTTTCATTATTTGAAGACCAGTAAAAATATATTGGTTCTGATCATCTTTAGAAATTAAATTATTGTTTAAATTAAAGTCACCCTTAAAGGAATTATCCAAAGATAGTTCCTTTTTTACCAGTAGTAAACACGGTCTTTTGTTTGAAAAATACTCTTTTTCTAAAGATTGTACTTCTTCAGAATATTTATTGCTCCAAAGTGTGTCTGGATTTATTACAAAAAAGGGATTATCCTTAAATTCTTTTGCTCCCTTTTTTACACCACCACCAGTATCTAATAATAAATCTTTTTCATTTGATATTTTAAATTTAACCTCTGATGTAAAATCTGAGATAAATTTTTCTATTTGATCAGCAAGATGGTGAGTATTAACTGTTATCTCTTCTACACCATGATTGATTAGAAGATTAATTGCTCTTTCAAGAAGAGTACTACCTCCTACTTCTAATAATGGTTTTGGTTTTTTATTGGTAAGAGGTTGCATTCTCTTACCTAGGCCGGCGGTCAATATCATCCCATGTTTTATTTTCATAAATTATTTATTTTTTTTAGTTTTTTAATTTTTAAATGTTTATTAAATAATAAGTTAAGCTTTTTGAAAATAGGATTTTTGAGACGTCTCTCAATTAAACTCCAAGTGTAAGGTAAATATTTCAAATAATTTGGCTTGCCATCTCTTTTAAAAAGTCTTACGAATATTCCTAGAATTTTTAAATTTCTTTGAACAGATAATATTTCAAAATCGTTTTTTAAATTTTTGTATTTCTCTTTTTTAAGTTTGGATTTGTTATAATAAAAATTTAATAATTTCTCCTGTAAATTTGAAGGTAATTTTATTCGCACATCATCAATTAATGAAGCTACATCATATAATGGATTTCCAATTATCGCATCCTGGCTATCTATTAAACCTAGTTTGTTTTTATTTATCATTATATTTGATGCATGAAAATCTCTATGTACAAAAGTATTATTTTGAAAATAAAGTTTTTTATATATTTTTGTTAATTCATTTTTAATAATACCTTTAATTTTTTTTGGTTTTGAAATTTTGAAACAATACTTTAAGTACCAATCAAAAAATAAATCAGACTCCTTATGAAGATTCTTAATAGAATAATTTTGAAAATTAATTTTGAATTTTCCTAAACGGTAATTTCGTTGTAACTTTATATTTTGTAGTTTTATAAGAATCTTAATTAAATCTTTGTAATCTTTAAATTTATTTTTTTTTTTAATAATTGAATTGTAAAATGATTTTTGTCCCAAGTCAGAGATTTCAATAATATTGTGTTCATAGTGATTAGAAATTAACTTAGGTGCATATATTTTGTATTTTGTTAAAATCTTGTTTACAGCAATATAGGTAATTAAATTTTTAAATTTTTCTTTATTTGCTTGAACAATAATTGATGTATTCTTACCTTTCTGTAATCTGTAAAATTCTCTAAATGATGCATCTCCTGAAATTTTTTTAAGCTTATAATTCATTTAAAATTTTCCATTTTCCTGAGCCAACAAATTTTACCTCTCTCTCTTTTTCATTTTTAGCATAATCTATATATATTTCTAACTTATCAGATAATGGAATATTAATGAGTTGAGGCCATTCTATAATCTTAATTGTATCTTGCTTATCTAAAAATATTCCTAAATGCTTTAACTCTTTTTCTTCTCTTATTCTGTAAAGATCATAATGCATAATCTTAATATCCTTCAGATCATACTCGTAGAGTAAGTTAAAAGTGGGACTAAGTACTTCGGTAATCTTTTCCCCCCTTTTTTCTTGTAAATAATTTATCAAATATCTTGTAAAAGTAGTTTTTCCTACACCGATTTCACCAATTAAAAAAATACAATCGTTTTTAGCTAGCTTGTCCGCAATTTTTCGTGATAAAGAATTTAGATGTTCTAAAGATTTAACAATCATTAGCTACTATTTTAGTAGCGGTAAGTATCTGGTTTAAATGGTCCTGATGGTTTAACGCTAATATAATCGGCTTGTTCTTTTGACATTTTAGTTAATTTAGCACCTACTTTTTCTAAATGAAGCATTGCAACTTTTTCATCGAGATGTTTTGGAAGTACATAAACTTTCTTCTCATACTTATCTGAGTTATTCCATAATTCTATTTGAGCAATTACCTGATTTGTAAATGAAGCGCTCATAACAAAACTAGGATGCCCTGTAGCACATCCCAAGTTTACCAATCTCCCTTCTGCTAAAAGAATGATTCTTTTCTTACTAGGTAATTCAATTTCATGCACTTGAGGTTTTATTTCATCCCATTTGTAGTTTTTTAATGCTTCAACTTGAATTTCATTATCAAAGTGACCTATGTTGCAAAGTATTGCTCTATCTTTCATATCTCTCATATGATCAGCTGTAACTATATCTTTATTTCCTGTTGCAGTTACAACAATATCAGCATCCTTGATAGCTTCATCCATAACAACGACTTCGTAGCCTTCCATAGCAGCTTGTAACGCGCAGATCGGATCTGTCTCGGTTACCATAACTCTTGCGCCTGCTTGACGTAAAGAAGCAGCGCTTCCTTTGCCAACATCTCCAAACCCAGCGACAATAGCTACTTTACCTGACATCATTACATCGGTTGCTCTTTTAATTCCATCCACTAAACTTTCTCTACAACCATAGAGGTTATCAAATTTAGATTTTGTTACTGAGTCATTTACATTTATGGCAGGAATTAGTAGCTCTTTATTAGTCTCCATCTTTTTAAGTGCTAAAACACCTGTTGTAGTTTCTTCTGAAACACCCTTAACATCTTTTAATAAATCTTTATATTCTTTGTGCATTAAAGATGTAAGGTCACCACCATCATCTAAAATCATATTTGGCTTCCAATCTTTTTTTCCTTCAATAGTTTGCTTAACGCACCACCAATATTCTTTTTCTGTTTCACCTTTCCAAGCAAAGACAGGAATACCCGCTTTGGCTATTGCGGCTGCTGCATGATCTTGCGTTGAAAAAATATTACATGAAGACCACCTAACTTCTGCTCCTAACTCAACTAAAGTCTCAATTAAAACTGCAGTTTGTATTGTCATATGAAGACAGCCTAAGATTTTTGCGCCCTTTAGAGGTTTTTTACCTTTGTACTCCTTTCGGAGAGCCATTAGTCCTGGCATTTCTGTTTCTGCTAAAGAAATTTCTTTTCTTCCAAAATCTGCTTGATTAATATCTTTTACTTTATAATCCTGAGCCATATTGAAGATGTTATTATCAACATAAAGAAACCTTAGCAAGAAATAATCTTAGGACAATTTAGGGAGTAAAACCTCAACTTGAGCTCCTTTTGTATTTATCCTATTTGAAGCTGCTATTGTTCCTTTATGTAATTGGACAATATTTTTTACAATATTTAAACCTAAGCCTGAGTGTTTTCCAAAACTCGCGGGTCTATTGCTATAAAAACGTTTAAAAATTTTCTGAGGCGAAGTTTCAGCAAAGCCAGGCCCCTCATCTTTAACTGATACTAGTAAATTACTAGAAGTTTCTTCAAGACCAATTTCAATTTTTTGGTTATCTTTACTAAACGAGATTGAGTTATCCAATAAATTAGCAACAACTTGTTCTAACCTATTGCTTATACCGAATATAAAATAATCATTTTTATTTTTTATTTTATTAAAAACATTTATCTTAATTTTTTTGTTTTGATTTATAAGATCTTGGTTAAAGTCTTCCACAACACTATTTACAATTTCAACTAAATTAATTTTACTCATTTTTTCTCGAGATAAAGATGCTTCATCTTTTAACATTTGAGTGTAATCTGTTATTAATCTTTCTATTCTTTCAACATCATGATTTATTATTTTAAGAAGTTTTTCTCCCTCATTTTTTTCAGTAGTTTTGTCTAAAAGTTCTGACGCACTTTTTAAAGATGCGAGTGGATTTCTTATTTCATGAGCTAGATCGTTTGAAAATGTTTCTGCTCTATTAGTTCGTTGTTGTAATTCTTTAGTCATTTCATCAATTGATTGTGTGAGTTTTCCAATTTCATCATTTCTGGTAAAAACTTTATTTATGTCAATTGTTTGACTAGATTTTTTTTTGACACCATCACTGAACCTAACCAAAAGTCCAATTGGCTTAAGAATATATTTATTTAAAAATAGAGAAAAAATTAAAATCACAATCGCAACAGCAATCATAGTTCTTATTATAAATGCTTTTCTCTCTTTCACAGCGGTGGTGATATCATTTGCTTGCTCTGAGACTACAATATAGCCAATATCATTGTTTTGAAATTTGATTTTACTAAGCGTACTTACAAAAAAATCATTTTTTTTGTAGTTTGATACGGTCATTATTTCATCATTATATTTATTTGTAATAATATCTTTAATTTCATCTATTTCCTCTTCTTCAAGTCTTTCTTCAATATCTGGCTTAATTGTTTCACTGCCTAAAGCTTCCTCAAAAATTATGTCTGATCCTGTAAAAACACTTTGATCCAAATCTAAAATGTTTGTATCGCCAATTAGATTTCCCGATAAATCATAAAATTGGACACGGTCTAGACTCTGAAATAAAAATCTAGTAGAGAGCAAGAAATTTCTAATTCCCTCTTTAGTGTACTCTATATTAAGTCTCTCAAGATTATCTTTAGTGTTATTAATTACTATTTTATGATTATCTGATCTTTCTTTTACAAGATTTGGTTGGATTGCTTCAAGATATATAATTGTAAAAAGTCCTAAAACGGAAAAAACTGTAAGGTTAATAATTAAAAACTTCTTTAGAATAGAAGCTGATTTTTTTTGTTTCATTAGCTAACATTCCATCTATATCCACTTCCATATCTAGTTTCAATCGCAGAAAACTTTTCATCTACTTTTTTAAACTTTTTTCTTATTCTTTTTACATGACTATCAATAGTTCTATCTTCAATTTCTGTATTCTCTTTATATGCTATATCCATTAAATGCGCTCTTTCTTTAATAACGCCAGGTCTTTTAGCCAATTCTTTGACAATTAAAAATTCTGTAGTAGTCAGCTTATCAGGCAAAGCTTTTCCATTCCACTCACACTCTAGCTGGGCAGGATCCAGTTTTAATTTTCCATGACTAATAATATTTTTTGTATCGTCAACAGTGTTAGTTTTTTTTCTTAATTGAACTCTTATTCTCTCAATTAAAACTTTAGTAGAAAAACCTCCAGATTTTTTAACAAAATCATCAGCTCCTAGCTTCAAGCCAAGTAGTTCATCAACTTCATCATCTTTTGATGTCAAAAAGATAATTGGAATTGACATTTTTTTTTTGAGTTTTTTAAGCAACTCCTCTCCGTCCATCCTAGGCATTTTGATGTCTAATATCGCTAAGTCAGGTGGATTTCTAGTTAATCCTATTAAAGCAGTCTCACCATCAATATAAGTTTGAACTTTAAATCCCTCTCTTTCTAAAGCCATACTTATGCTAGTGAGTATGTTTCTATCATCATCTACTAAAGCAATTGTATGTGTCATAATTTTATTTTCTTAATTTTATTGTCAAAATTTAGGCGTTTAATGGGCTTCTCCCCAATTGTTTCCAGAACTAATACTAACTTCTAATGGTATTGAAAACATATGATGTTCTGAACTTGAAACTGATGTCATCGCATCTTTAACTATTTTTTTCACTTCAGTTTCATCTTTTTTTGAACTCTCAAAAATAAGTTCGTCATGTATTTGTAAAAGCATTTTTGCCTTTTTCTTTTTTTCAAAAATTTTGTCAATTTTTATCATTGCTAACCTGATAATATCAGCAGCTGATCCTTGTATTGGAGCATTAATTGCTGCTCTTTCCTGAAATGCTCGTACACTAAAATTTTTATCATTAATTCCTCTTAAGTGAATTCTTCTTCCAAAAATATTCGTGACAAAGCCCTGTTTCCTACAAGTTTTAATCGTTGTATTCATATAATCTTTAATCTCAGGAAATTTTTTAAAGTATGAATTAATAAAGTTCAAAGCTTCTTCATTTGAAACTGATATTTGTTTTGCCAAACCATATTGCGTTATTCCATAAATAATTCCAAAATTAATTGCCTTTGCTTTTCGTCTAAAATCATCTGTCACTTTAGTAATTGGCACATCAAAAACCTGACTAGCTGTTAAAGAGTGGATATCTTGATTGTTTTTAAAAGCTTTCTTTAATTCTTTTACATCGGCTATGTCAGCAAGAATCCTCATCTCTATTTGATTATAATCTGCTGAGATAAGTAAACTATCTTTATCTGCAACGAAGGCTTTTCTTATTTCTTTACCATCTGTAGTTTTTATGGGAATGTTTTGTAAGTTAGGATCACTTGAAGCAAGCCTACCGGTATTAGTAGCTGCTAATAAGAAAGAAGTGTGAACTCTTTTTGTTTTTTTACTGATGTGATCTTGCAAAGCATCTGTGTAGGTACTTTTTAATTTTGAAACTTGACGCCATTCTAAAACTAAGTTTGGAAATTTATGTCCTGTCATAGCCAAATCTTCTAAGATTTTAGCACTAGTAGCCAAACTACCTTTTTTTGTTTTTTTTAATTTTGCTATCTTTAATTCGTTATAAATAATTTCTCCTAATTGTTTTGGTGATCCAATATTAAATTTTTTACCTGTTATTTTATAAATTTCTTTTTCAATCTTTATTAATCTTTCTTCAAACTTTTTTGAAAGCTTTTTTAAGTAGACGTCGTCTACTTTTATTCCACTAGTTTCTAACTTTGCTAGAATTTTTATCATTGGTTTTTCAAAAACTTCATAAATTTTTTCCAGCTTTTCCTTTAATATTCTCTCAGATAAAAGCTCATATAACCTTAAAGTTATATCTGCATCTTCAGCTGCATATTCTGTAGCAGATTTCAGATCCACTTCTGAAAAATTTAATTGTTTTTTTCCTGTTCCAACTATTTCCTTATAAGATATAGATTTATGTCCTAGGTGTAATTCAGATAAAGTATCCATGTTATGCCTATTATTTCCAGCATCTAATGTATACGACAACAACATGGTATCATCTATCGGGTTTAATTCAATATTTTCATTTTTAAATATAATAAAATCATATTTTATATTTTGACCAACTTTTTTAATACTTGTGTCCTCTAAAATTGATTTAAGTTTTTTTAAAACTAAATTTTTTTTTAGTTCTGTTTTTTCTTTGTGTTCTAGCGGAATATAATAAGAGTGTTTAGCATCATAACATAAAGATATACCAACTAAGTTTGCTTCCAGTGGATTAAGCGATGAGGTTTCAGTATCAACTGCTATAACTGATTTTTCATTTAATTTTTGTATTAATTCATCAAGCTGCTTTTCATTTGAAATAGTTTTGTAGTTCTTGGTATTTATCTTATCGTTTTTTCTTGCTTGAGTTTTTTCGTTTAAATCTTTATTCCCTGACTCACCATAAAAACTAATAGCTTGGCTGAGCAGTCTATTAAACTCCATATCTCTTAAAAAATTATAGAGTTTATCTTTATTTATCGCCTTAATGATAAAATCAGTAGCATCATGCTTTAAAGGAACATCATTTTTTAAAGTAACTAATTGTTTACTAATCATAGCTTTATCTTTATTTGATATTAGCGTTTCTCGTCTTTTATTCTGAGGTATTTCTGAAGCTTTTTTTAATAAATTTTCTAATGTTTTATACTTATTTATTAATTCAGCAGCTGTCTTAATGCCTATGCCTGGAACTCCTGGAATGTTATCTGAGCTGTCTCCAGCCAAAGACTGTACATCTATTACTTGATTTGGTTTAACTCCAAATTTTTCAATTACTTCTTTTTCTCCTATCACTTTACTTTTCATAGGATCAAACAATCTAACTTTACTAGAAACTAACTGCATTAAGTCTTTATCTGATGAAATTACAGTAACCTTAGCTCCAAGCTCTGTAATTTTTTTTGCATAAGTTGCAATGAGATCATCAGCCTCATAGTTTATTAATTCTACAGATGGTAAATTAAAAGCTTCTACTGATTTTCTTATATATTCAAATTGAGGAGCCAGATCATCAGGGGCTTCTGCTCTGTTAGCTTTATACTCACTATAGATTTCATTTCTAAAATTTTTCCGTGCTGAGTCAAATATTACTGCAAAATGAGTAGGCTTGTTCTTAGTATCATCTGATCTTGCATCCTCTAATAATTTGAAAAGCATTGAGCAAAAACCACTCACTGCTCCAGTTGGAAGACCATCGCTCTTTCTTGAGAGAGGGGGAAGAGCGTAATAAGCTCTAAATATATATCCGGAGCCATCGACTAGATAAAAATGATCTGTTTTTTTTATAGAAGTCATATATACATATTACATTGAATTCTAATCGATTTATAAAAAAGTATGAACAAATTTGCTCTATCTGTTGAAAATCTTACAAAAATTTATTCCAATACTAAATCTGGAAAATCAAATAAAGCATTAAATGAATTGAATTTTGAAGTTAGACAAGGAGAGGTATTCGGGCTTCTTGGACCTAATGGAGCGGGTAAAACAACATTTTTAAGTATCCTAGGTGGAACAGTTGTTAAGACGAGTGGAAAAGTGAATGTATGGGGATTTGATTTAGACAAAAATCCACGCCAGGTAAGAGCATCAGTGGGCATTGTTCCTCAAGAAGTAAATTTAGACGCTTTTTTTAGTCCTAGGCAACTTCTCGATCTTCAAGCTGGTTTATATGGAATAGCAAAAAAAGATAGGATAACTAATTTAATTCTTAAAATTGTTGCCCTTGAAAACAAAGCCAACGCTTACTCAAGAAATTTATCAGGTGGTATGAAAAGAAGACTGCTTATAGCCAAAGCAATGGTTCATCAACCTCCAATTTTAGTTTTAGATGAGCCTACAGCAGGCGTAGATGTAGAACTACGTAATAATCTTTGGGAAAACGTAAAAGAGCTTAACAAAGAAGGTGTAACAATAATATTGACTACACATTACCTCATTGAAGCCCAACAGATGTGTGATCGAATTGCAATAATAGATAAAGGGAATTTAGTTGCATTAGATACTACTGAGAACTTATTAAAGCGTATCAAGACTAAAAAAATAAATTTAAAAGTAAAAAACATAAGTTTAAATGAAAATCTATTGATGAAAGATATCAATTTCAAAATAAACTCAAAAAATTCAATCGAAATTACATATGAAAAAAACTCATTAGATTTTGGTGAAATAGCCAATTATTTAAATCAAAATAATATCAAAATTGAGGATATTTCTACTGAAGATGGTGATTTAGAAGATGTTTTTGTGCAACTAACAAAACACTAGATTTTAAATTAAAAAAAGTTAAATTGTATTTATGGAATTTGTAAAAAGTTTTAAACAAACCAAACTAATAAAATATTTATTTATAGCCTTACTGGGGTCAATACTTTTGGCAGTATCATCAAAAATCAAAATTCCTTTTTACCCGGTACCTATGACAATGCAGACATTTGTTGTTTTATTTATAGGAGTTGCTTTTGGTTGGAAGCTTGGCCTCGCCACAATTTCTTTATATTTATTTGAAGGCATCTTAGGCTTGCCAGTTTTTTCAGGTACTCCAGAAAAAGGAATAGGAATAGTATATTTCACAGGACCTACAATGGGTTACTTAGTTGGATTTATTATTGCAGTATACTTAGCCGGAAAATTTAAATACGATGAAAATTTATTTAAGACTTTTTTTAAATTATCTTTTGCAACAAGTTTCATTTATTTATTTGGGATGCTTTGGTTAGGAAATCTTATTGGATGGGATAAACCAATATTTAAATTAGGCGCTCAACCTTTCTTGTTAGCTGAACTATTAAAGATTCTAATTGCAACTTTAGCTATTAAACAAATTAAAAAGTTAAGAAAAATCGTCTAGTATTATCTTGGAGATCTTTTAGAAAGGATTCTTTGCAATGTTCTCCTATGCATCTTAAGTCTTCTTGCTGTTTCAGACACGTTTCTATTGCATAACTCAAATACTCTGTGTATGTGCTCCCATTTAACTCTATCTGCTGACATGGGATTTTCAGGTGGCTTTGCTTTAGACTCTGGAGATGCTAGAAGTGCAGCTTCAACGTCATCAGCGTCAACTGGTTTTGCGATATAGTCTATGGCACCAACTTTTACCGCCTCTACAGCCGTCGGTAGATTCCCGTATCCCGTTAACATCACTATTCTACTTTCTTTTTTATTTTTGAAGAGTTCTTTAACAACATCAAGCCCATTACCATCCTCAAGTCTTAAATCTATCACTGCAAATGCTGTTGGGAAGCTCTTAGCTATATTTAAGCCCTCAGCTACAGATTTTGCCTCTTTTACCTGAAAACCCTTCTTTTCCATGGCTCTAGCTAGCCTTCCTCTCAGTGGATCGTCATCATCCAGGATTAACAATGATTTATCGTCAAAGTCGTCCAATTTTAGCTGCTCAGGCACATTTTTTTGTGATCTCATCAGCCTCTATATGGGTACTGTTGACAAAATTTCAACACGACAAAAATGTCCTTTTTTTCTTTACATAAAGTAAAAAAAACCTTAAACGCGGAATAAATAAGGTTTTTTTTATTAAATTTTTTAAAAAATCTTTGTGTAATTTAACGAGGGACACATGAAATGGGAAAATTTAAGACAGTTAACGAATTAGTTAACTCGCTGAAACCAGATTACCCCGTATATTGTATACGGCTTAACGAGATTAAAAAATCCGTAAAATTTTTTAGAGAAAATTTTCCAGGGAAAATACTATACGCCGTTAAAACAAATCCAAACGAAAAAATTATTAAACAAATAATAAATAACGGTATCAATGAGTTTGATGTTGCCTCTTTAAATGAAATTAAACTAATTAAAAAAATTAAATCAGACTCAAAGTTGCATTTTATGCACACGATTAAAAGTAAAGAAAGTATTTCTTCAGCTTACTTCGACTACGGTGTAAAAAGTTTCTCCCTGGATAGTAAAGATGAATTAAGAAAAATTTTAGATGCTACCAACCGAGCAAAAGATTTAGAGTTATTTGTAAGAATTGCAATTTCAAATGAACATGCAGAAATAGATTTATCTAGAAAATTTGGAGCTCTTCCATCTGAAGCTTTGGGATTAGTGAGATTATGTAAAGATCATTCAAGAAAAATTGGAATAAGTTTTCATGTAGGTTCTCAATGCATGCATAAAATCTCTTACTCTAAGGGCATACGTGAAATAGGAAATATTATAAAAAAGACAAAGATAGTTCCAGACACAATCAATGTTGGAGGCGGTTTTCCCTCTGTTTACCCAGACCTTAATCCAGAGCCATTGATAAATTATATGGACGAGATTAAAAAAGAATTAAAAAATTTAAAACTTAATAAATTGCCTGAAATAATCTGTGAGCCAGGAAGGTCTCTAGTCGCAGAAAGTGGGTCCACAATTATTAAAGTTATTTTAAGAAAAAAAAATAATCTTTACATTAATGATGGAACATATGGATCTTTATTTGATGCTGGAGCACCAAATTTTGTTTTACCTTCAAAAATGATTACATCCGGAAGGGCTCACTCTAAAAAACTTACTGCTTTTAGTTTTTTTGGACCTACTTGTGATGGGTTAGATTATATGAAAGGTCCTTTTTTGTTACCAAATAACATTAAAGAGGGTGACTATATAGAGTTAGGTCAGCTAGGAGCCTACAGTCTTACTTTCAGAACAAACTTTAATGGTTTTTATTCAAATGAAATTCACGAATTAAGTGACAAACCAATTATATCTATGTACGATAATACAAATGATAAGGTTGGTTCTTTAGTAGCTTAATGAATAAAAAAAATAGTCCTAACATCGGACATAACAAAAAATCTCTTCTTAATTCCCCAGTTGAACATATCGATATTAAATCTTTTGATGCTCGTAAGATTATCGATGGGATGAGTAAAATGTCCTTCACCTCTAGAGATACAGCCAGAGCAGCATCTATATACAATGAAATGCTTGCAGATAAGGATTGTTCAATTTTTTTAACTTTGGCAGGTTCAACCTCAGCTGGTGGGTGTATGGATTTATATACTGATTTAGTAAAGTACAACATGGTTGATGCGATAGTAGCTACCGGGGCTTCTATTATTGATATGGATTTTTTTGAAGCTTTAGGCTTTAAACATTATCAAGGTTCTCAATTTCAAGATGATGCTGAGCTTAGAAACAACTACATAGATAGAATCTATGATACCTATATAGATGAAGAAGAGCTACAAGCATGTGATCAAACTATTTGCGATATTGCTAATACATTAAAACCTAAAACTTATACTTCAAGAGAATTCATATTAGAGTTAGGAAAATATCTTAAATCTAATTCTAAAAAAAAAAGTTCATTAATAGAAACAGCGTACGATAATAATGTTCCGATATTTTGCCCAGCTTTCACGGACAGTTCAGCTGGTTTTGGACTAGTAATGCATCAAGAAAATAACCCTCATAAACATATTACAATTGACTCCATTAGGGAATTTAGAGAATTGACTGAAATAAAACTCCAATCAAAACAATCAGGACTGTTGATGATTGGTGGAGGGGTGCCTAAAAATTTCATTCAAGACACAGTAGTTTGTGCAGAATTACTGGGCAAAAAGGTTGACATGCATAAATATGCTATACAAATTACTGTTGCTGACACCAGAGATGGCGCCTGCAGTAGCTCTACGTTAAAAGAAGCTAGCTCCTGGGGAAAAGTTGATATTACAAAAGAACAAATGGTATTTGCTGAGGCTACGAGTGTTTTGCCACTAATTGCAAGTGATGCATATCACAGAGCTAATTGGAAAAAGAGATCAAGAAGAAATTTTTCGCAAATTTTTGAGTCTTAAATGAACTACTTAAATCAGAAAAAAGGTTTTTTAGGATTTGATGCGTATCACAAAACAAAGTCGAAAGTAGTTGTGGTCCCATTTGGTCTAGAAAAAACCGTAAGCTATGGTAGTGGAACTAAGAATGGACCAAAAGAAATAATTAAAGCCTCTCATCAAGTAGAGTTATTTGATGAAGAGTTGGATAAAGAGCCCTACGATGAAATAGGCATTCAAACCTTAAAACCTTTCAAAATTAAAAGTAAATTAAATGATGCTTTAAATCAATTATCAGAAATAAATGAGAAGATACTTTCTGAGAAGAAATTTCCATTAGTCTTAGGAGGTGAACACTCTATTACTCCGGGATCTATTAAACCATTTACCAAAAGACACAAAGAATTAATCCTTCTTCATTTTGATGCTCATGCTGATCTAAGAGAAAGTTATAAAGGAGAAAGATTTTCTCATGCTTCTGCAATTAAAAGATGCCTGGATTTTAACAATTTAAAAGTTGTATCTTTTGGTATCAGAAATCTTTCAAAATCTGAAATGGATTTTTATAATAAGAATAAAAGTAGGATAGAGATTTTTTGGGCTAAAGATAAAAAAAATTGGGATCTTGAAAAATTAAATAACTTATTTCAAAACAAACAAGTTTACATAACTTTTGATGTGGATGCTTTTGATGCAAGTATCATGCCAGCAACTGGAACCCCAGAACCAGGCGGGTTGTTTTGGGACGAAGTTTTGCTTATCATAAAGAAAGTTTGTCAAATTTCAAATATAGTTGGTGCAGATATTAATGAGCTTTCACCAATAAAAAAATTTGATTCATATAATTTTTTAGTAGCAAAATTAGCTTATAAGATTATTGCTTACTCTTTTGAATTTAAGCGTTAAGTAAAATATTTTTTGGTGACCAACTGATTACTACTGAAGCACCGCCCAAATTTTTGTCATCTTTAAATAACAGTTTGGCGTTTTGTCTCTCTAATAAAGTTTTACCTAAGAAAGTTCCAAGGCCTAAGCCTGAATTTGAATTTAATTCTAATGATCTGGATTTAATATATGGTTCTCCCAATTTTTCAATTATATCTTTGGGGAAACCTGGGCCATCGTCATTCACTACGATTTTAATTTCTTTTTCATTACTAATCAAAAAAATATTAACCTTACTTTTTGAAAATTTAATCGCATTTCCGATAAAATTTCTTAAGCCATAGATCATTTCTGCAGATCTTTGTATATCAATTTTGTTTTTATCTTTATCGGATACAAGAGTTATATTCTTGGAAGATGTTTCTTTAAAAGAATTTATTATTTCCTCAAGTAAATTCTCTAATTTAGTTGAACTAAAAAATTTATCTTCCTCAATTTGTTTTTTTGAAATTCTCTTTAAGATTTCACTACATCTCTTAGATTGACTTATTAGCAGATCAATGTCTTTAGAGAGGTCCTCGTTGTCTCCGATTTCTTTCTTTAATTCTTTTGCTACTACACTTATTGTAGCTAAAGGTGTTCCAAGAGAATGTGCAGCAGCAGCAGCTTGGCCTCCTAAAGACTCCAATTCGTACTCTTTGTAAATTACTTCTTGAAGTTTTTTAAAAGCTGCCTCTGTTTTCTTTTTTTCTCCAGCAAATCGAATACCAAAATAACTAAGAAATATTAAACCGATTAAAATAGATATAATAATTCCAATTTTATAAAAATTCGGGAAATGTAATAAATTCATGTCCTCACCTGGCAATGGCAAATAAAAAAATGAGATAATTAATAAAAGTATTGATGTTATCAAACCTAGAATTATTGTTGTTCCCATACTTAAAAATGTTGAAGAAACTATAGCTGGAATAATTAATAAAAAAGAGAATGGATTAAATATTCCACCTGTTAAGTAAAGAAGAGCACTCAACTGTATTAGATCGAATAGTAGAAAAGGAGCAGCATAAATATCTTTAAGTTGATTAATTTTAATACCAAATTGAAGATATAAATTTGTGATCAAACCAAGTGAAATGATTAAATAACACTCTAAAATTGGAAACGGTAAATCTAGATGGTAGTAAACAATACCAATTGCTAAAAACTGGCCAAAAATGGCTATATATCTTAAAATTGTGAGTGTATTCTTATCTAAGCTTAAATTCTCTTTTGTTCGGAAAAGAGTGGAGAAATTCATTACTTTATTAAATATCTAAATTAGCTACTTCTAAGGCGTTGTTTGTAATAAAATCCTTTCTAGGAGCGACTTCGTCACCCATCAAAATCTCAATCATTTTCTGATCGTCCTTAGATTTATCTTTTGTTCCTTTAGTATATTGAACTCTTAACATTGTTCTATTATCAGGATTTAATGTTGTGTCCCATAGTTCCTCCGGATTCATTTCTCCTAAACCTTTAAATCTTTGAATAGAAAGTTTTTCTCTTTGTTCCTGTATGAATTTTTTGTAATCTGATGATCCTCTCTTTATATTTTTGCTTAATTTTGATGTTTCTAGTATGTAATTTTCTAAATTTTTTTCATCTTTTATATAAATACTTTTATTGGCTTTAGTAACTTTAAACAATGGTGGTTGAGCTAAATAAATATGACCATTTTCAATTAATTGATTGAATGGGGAATTATTAAAAAAAGTTAATAACAATGTTCTTATGTGCGACCCATCAACGTCAGCATCTGTCATAATTACAATTTTATCGTATCTTAAATTATCAATATTAAAATCTTTAGAACCTGTCCCTAAGGCGTTTATTAAAGTAACTATCTCAGAGGAAGACATCATTTTTGACAAAGCTTTTGTGGATTGATCATCACCATTTTTTTTCCCATTTACAAAAGTATTTAAAATTTTTCCTCTTAATGGAAGCACTGCTTGAAATTCTCTTACTCTTCCTTGTTTAGCAGATCCACCAGCAGAGTCACCCTCTACAATAAATAGTTCAGTTCCTTCCCGCTTTTGAATTTGACAATCAGCAAGTTTACCTGGTAATCCAGAAAGTTCAAAAGTTCCTTTCCTTCTAACACTGTCTCTTGCTTTCCTTGCTACCTCTCTTGCCATTGCAGCTTGAGTAATTTTTTCTATAACAATTTTTGCTACAGAAGGATTCTGATCAAACCATGTAGAAACTTTTTCACTGATAATATGTTCTACGATGTTTCTAATTTCTGAAGAAACTAATTTATCTTTTGTTTGAGAGGAGAATTTTGGATCTGGCATTTTAATTGAAAGTATGGAAGTTAATCCTTCCTTAATGTCATCACCTGACAAGCTAACCTTATTTTTTTTACTTTTATCTGAAGCATACTTATTAATTACTCTTGTAAGTGCGCTTCTAAAACCTAACAAATGTGTTCCTCCATCTTTTTGGGGAATATTATTTGTAAAAGCTAAAACCTCTTCGGAATAGCCTGCATTCCATTCAAATGAGCACTCAACAACTACATTGTTTTTCATTGATGTAACGTATACAGGTTTTTTGAAAACTTCTTTCTCATTTTTATTTACTAAAATAGGCTTTTTATTATTTATATATTTTACAAACTCGATTATACCCCCGTCATACTTGTGAACAGTTTCTTTGTTTTTTTTTCCAGTTTTGTCATTTAAAATAATCGAAACCCCTTTATTTAAAAATGCCAGTTCCCTAATCCTTTTTTCTAAAATAGAAGCACTAAACTTTATAGATGAAAAGACCTCCCTAGATGGTAGAAAACAAATCTTTGTTCCTTTTTGTTTGGTGGAGCCTTTCTTTTTTAGAGGTTTAATTGTTTCTCCATTTTTAAAAAGTATTTCATACTCTTTTCCGTCTCTATAAATGTTAAGGGATAATTTTTCAGACAGTGCATTAACAACCGAAACTCCTACCCCGTGCAGACCTCCTGAAACTTTGTATGACTCATGATCAAATTTACCTCCAGCGTGTAATTGTGTCATTATTACCTCTGCAGCTGACATTTTTTCACCTTTATGCATATCAACAGGGATACCTCTTCCGTCGTCTTCGACGGTAATTGTATTATCTTCATTCATCGTAACAGTGATTTTTTTACAATATCCAGCTAAAGCTTCGTCAATAGAATTGTCAACAACTTCAAAAACCATATGATGTAAACCAGACCCATCGTCGGTATCGCCAATGTACATACCTGGTCTTTTTCTAACAGCTTCTAAGCCTTTTAAGACCTTGATTGAGTCCGCACCATAATTTGGATTTGTATTTAATTCTGAATTTTTAGGCATTTTTGTATATTTTGAATTTAGTTATTGTATCATTTTTTTTGTTCAATTTGAAACACCAGAGATGATAAGGCATCTAGAACTATTAAGTACCAACGATTCTAGGTCAAAAAATAAAAAAAGTTTTGATTTTAGGTAAAATCAAATTTTCATTGGCATAATAACATAAAAACTATTTTTGTCTGAAAGATCCTCTATTAATACTGGAGATGTTGAGTCTTTCAAATTTAACTTTAAATTTTTATTTTCTACCTCTGATGCGATATCAAGTAAATATTTAGAATTAAAACTTATAATCAAGTTCTCTGAATTAAATTCAGCTTTGATTTTTTCATTTCCTTCTCCAGAATTAGCACTATTTACTGAAAGTTGAACATTGTCCTTTTGTATTGACATTTTTACACCCTCTTTTCTATCCAGTGAAACACTAGCTACTCTTTCAATTGAACTAATAAAATCTTTTGATCCAACTAATAAAGCTTTATCATTACCAGATGGTACGACTTTTTTATAATCTGGAAATTTACCGTCAATTACCTTTGAAATTAATTGCATATTTCCCATCATAAATTTTATTTTATTTTCTGATATCTGCATCAATAGCTTTTCATTTATTTCTGAAAGAATTGAGCATAATTGAAAGACAGTTTTTCTAGGCAAAATAAAGGGTTGAAATTCATCATTATTTTTAATTTCCAGACTACTCGAAGATAGTCGATGACTATCTGTTGCCACCCCAGTTAAAAAATATCTTCCGTGTCCCTCCGTCAAGTGAAAAAAAACACCATTCAAATAATGCCTAGTATCATCATTAGAAATAGAAATTTTCGTTTTGTTTAATAGTTTTAAAAAACTCTGATTATCAAAGGACATTTCTTTACTATTAAATTCATCAGAGAAAGTAGGGAAATTATCGGTTGGTAAACAATTAAGGTTAAAATCAGCATTTTCACTCTTTAAACTTAGCTTGTTTTCTGATTTTAGGTCGAAATTTATTTCTGAGTCTGCCGATATTTTTCTTAATATATCGTAGAGAATCGCTGCTGAAGTAGTGGTACTACCTTCATTGATTACTTTCACATCAGTTATTTCATCATGAAAAATAATATCAAGATCTGTAGCTACAATAGATAACTTTTTACCTTTTAATTGCATCAAAACATTCGACAATATTGGTAGTGTATTTTTTTTTTCAACTATGCCTTGAACAATATTTAAAGATTTGAGTAATTTATCTCTCTTAATAGAAAATTGCATTTTATTGCTCAAGCAAAAGACTTTTAATTTGATTAATGTTTTTTTTCATCTCATCATCTTGCTCTGATAATCTAGTTATTGTTTTAACAGCATGAATAACTGTTGTGTGGTCTCTATTTGCAAACCTTCTGCCAATTTCGGGTAATGATCTAGTTGTTAATTTTTTTGCAAGATACATTGCTATTTGCCTCGGTCTAGCTAAAGGTCTCGATCTTCTCTGTGATAACATATCACTTAAAGGTATATTAAAATAATTAGATACTACGTTTTGGATTTTATCAACCGTTATAACTTTGATTTGATTGAATACATCTTTTAAAATATTTTTACAGTCTGCAATATTTAAAACTTTGTTATGAACCCTACTGAAAGCTACTACTCTGTTCAATATACCAATCAGATCTCTTATGTTTGTTTTACTTTCATAGGCAATGTACGTTATAACCTCGTCATTTAATGTAATATTTTCTTTAAATTGATTTTGAATTTCTTCAATTTTTTTCTTAATAATTTTCTGTTTAAGTTCTAAGTCAGGAGACTCTATATCTACAACTAGTCCACCAGCTAATCTTGATTTTAATCTTTCTTGAACTCTATCAAGTTTCATAGGAGTTCTATCAGCTGATATAATTATTTGAGAGCCTTTGTCCATCAAACTATTGAAGGTATGAAAAAACTCTTCTTGAAGGCTTTCTTTTCCACTTATAAATTGGATATCATCAATAATAAAAATTGATGATTTTCGAAAAAAATCTTTAAAATTTACCATGTCATTTTTTTTTATAGATTTAATAAAATGGTACATAAACCTCTCAGCTGAGATAAACATTACGTTATTTTCGTCTTGTAATTCTAATCCTATAGCATTTAAAAGATGAGTTTTTCCTAGGCCTACTCCTCCACAGATATAAAGTGGATTATATCTAGATAAATGTTCACAAACTTTCTTTGAATATGAGAGTGCGATGTCATTACTTTTTCCCTGGATAAAACTGTTAAAATTTAAATTTGGGTTAAGTCTATTGTAGTTTAGTATCGAGTCTTTTATTTCTGTGACTTTATTTAATTGATCAATCTTAATAATGTCTTGCGAATTCTTGCCTTCCTCGATGATTTTAAATTCAATCCTGTTTAAACTTAACTTGAAGCTTTTTACCTGTTCTAATATTTTGTCTAAATATCTAGAAACAATCCAATCCCTAAAAAATCTTGTTGGGACACCTAAAATTAAATAATCATTGAACTCTTTCACTAAAGAGATTTTCTGTAACCAGCTGTTATAAATTTCGCCACCAAATGACTTTTTAAATGCATTTTGAACCTCCAGCCAATCTAAAGTGTTTTCTTCTTCTGAAACAAAAACATTTTGATTTTTTTTAATATTATTATTTTTTTCCATTTGAAATAAAAAAAGTAGAGAGACTGTTTTAACTCCCTTTTAAAAATATTTGCAAGATTTTTTTTTAAAAAATCAAAATTAAATCCAATTAGGTTGTAGCTTTATCGTTTAAATAGAAAAAAAAAATTACAACTTTTAAATGAAACTATATTTTGATTTTTAAAATCTAAAAAATATAAATATAGTTTTTTAAACTAAATAATAATTTAATTTAAGTAGTTTAAATTTTTTTTGATATTCTTGAAATTTTTCTTGAAGCAGTTTTTTTGTTTACTACTCCAGATTTAGCAACCTGCATTAGAATTGATTGAAAATTCGGAAAGTAATTTTTGATTTTAGCCTTGTCTTTAGATTTAATCAGCGTTTCCATTTGCTTGATTGCATTTTTATACTTACTTTTTCTAATCCTATTAGTCTTAGCTTGCTTTTTGACTCTTCTTACTCTTCTGATAGCTGATTTTGTATTAGGCATTTTCACGATTATATATATGTCTCAATTATTTCGGTCAACTTTATTATTTTTGACATCTTTTACAAAAAAAAGTTGCCCTATTAGAAATACTAGTCTTAATTACACTGTTGTTACAATCTATATTAGAACATTTTTTATCTTTTCTTCCATAGATCTTAAAATATTGTTGGTACACCCCCTTTTTTCCATTTTCACTAGAAAAATCTTTAATGGTAGAGCCACCAAGTTTTATTGAGCCTTTTAAAATAATTTTTGAATATTTAATAATTCTTTCTATTTCAATATTCTTAAGTTTTTTTACTACACGACTTGGTCTTACACCACTTAAAAATAAAATTTCATTTACATAAATATTTCCTAATCCAGATACAAATTTTTGGTCCATTAAAATATTTTTAATATTTCTTTTTCTATTAGCGATATAAGTTTTAAAATATTTAAAATTCCATTTTTTCTCAAGTGGTTCTGGCCCTAAATTATTCAAATGAGATATGCTTGTTGTTCTATTTAACTCATATAACTTTATAAATCCAAATTTTCTTACATCATTATAAATTAGTTTCCGATTTTTATTTAAAAAAAATATCACCCGATTATGTTTTTGATCCTTCTGATAGTTAAGCAGATAATAAAAGCTAGTTTTAAATTTTTCTTTGTTTTGATCTATAAAAAAAAACTTACCAGTCATACCTAAATGGACTAACATTAAATAAGATTCATCAATTTCAAAAATTAAAAATTTAGATCTTCTTTTGATACTCTTAATTTTTTTTCCTGCAAGTTTGTTGCCAATTTCTTTTTCTACCTTATATCTTAATTTGTGATCTTTGATTTGAACCTTTTTAATAATCGAATTTAAGATTTTCTTCTTTAAGGACCTTTTAACAACTTCAACTTCAGGTAATTCTGGCATATAATTCTGGTATGAAAAGTACTATTCAAGATAAAAATAAATTAGTCAATTCTGTATTTTCTAATGTTCATAAAAAATATGACTTAATGAATGATATTATGTCACTGGGTATACATAGGCTTTGGAAAGAAAAGTTCATTAATTGGATGAATCCACAGCCCAATACAAAATTAATTGATGTTGCATCAGGAACTGGTGATATAGCTAAACTTTTCTTTAAGAAAACAAATGAAACTGGAAAAATTACTTGCGTTGAGCCAAATAAAAAAATGTTGGAACAAGGTAAGATTAAATTAAAAAGATATAGCACAATTCATTGGATAAATTCACAGGCTGAAAAAATTCCAGTTAAAAATAATACTTTTGATTATTACTCGATAAGTTATGGATTAAGAAATGTATCGAATATAAATATTGCTTTAAAAGAAGCTTTAAGAGTATTAAAACCAGGTGGCAGGTTTATGTGTTTAGAATTTTCGAAAATAGATAATGAACTAATAAACTTTCTTTACAAACAATATTCAAAATCTATTCCTATAATTGGCAAATTTGTTGTGGGATCCGAAAAACCATACGAATATTTAGTTGATAGTATAAAAAAGTTTTATAACCAAGAACAACTAGTTGAATTAATGAAATGTAATGGATTTACCAACATAGAGTACAGAAATGTCTCTTGTGGTGTTTCGGCAATACATTCAGGTTGGAAAATATAAATGTTTAAAAGAGTCTTCAAATTATTTCAAATTGCTAGAAAATTTTCAACTTCAGGAGCGGTAGGCATAATTAATGAAACACATCAATTGCCAGCAGTAATTAATTTATTTTTTAATTTAATATCTATAGGAACGAATTCAGAAATACAAGATAAGCAAAAAACTTCTGGTGAAAAGCTTTGCGTTGCTCTTCAAGGAATGGGAACAACTTTTATAAAATTAGGACAATTTCTAGCCACTAGACCAGATATTATTGGTGAAGAATTAGCAAAAGATCTTGAAAAATTACAAGATAAAGTTCCCGCATTTGATCTATATGACGCAAAGAAAATTATTAAAAAAGAAATTGGTGAAAATTATTTTAAAGATATAAGTGAAATAAGTGAGCCAATTGCAGCCGCTTCAATTGCTCAAGTGCATTTGGCTAGGATAAATTATGAAGGAAAGGAAAAACAAGTTGCCATAAAAATATTAAGGCCGGAAATAGAAAAATTATTTAATGAAGAATTAGACGCTCTAATGTTGTTTGCTTATATAATTGAAAATACACTTCCCAAAGCAAAAAGATTAAAATTAATTGAGGTGGTTCATTTATTAAGAGAGATAACAAATATCGAGATGGATTTAAGATTTGAAGCTGCTGCTGCTAATGAACTCTATGAAAACACAAAAAATGATATAGGATTTATTGTTCCAAAAATTTATTGGAATTATACAACTAAGAAAATATTGACTTTAGATAAAGTAGAAGGTGTTTCAATTAGGGAAATCAAAAAAATTAACGAACTTGGAGTTGATCTTAAAAAACTTGCAGAAAATTTAATACAATTGTTTTTAACACAGGCAGTAAGAGACGGTTTTTTTCACGGTGATATGCATCAAGGAAATTTATTTGTTGACGCGAAAGGAAATGTTATTCCTGTAGATTTTGGAATAATGGGACGTTTAGATAAAAACAATAGAAAATTTTTAGCAGAAATTTTGTACGGTTTTATTAAAAGAGACTACGTGAAAGTTGCTGAAGTCCATTTTCAAGCCGGTCTTGTTCCTCAAGATGCGTCTAAAGAGGAGTTTGCGCAAGCATTAAGATCCGTAGGTGAACCAATTTTTGGTCAATCTATTAAAGATATTTCTGGTGGAAACTTATTAGCTCAATTATTTGAAATTACTGAGAAGTTTAATATGCCTACTCAACCTTCTCTTCTTTTATTACAAAAAACAATGGTTGTTGTAGAGGGAGTTGCGAGAAAACTTTACCCTGAAACAAATATTTGGGAGGTATCAAGACCTATTCTTGAGGAATGGCTTAAAAGTATTAAAAGTCCAAAGTCTACCATTGATACTGCTATTAATACCTCTTCTGAAATTCTCAAACGAATTCCAGATCTGCCAGAATTAATGGACAGAGCTGATTATGCTCTAAAATTAATGTCTGAAGGTAAATTAAATCTTGCAATTGGATCAAATAAAAATTTAGAATTAGAACAAATGAAGATTAAAAACTTTAGAAATAATATAGTTATTAGTTTTTTTGGTGTTGTAATTGTCTTTCTATTAGTATTTTAATTAATTATGAAAATAAAAGATAAGAAAATACTCATAATAATTGGTGGAGGAATCGCGGCTTATAAATCATTAGATTTAATTAGATTGCTAAAAAAAAATAACAATGAAGTAAAAACTATACTAACAAAAAGTGGTAAAGAATTTGTCACTCCTCTATCTGTTTCTACTCTTACGAGAAGTAAGACTTTTGAGAATATTTTTGACAAAGACTCTGAGGTAGAAATAGATCATATTTCATTATCAAGATGGGCCGACTTAATAATTGTATTACCTACAACTGCAAACTTTATGACAAAGTTGTGTCTCGGAAAAGCAGAAGATTTAGCAACAACAGTAATTTTAGCATCAAATAAAGATATTTTATTAGTCCCTGCTATGAATGTGAGAATGTGGATACACAAAGCGACACAACAAAATGTAAAAATTTTAAAAGATTATGGCTATCTTTTTATTGGACCAGAAAAAGGTGAGATGGCTTGTGGAGAATATGGCGAGGGCAAAATGTCGAGTCCAAGACAAATTTTCTCCTTTATTGAAAAATATTTTAATAAGAAAAATATTATTAAAAGTAAAAATCTAAAAGCCTTAGTAACCGCTGGACCAACAAGGGAGTACTTGGATCCAGTTAGGTATATTTCAAACG
Organism: Candidatus Pelagibacter communis; assembly: GCF_001179945.1. Taxonomy (GTDB): domain Bacteria; phylum Pseudomonadota; class Alphaproteobacteria; order Pelagibacterales; family Pelagibacteraceae; genus Pelagilacustribacter; species Pelagilacustribacter ubique_A. The sequence continues at coordinate 21,878 of NZ_CVSG01000055.1, read as the reverse complement.
AGTCAAGTGGTAAACAAGGATTTGAAATAGCGGAGGCATTAAGTAGGTTAGGTATAAAGACAACTTTAATTACAGGGCCCTCAAATCTTTCTTCTAAAAAGGGTATTAAAACAAAAAAAATAATCACAGCAAATGAGATGTATGAAGAAGTAAAAAAATGTTTACCAGTAGATATTGCTGTATGTGCAGCTGCAGTAGCAGACTTTAAGCCAATTAAAAAAAGTAAGATCAAAATTAAAAAAAGCAAAATTAATTTTAAATCAATTGAATTAGAGAAAAATAGAGATATAGTTGAATTTTTAGGTAAAAATAACAAACACCGGCCAAGCCTAGTAATAGGTTTTGCGGCTGAAACTGAAAATTTAAATAAAAACGCATTTTCTAAATTAAGACAAAAAAATTGTGATCTTATAGTTGCAAACGATGTTTCCAAAAAAGATAGCGGACTTAATTCAGATTATAATAGAGTTTCAATAATAGACAATTCAGGAAAAATAAAAGTTATAAAAAAAAGTAGAAAAAGTTTTATCGCCAATATAATAGCAGAAATAGTCTTAGATAAACTCTTAATTAATGACAGAAGTTTTAATTAAAAGACTTTCAAAAAATATCGAGTTACCTAAATATGAGACAAATGGTTCATCAGGTATGGATCTTTCAGCTAATATTGAAAAACAGATAAAAATAGAACCAGGAAAAACATCAATTGTTCCAACTGGCATATCAGTGTCCATACCTAAAAATTTTGAAATACAAATTAGATCAAGATCAGGGTTAGCTGCTAAAAGCCAGATATCTGTTCTTAATTCACCCGGGACAATAGACGCCGATTATAGAGGTGAGTTAAAAGTGATATTAATAAACTTGGGTAATAAAACTTTTGTTATTGAGAAAGGTGCACGTATCGCTCAGATGGTATTGTGCCCTATAGTTAAAGCTAAGTTTAAGGAAGTAGATAATCTAGACGACACAAAAAGAGGTGCTGGTGGATTTGGATCTACTGGATTGAAATGATATATGCAATTAGGGTTGAAAGATTTTAAAAGATTTGAGAAACAAATAATTCTTAAAAATATTGGTTTAGCTGGACAAAAAAAAATACTCAACGCTAAAGTATTAATAATCGGTATTGGAGGTTTAGGTTGTCCACTTTTGACCTATTTAGCGGCATCTGGAGTTGGAACGATAGGAATTGTAGATCCAGATAAAGTTGAAATTAGTAATTTAAATAGACAAACGTTATTTACCTCTAATGATATAGGAAAGTACAAAGTTGATCAGGCTAAATCTAGTATTAATAGAATAAATAATAAAATAAGAATTAAAATATTTAAAAAAAAAATAACTTCAAAAAATATAAAGTCAGTAATAAAAGGTTTTGATATAATTTGTGATGGAACAGACAACTATGAAACAAGATACTTGATTAATGATGAATGTAAAATATTAAAAAAAATACTTATCTCTGCAGCAATCAGTAAATTTGACGGTCATTTATATAAGTTTAATTTTAAAAAAAAAACATCCTGTTACAGGTGCTTTATGCCAGATAAGCCTATTATAGAAAAAAATTGTGAAACAGAGGGTATTTTCTCTCCTGTAGCTGGAATTTTGGGTTCACTACAAGCAAATGAAGTTTTAAAAACAATTATAGGATTAAAGAATGGTTTAGAAAACCAGATGATGATTTTTGACTCAATTAAAATAAATTTAAGAAAAGTAAAATTATCCTTCAATCCTAAATGTAAAAACAAATGTTGAAAATTATTTATATTTTTTTTATTATTTATTTTTCATTTCAGAGTCTTTTTGCAAATGAATATTTTTTAACATTGAGAAATGAAAAAGTAAATCTTAGACAAGGTCCGTCTTTCGAATATCCTATCAAACTATTTTATAAGAAAAAATTTTTACCTGTTTTAATCCTAGAGAAATCTGAGAATTTTAGGAAAATAAGAGATCATGAAAATAATACTGGTTGGATTCATATTTCACAATTATCAAAAAAAAAAGCGGCTATTACAATTGATGACGATCAATTAATTTTTAATAAACCTTCTATTTATTCCAAGCCTTTTGCAATTCTTAAAAAAGGTAGATTATGTAAGATTCACAAATGTAAAGATGAATGGTGCAAGATAAGTGTAGAGAAATATAAAGGTTGGGTAAAAAAAGATATTTTGTGGGGTCTATTATAAGTTATTTCTTGTACTTAGCTGACCAGATTTTATCTAGCGCGAAATACCAAACCGCGTTGGCAATCGGTTCAACTATTGCATCGGTTAAAGCAATCATGAATGAAACATTCGATATTAGCATTAAAACTGTTATGGCAATTAAAAAATGTCCAATTGTATAGATTAAGGTTCGTAAAAGGGATCCTTTGTTGCTTTGATAAATATCTTTTACAGTAAGATATATTCCTTTATTGAACTCTGCCATTTTTAAACGGATTTTCTAAAACACAAGCTACAAGATGTATCCTATCTTGCTCACCGCCATTAAAGAAGTTGTGATATTTAGTGTTGTTTGTAATAGTTGCTGATCCATCTGCTGGCATGTGCTTACAAACATCTTCGATGACCATCCTGCAGCCTTTATTCGTTATGATTGGAATATGGAGTCTTGGCTCAGGATCTCTATGCCAACTTAGAGTTGATCTAGGTTCTTTTAATAATATTCTTACTCTTCCAAGTTTAAAGTGTTTCCTTAAAGTATTATAAACTTCCTCAAAATATGTATTTTTAAACTCAGGAACTATTTCTGTATATTTTGACTCATCAATAGCCTTGTCTCTCTCTACTTCTTTACCTTTTTCATCAGGTATAGTCCAGTAAGTGCCTCTTACATTGTGACCCTCTGTAGAATTTTTATCACCTGGAATTTGATTTATAGAAATGGCCCCAAAATTTTTAATTCCAAGAGTGTTGAATTTCTTTTTTTTTAATACAATATTTAAATCAGCTTTTAATTTATCAATATCAAATTTTAAATTTGGAACTTTAAAAAAATCATCTTTTATATTTTGATTTAACTTTTCTAAGTTTTGTGTTTTCACAATTTCCATATTAATTTAACTTTTTAAGGTTAACTCTATCTGCGTTCATAATTTTTGTCCAAACTTTAATAAAATCTTTAATAAATTTTTCTTTATTGTCGTCTTGTGCATAAACTTCTGCATAGGATCTAAGAATAGAATTGGATCCTAGAACTAAATCAGCTCTAGAGGCTGTAAATTTAACTTTATTAGTTTTACGGTCAATTATATCGTATGAGTTTTTTCCAGTTGGTTTCCAAGTATATTTCATGTCAACTAAATTTACAAAAAAGTCATTTGTAAGTGCTCCAACTTTATCAGTCATAACACCTTTTTCTTTGGCAGTTGAATGATTTGTTCCTAGCACTCTCATTCCTCCTACTAAACAAGTCATTTCCTGTGCAGTTAAACCCATAAGAGACGCTCTCTCTAAAAGTAGTTCCTCAGGCATTACTGAAAAATCACCTTTAAAATAGTTTCTAAAACCATCATGATGAGGTTCTAACCATTTGAAACTTTTAATTTCAGTATGATCTTGTGAAGCATCACCCCTTCCAGGGTTAAATGGAACTTTTGCTTTAGAACCCGCTTTTTTAATAGCTTTTTCAAGGCCGACATTTCCTGCTAATACTATTGTATCAGCAATTGTCGCTCCAGTTTTCTTAGCTATTCCCTCAAGCACTTTTAAAACTTTAGAGAGTTTTTTTGGCTCGTTTGCTTCCCACTGGTTCATTGGTTCTAAACGAATTCTTGCTCCATTAGCTCCACCTCTTTTATCAGTTCTTCTGTATGTTCTTGCACTATCCCAGGCAGTAGTAATTAAATCACTAGAACTTAATTTTGATGAAGAAATCATTTTCTTTACTCTCTCTACGTTATATTTCTTTTTAGGTTTTGGAACATTGCCTTGCCAATATAAATCTTCTTTAGGAGCCCAAGGTCCAATATAGTTTTCTTTATTTCCCATTGTTCTATGAGTTAACTTGAACCATGCTCGTGCGAAGGAATCCTCAAAGAATTTAGGATCTTTATAAAATCTTTCTGAAATTTTTCTATACTCTGGATCCATTGCCATTGCCATGTCGGCGTCAGTAAACATTAATCTGGCTTTTTTATTTGGATCTCCCAAGTCTCTTGGTTTTTTTTCCTCTTCAAGATTGATTGGTTCCCACTGCCAGGCGCCTGCAGGGCTTTTTTTACTTTCCCACTCATAATTAAGTAAAAGATCTAAATATTGATGATCCCACTTATCAGGATTTGTTGTCCAGGCCCCTTCGAGACCTGATGTAATTTGATTTGCTCCGGTACCATTTTCCTGGTTCCAGCCAAAACCTTGTTCATGAATATCAGCTCCAGCAGGTTCTGGCCCTAAATTGTCAGGATTACCATTACCATGCGCTCTTCCAATAGAGTGACCTCCGACTGTAAGTGCAGCAGTCTCAACATCATTCATTCCCATTCTTCCGAAGGTTTCTCTGACATCCATCGCGGTTCTTACCGGATCAGGTTTCCCCTCAACACCTTGAGGATTCACGTAAACTAATTGAAAATGAGAAGCTGCAAGAGGTGCTTCCAATGAAGATCTATCTTGTGGATCACCGTATCTGTTAACTGCTAATGGAACTGTTTCTTTTCCCCAGTAAACATCTTTTTCTGGCTCCCAAATATCCTCTCTACCAAATGAAAAACCAAAAGTTTTAAATCCAGCATGCTCATAAGCCATAGTACCAGCTAGCACCATTAAATCTGACCAACTTAATCTATTGCCGTATTTTTTTTTAATCGGCCATAAAAGACGTCTAGCTTTATCCAAGTTTGTGTTGTCAGGCCACGAATCTTGAGGTGAGAATCTATGTGATCCAACATTAGGTCTTCCGTCGAATTCTCTATAAGTACCAACCTGGTGCCAAGTTAGTCTCACCATTAATCCACTGTAAGTTCCAAGATCTGCTGGCCACCACTCTTGGCTGTCAGTCATCAACTTTAATAAATCTTTTTTTAAAGCTTTAAAATTTAATTTTTTAACTTCTTTTTTATAATTGAATCCTGGAAGCGGATTCGTTTTTGTATCGTGTTGATGTAAAATATCCAAATTTATACTATTGGGCCAAAGTCTGGCAGTATTTGACTCTCCTGCTTTAGTAACGCCACCGTGCATGACTGGACATTTACCATTATTATTTTTTTTATAATCTACACTCATAAATCTAGTTTATAATTATTCTAAAGTGAAAAACAAGCGACAAACTGTCAATTTTTCAAATTTATAAATACCTCAACATTCTTAATTTTTTTGCCATTTGGTGCTTTTGGAAGTTTTTGAATGATTATATCATTCGCATCGATGTCTATTAATTCTGAAGTTTCGCTATCATAAAAATGGTGGTGGTTTGAAACATTAGTGTCAAAATAAGTTTTGTTTCCTCTTACTTCAACTTCACTTAAATGTCCTGCTGCTTTAAATGCGTGGACGGTATTATAAATTGTAGCTAGCGCGATTTTAGAATTCGATTTTTTTGTTAAAAGTTTATTTAAACTTTCAACTGTAAAATGAAACGTCTTTTCTCTTTCAAATAAAAATTTAGCTATTTCAACTCTTTGTTTAGTCGGTCTTAACCTAGAAGATCTTAATTTTTTTAAAATGTCTATTGTTTTCACGTTTTAGTTCGCTTTTTTTATCTACTTTATAATCATTCTAAACACAAATATATATGAAACTTTTGCTAAATCAAGTAAAACAATTCTAAATCATGCAAAAAAACAATTACAATTACGATGAGTTAATTTCGTGTGGAGAAGGAAAACTATTTGGTGAGGGAAATGCTAAGTTACCATTACCTCCAATGTTGATGTTTGATAGAATTACAGAAATAAGAAAAGATACAGGTGAATTTAAAAAAGGTTTTATTAAAGCGGAGCTTGATATTAAAGACAACCTATGGTTTTTTGATTGTCATTTTAAAAAAGACCCAGTTATGCCAGGTTGTCTTGGATTAGACGCTATGTGGCAGTTAGTTGGATTTTATTTAGGCTGGATAGGTGAGCCAGGAAAAGGTAGAGCTTTAGGAGTAAATTCTGTAAAATTCACAGGTGAGGTATTAAAAAATATTAAAATGGCAACCTACGAAATAAATATGAAAAGAATTTTAAAAAAAGAAGGCACTGCTGTTGGATTAGCTAATGGTATTTTGAGTGCAGATGGTAAAATAATTTACACTGCAGAAAACCTTAAAGTAGGATTATTCAAGTCATGAAAAGAGTTGTAGTTACCGGAATAGGCGTAGTTTCTTGTTTAGGAAATAATCAAGATGAAGTTTATAAGTCATTACTAAATTCCAAATCAGGGATTACATTTTCTGAGGAATACAAGGAATATAATTTGAAAAGTCATGTTCACGGAAAACCAAATATTAAACTAGAGGATCATGTGGACAGAAAATTTATAAGATTTATGGGGCCAGGCTCTGCTTATAATTATGTTTCAATGAATGAAGCTGTAAAAGACTCTGGGCTTGAGGAAAAAGATGTAAGCAATGTAACAACCGGAATGATAATGGGATCAGGAGGTCCTTCAATAGAAAACGTCATATTAGCAGCAGACAAGACTAGAGAAAAAAGTCCAAAAAGAATGGGGCCTTTTGTAGTTCCAAGAACAATGTCTAGTACAGCCTCAGCAACTCTTGCTGTGCCTTTTAAAATAAAAGGAGTTAATTATACAATTAGCTCAGCGTGTGCAACCAGCGGGCATTGTATTGGTAACGCTATGGAATTAATTCAACTAGGAAAACAAAAAATTATTTTTGCGGGTGGCAGTGATGAAGTTCATTTTGCAATGACTGCGATGTTTGATGCGATGACAGCCTTATCATCAAAATATAATGATACCCCTGAAAAAGCATCTAGGCCTTATGATAAAACTCGAGATGGTTTCGTTATCTCAGGTGGTGGTGGTGTTTTAGTTTTAGAGGAATATGAACATGCAAAATCAAGAGGTGCAAAAATTTATGGAGAATTAACAGGCTATGGTGCTACGTCAGACGGTTATGATATGGTTGCTCCATCAGGAGAAGGAGCGGTCCGATGTATGAAAATGGCATTGAGTACTGCAAAAAATAAAATTGATTACATAAATACTCACGGAACATCAACACCTGTTGGAGATATAACTGAATTAAAAGCTGTTGGTGAGGTATTTAACAACTACAAACCTAAAATAAGCTCTACTAAATCTCTTGCTGGGCATTCTCTTGGAGCTACTTCAGCTCATGAAGCTATTTATAGTTTAATTATGATGAAAAATAATTTTATTGCAGCATCTGCTAATATAAACGACATGGATGACGTTGCAAAAAAATATCCAATTATCACTAAAGTTGAAAGAGACGTAAACCTAAACGCAGTAATGTCTAATAGTTTTGGTTTTGGTGGAACAAATGCTACATTGGTTTTTGAAAAGGTAAAACAATGAGTTTAATGGAAGGAAAGAAAGGTCTTATAATGGGCGTTGCCAATGAACGGTCAATAGCTTGGGGAATATCTCAAAAACTTGCAGAGGCAGGTGCAAAATTAGCTTTCACATATCTAGGCGATGCATTAAAGAAAAGAGTTATACCTTTGGCAGAAAAACTAAATTCAAATGTAACTTTCAGCTGCAACGTAGAAAAAAAAGAAGAAGTTGTTAAACTTTTCGAAGATGTTAAGTCAAAATGGGGGGAAATAGATTTTGTAGTACACGCAGTCGCCTTTTCAGATAAATCAGAGTTATCCGGTGAATATTTAAATACCACGAGAGAAAATTTTCTTAAAAGTATGCTAATCTCTTGTTTTTCATTCACTGAAGTATCTAAAGAGGCTGCAAAGATTATGAGAGAGGGAGGAAGTCTACTAACACTTACCTACGAGTCCACTAAGGCAATACCAAATTACAATGTTATGGGAGTTTGTAAATCTGCTTTAGAGGCAAGTGTAAAATATTTAGCTAGAGATCTAGGTAAAAAAAAAATTAGAGTAAATGCGATTAGTGCAGGCCCTATTAAAACTTTAGCTGCTTCTGCTATTGGAGATGCAAAATTTTTATATAAATGGAATGAGGATCATTCATTTTTAAAAAGAAATGTAGATATTCACGATGTAGGTAATTCTGCTTTATACCTACTTAGTAATTTAGCGGCAGGAGTAACTGGTGAAATTCATTATGTGGACGCTGGATATAATAAAGTAGGGATGCCAGATCCTAAAAATATTACTTAAACAATCTTACTGTTTTCAGAGATTTTTCAACTATAAAATTTGTTATTTTCTTAATAGGATTAGGGTCTGTAATATTTATTATATAATCCAAATCAACTATTTTGTTATGATGTTTAATGATAAAATTTTTAAATCTTTCAAAGTCTTTATCATCCCAATAATTAATATGTAGTTGAGTAGACTGAATGCCAAATGGTAAAAATATTTCTCTGTAAAAGAGTTGAGGAATAAAAAGCAAATCATCTTTGTAAAAAGGAAATAATCCATATCCGTCTATAATTATTTTAATATCTTTTTTCTTTAAGGCCTCTAACGTATTTTGATCGTAAATATGATTAGGAGCAAAAAAACTTCTTATCTTTATTTGCCTTTTTTGAAACTCAGATAAACCTAACTCAATTTTACTCAATTGTTTTGAAAATTCTAATCCATAAAATTCAGAGTCACCGCCATAATTGAAAACATCATTTTTATCAGATTTTTGAGTGTAAAGATGATTGCATCCGTGCATTGTAATTTCCCAACCCTTATTTTTCCAATTTGTGACTTTATCCCAAAATAATTCTTCTTTTGGATAAGTTAATAGTTCAGGATCTTTATTCGCTGGAATGACACCAAGTAATGGTTTAATTTTATACTTATCAAATAGTAGCTCACACTTATTCATTAATGTCCAATTCATATTTTCGCATATATCGTCCATTCGGATAAGTAATCTGGTATATTTAGAAAAAATTTTATTTATTGAATTAAACATAATTATTTATATTTTATCTTACAGTGAGCAAATTTCATATAAAAAAAGTATCTGAAATAGACAAAAATAAATTATTTAAATTTTACCAAGAGTCTTTCAATTATAAAAACAATAATCTAGATATTTTAAGTTGGCGATATAGGCCTGGATTTAAAAGTTTTGAACCTCTCGTTTTAGAAGTTGATGAGGAGATTTGTGGACATGCAGGTCTTATAGCAAATGATTTAAAAATCAAAGATAGAATAGAAACTGGTATCTGGTTTACAGATTTTTATGTAAAAGAAAAATATAGATCTTTAGGATATGGAAAATTATTGACGAAAGAATGGATGAAAATTTGTCCAATTCAAATAACACTATGCAATGATCTTTCTTTAAAAATTTTTGAAAAAATGGGTTGGTCTTATAATAATAAATTTTTAAAAAAAATAAAAATTTCAAACTTGCTTAATTTTGTTCAAATTTTCAAAAGATCTAAGATTTCAGAGATAAATATTAATAATTTAGGAGATTTGAAACTTGAAGATATAAACAATCAAACTATTTCTAGAATAGCAAACGAGAGTGAAAAATTATTATCAGAAAAATCATCAGGCATTGTGAGAAATGAAAACTGGTTTAAATGGCGTGTGTTGGATTATCCTGAAAAGAAGAATATTTTTATTTTCAGCTATAAAGGAACAGATATTATTACTGAGGTTAAAATTAAAGATAGATTTAAAATTTTAAATATTATTTATGTTTCAAAACCAATAAAGAAAAATTTATCAAACCTTTTTTTAAACTTTGCTAAAAAAAATAAGATAAATTTTATAAGTTTTATTTCAGAAAATAATAAATTATTTAATATTAACACTCCGTGGAATAGAAAACTTAACTTTGCTTTCTACTCAGAAGACTCTTCTATTGACCGTTTAATTAATGAATTTGATAATATACAATATATAGATAGTGATATTGGTTTTATTTAAATTATACCGACGCTTGTTTCATTGATAGTTTGACTTTGCCTCTATCAAATCCAACAACTTTAACAGTAACTTCATCTCCTTCTTTCACAACATCACCAACTTTTGCAACACGTTTGTCAGCAAGTTCAGATATATGTACAAGTCCATCTTGTTTTCCTAAAAAGTTAACGAAAGCACCAAATTCCATTATTTTCACTACTTTGCCCTTATAAATTTTACCCATTTCTGGTTTGGCAATTAAATTTTTGATGAAATCAATAGCTTTGTTCCTTGAAGCTTCATCTGGTGCAGCAACTGTCACTTCGCCTGTGTCTTTAACGTCAACTTTGGCTCCTGAGGTCTCTACAATCTCTCTAATTGTAGCTCCGCCTTTGCCTATCACTGTGGCTATGTCTTTCTTGTCAACTTTAATTGTCTCCATTTTTGGGGTGTGTTTTGAAAACTCTTTTCTAGAAGTTTTTAAAGCTTTATTCATCTCGCTTAAAATATGTTCTCTTCCTTTTTTAGCTTGATCTAAAGCTTTTTCCATTATTTCAAAAGTTATGCCTGTAATTTTAATATCCATTTGAAGTGAGGTAATACCATTTTTTGTTCCGGCCACTTTAAAATCCATATCACCAAGATGATCTTCATCTCCTAAAATGTCAGAAAGTACTGAAAAATCTTCGCCTTCCTTAATTAGTCCCATGGCAATTCCAGCAACTGGTTCTTTTATTGGGACGCCTGCATCCATTAAAGATAATGAAGTACCACAAACTGTGGCCATAGAAGAGGATCCATTGGACTCTGTTATTTCTGAAACTACTCTAAGAGTATATGGAAAATTTTCCTTAGATGGTAAAGATGAATTTATTGCTCTCCAAGCCAGTTTACCGTGCCCAATCTCTCTTCTGCCAGTGCCAATCCTACCACATTCACCAACAGAAAATGGTGGAAAATTATAGTGCAGCATGAAATTTGATCTTTGCATGCCTTCAAGGCTTTCTAATCTTTGTTCGTCATCTGCCATTCCAAGCGTGGTTACTACTAGAGCTTGCGTTTCTCCTCGAGTAAAAAGGGCAGACCCGTGAGTTCTTGGCAAAACACCGACCTCACATTTTATTTGTCTTACGTCTGCTAAACCTCTTCCATCTATTCTTTTCTTTTCTTTCAAAATTGCCGTTCTTACAATGTCTTTTTCTAAAGATTTAAGCTGACCCATTACCTGATTTTCCGTGATATTTTCATCTTCAACAAACATTTCTTTACATTGGCTCTCTATTTCAGAAATAGCTGTTGATCTTTTTTTCTTATCTATTTCTTTAAAAGCACTTCTTAAATTGCTTTCAAATTTTACTGAAATTTTCTTTTTAATTTCTGAATGATCTATTTCTTCAATCTCCCACTTCGATTTTCCAACTTTCTTTGCTAATTTTTCAATTGCTTCGATTATTGGTACAAATTTTTCATGTCCAAATTTTACTGCATCTAACATTACCTTTTCAGATAAACCAGATGTTTCAGATTCAACCATTAAAACTGCATTTTTAGTTCCAGCAACAACTAAATCTAATTGGGAGTCTCTGAGTTGTTCCACTGATGGATTTAACAAAAACTTTCCATCTTTATATCCAACTCTGCTCGCAGCTATGGGACCCATAAATGGCAAACCCGATATAGACAAGGCAGCTGAAGATGCAACAATTGATAAAATGTCTGGCTGATTTTCATTGTCGTAAGATAAGACTGTGGGCAACACTTGCACCTCATTCATAAAACCAGATGGAAACAAAGGTCTTATCGGTCTATCTATTAATCTTGAAATTAAAGTTTCTGCTTCAGTGGGCCTTGCCTCTCTTTTAAAATACCCTCCTGGTATTTTACCCGCTGCATAGTATTTTTCTTGATAGTTTACTGATAATGGAAAATAATCTTGGCCTTCTGCAACTTTTTTAGCACCAACCGCTGTTGCTATCACTACTGTTTCACCTAAAGTTGCGATGACCGCTCCATCCGCTTGACGTGCAACTTTTCCAGTCTCTAAAGTTAATTTTTTACCATTAACCTCTAGTTCTTCTTTCTGTATTTTAAACATTATTTCCTCAAGTTAAGTTGCTTTATAACATTTTGGTATGACTCAGTATTTTTCCTTTTTAAATATGCTAAAAGCTTTTTTCTTTTATTTACTGATTTCGTTAAGCCAACAGTAGAATGCTTATCCTTTTTGAATTTTTTAAAATGTTCTGAAAGTTTCGCGATCTTATCTGTAAGCAATCCTATTTGAATTTCTGTGGATCCGACGTCATTCTTGTGTGTAGCTAATGATTTAATTATATCTTTTTTTTTCTTTATCATTATATTTATTCTCTTTAATTATTCTCTCGATCTTTTCAGCGTATTCAAATGAGTTATCTTCTACAAAAGTGAGCTTAGGAAGAAACTTTATATCTAGCCTCTTAGATAGCGCTTTTCTAACAAGATGCGAGTATTCCGTCAAGATTTTTACAATCTCTTTCGTGTCTATTCCTCCTAAGGGAATTACGTAAACTCTTGCTGTTTTGAGGTCTGGAGTCATCCTGACCTCTGTTACTGTAATTAATTTAGTATTGATTAAAGGTATTTTAGCTTCATTTCTAAGAAATAACTGACCTAGGTTTTGCTTTACAAGCTCGCCCACTCTTAGTTGTCTTTGACTAAATGACCTTTGAGAAGTTTGATTAACCATCAAATTGACCTTTGTACTTTTTCAGACAAGTAGGATTCTATTACATCTTTTTCTCTAAAATCAATAAAGTCCTTTATACTGATACCACACTCTAAGCCAGTTCCTACTTCTTTAACCTGATTTTTTTCTCTAAATAAAGTTAAAATTTCACCACTGAATACTACCGTACCGTCTCGAATTATTCTTGCTTTTGATTTACTCTTAATTTCTCCGCTGATCACTTTTGAGCCAGCTATCTTTCCGGCACTTGAAACTTTAAAAACCTTTTGAATCTCCGCGCTGCCTAACACTGTTTCTTTAATATCTGGAGTTAGAAGACCTGATAAAGACTTTTCAATATATTCTAATGCCTCATAAATAATGTTGAAAAATTTAATTTCTATCTTTTCTTTATCTGCTAATTTTTTTGCTTCTCTATTAGGTTTAACATTAAATCCAACTAAGATGGCATTAGAGGCTTTTGCTAATGAAATATCTGTCTCGTTAATCATTCCAATATCCGATAAAATAATATTTGCCTCAACTTCATCATGTTTAATATTATCAATTGCCATTTTTAAGGCTTCACTAGAGCCTTGGACGTCGGACTTAATTATAATATTAAGTTCATTTTTACTTTTAATATTATCGAAAAGAGTTGTTTTGTCTTTTGCTATAAGTTTATTCTTAGAATTATCATCTTGTTTAATTTTTGAAATTTCTTTTGCTGCTTCTTCATTTGGGGTAACTAAGAATTCAGCACCAGCATATGCCGAACTGTTCATCCCTAAAATTTCAACTGGCATCGAAGGTAAAGCCTCTTCTATCATTGCTCCCTCGTAATTAATCATTGCTCTTATTTTTCCCCATGTATTACCACATACAAAGTAGTCTCCTTTCTTTAACTTACCGTTACTAATTAAAACAGTTGAAACTGGACCTTTCCCTTTATCAATTTTTGACTCTATTACAACACCGCTCGCTTTTTCTGAGTATGATGCTTTCAAGTCAAGTATTTCCGATTGAAGCAAAATGCTTTCTTTTAATTTATCCAAATTTTGTTTTTTTAGCGCAGACACTTCTACGAAAAGAGTATCACCACTTAATTCTTCAGCTATTAACTCAAATTGCATCATTTCATTTTTAATTTTACTTATATTTTTTTCAGGTAAATCACACTTGTTAATTGCAACTATGATTGGAACTTTTGCAGCCTTAGCATGTTTTATAGCTTCAACAGTTTGTGGTTTTATACCGTCATCAGCTGCTACAACTAAAACTACAATATCAGTTATTTTTGAACCTCTGGCTCTCATTTCAGTAAATGCAGCATGACCAGGCGTATCAATAAAAGTAATTAACTTATCATCATTTGTTTTCACTTGGTAAGCTCCGATATGTTGAGTAATCCCACCATGTTCTCCAGAAACAACATTACTTTGGCGTAAAGAGTCTAATAGTGAAGTTTTACCGTGATCAACGTGGCCCATGATTGTTACAACTGGGGGTCTATTTTTTACGTCACCTGAAATATTTTCTTTTTGTTTTCCAGTTTTAGCTAATGTTTTGTCCTCTAAAATTGGTTTATGACCAAATTCTTTTACGATGTATTCCGCAGTATCTTTATCTATATTATGATTTATTGTTGCCACAACTTTCATATTAAAAAGAAATTTTAAAATTTCACTAGATTTCTCAGCCATTCGGTTTGATAATTCTTGAATAGTTATTTGTTCTGGGATCTTTACTTCTTTAACAACCTTTTTAAATTCTTTTTTTTCTTCTCCCTCAGGCTTATTTTTTTTCTCTTTCAATCTAGCTCTTTTGACAGATGCTAAACTTCTTTGTTTTATTTCAATTTCCTCAACATTTAAAGCTCTTGAAACAGTCAGTTTAAAGTCTCTTTTGTCTACCGGCCCCTTCAATTTTAGTTTACTTTTTCCAGCAGGTTTATTGTCTTTTTTGATAAAATCTTTTGTTGCTTGTTGTTCAATAAATTTTCTAGCGAAATTTTTCTTTTTATTCTGAGGGTTTAAATTAGTGTTTTGATTATTCGATCTATTTACTTTGACTGTTTTAAAAGGTTTTTTCTTTTCTACAAAAAATGATTTTTTACCAGATGAAGATATTGAACTTGTATCAATTTTTTTTTTTAAATTAGATGAAATAGTGAGTGTTTTTTTTTTATCTTTTTCCATAACATTACTTGTAAGCTATCTCCCTAGCTGACATAATTAATTCATCAGCTTCTTTTCTAGACAAAGAAAATTCTTCCAGATAGCCATCAATTCTTATTTTTTTTCCTTTAATTTCATCATAACCTCCGATCAACTCATCGGATGAAAGGTCTGCGAAATCACTTAATCTTTTTATATTTTTTTGACCTAATATTACTAACATTCCCTGAGTCATCCCTTTTAAATTTATAAGTTTTTCTTCAACACCCAATTCTTTTAATTTTAGTGAAACAGCTTCTTTTTCTTTTATAATTGTTTCTTTAGATCTGTTTATTAACTCTTCAGCAGTTTCATCATCTATTGCTTCTATTTTAGAAATATCATCTGGTTTTGATTGAGCTATTTCCTCAATAGAAATAAATCCTTCAGAAACAAGTAGCTGGCCTAATGTTTCATCTACCTCTAAATTTTTTATCAAAGTTTCAGTTCTATCTTTAAATTCTGCTTGGCGTCTTTCAGAGTCTTCTTTGTCTGTAAGTATATCAATTTCAAAATTTGTTAATTTTGAAGCTAATCTAACGTTTTGTCCTCTTCTTCCTATAGCTTTGCTTAAATTTTCCTCAGTCAAAATTATGTCAATCCTCTTATTTTCTTGATCAATCAATACACGCTGTATTTCTGCGGGAGAAAGTGACTCTGAAATTAATGTCGGCAAATCTTCTGTCCATTTTATAATGTCTATTTTTTCACCATGTAGTTCATTTACTATAGTCTGAACTCTGCTACCTCTCATCCCAACACAAGCCCCTACTGGATCAATTGATGAGTCCTTTGAATGAACACATATTTTTGCTCTACTTCCAGGGTCTCTAGCAACGGATTTAATTTCAATAGTTCCCTCATAAATTTCTGGAACCTCCTGAAAAAATAGTTTTGCTAAAAATTGTGGGTGAGCTCTTGATAAAAAAATTTGATGACCTTTTAATTCTTTTTTTACCTCGTAACAATAAGCCTTTACTCTGTCACCAGTTTTGAGTATCTCTCTTGGTATTAATTCATCTTTCTTAATTACACCTTCTGCTTTACCAAGATCAATTATAACATTTCCATATTCTAATCTTTTTATAATGCCGCTTAATATCAATCCTTGTTTATCTATGAAATCTTCATATTGTCTGTTTTTCTCTGCCTCTCTTACTCTGCTACTAATAACTTGTTTGGCACTTTGAGCGGCTATTCGTCCAAAATCAATTTGAGGCAATTCTTCATAGATTTTTTCTCCAACCTTTAATTCTTTTTTTTTGTTTATCTTTTTAGCGTCTTCTAAAGAGATTTCTCTTGCATTATCTTCAACCGTTTCCACAACTTCCAGGACTTTTTGAATTTTTATATCACCACTTTCTCTGTCGATGCTTACTTCAATATTATTATCATTTCCAAATTTAGTAAGCGCAGCTCTTTTAATAGCGCTTTCCATAGAGTCTATTACCAATTCTTTATCAATTGATTTTTCATTTGCAACAGCCTCTACAATCCTTAAAAGTTCTAATTTATCTAGCCCTCTATTTAACATTTTAATGCTCCTAAAAAAAAATGGGCTAAAGCCCATTTTGAAATATTAATAATTTTCCTAGTTTTAGAAGAAAATTAGGTTTTTTTCAAGATTACAGTTTGAATAAATTTGATTTATCTGTTTTTTCCCAGGTAAACTCGCCTTTATTTGTGGGTTTTCTTCCAAAGTGACCATATGCAGATGTGATTTGATAAATAGGATTATTTAATTTCAACATTTCCCTGATACCTCTTGGCGACAAGTCAAAGTTCTTATTTATTATTTCCATAATCTTTTTCACTTTTGCTTCGTCTTCCTCGGCCAGTTTTACAAAAATAGAAAGCGGTTTGGATACACCGATAGCGTATGCTATTTGGATCAAACATTTATTTGAAGCTCCAGATGAAACTATATTTTTTGCTAAGTATCTAGCTGCATATGCTGCTGATCTGTCTACTTTGGTTGGATCTTTTCCTGAAAAGGCCCCTCCGCCATGAGGAGCTGAACCTCCATAAGTATCTACAATTATTTTTCTACCTGTTAGCCCTGTATCACCATCTGGACCACCTATAATAAATTGTCCTGTAGGATTTATGTATATTTCGTTAGTTTTTAAACCTTCTAGAAAATTAGATGGTATAGATTTTTTTATATAAGGAATTATTAACTCTTTGACTTTTTCCTGATTTAAATCTTTTGAATGCTGAGTTGAAATAACGACTGAAGTAACTTTAACTGGCTTATTTTTTTCGTATAGCATCGTTACTTGACTTTTATTGTCGGGCTCAATTCCTTTTAAGTTACCTTTCTTCCTATCTTCAGCCATTAATCTTAATATTTTATGTGAATAGTGAATTGGTGCTGGCATTAAATCCTCGGTTTCATCACAAGCGTAACCAAACATTAGTCCTTGGTCACCAGCTCCTTCGTCTTTATTATCTTTTGAGTCTACTCCCATTGCAATATCACTAGACTGATCATGTAGATGATTTTCAATTTTTGCATTTTTCCAACTAAAGCCTTCTTGGTCATAACCTATATCTTTTATACAATCTCTAACTTTGTTTTCGAGTTCCTCATTATTTATTTTTGGCCCTCTAATCTCACCAGCAAGCACAACTCTATTTGTTGTTGTTAAAGTTTCACAAGCTACTCGTGAAACTGGATCCATAGAGAGATAAGTGTCGACAACCATATCTGAAATTCTATCACTTACTTTGTCTGGATGACCCTCAGAAACTGACTCGCTTGTAAATAAGTAATTATTAGTAGTCATTTTTTTTCAATATTAGAAAAGTTAAAATATATGTAATTAAAAGAGCAAAAAATATCAAATCATTTTTATTTTTTTTCTCATTTTTAATTAGCGGGACTTCTAACTCAATATTTCCAGCTTCGTTTGGGTTTAATTTCTTTATAACATTACCTTTATTATCAACAATAGCAGTTATGCCTTTGTTTGCTGACCTTATCAAAAAGGAGTTTTGCTCAATCGCTCTAAATATTGTTTTTGCAAAATGCTGATATGGACCAATTGAGTCGCCAAACCATCCATCTTCTGAAATATTTACTATTAAATTGGTGTTTAATTCTGACTTTTGAACAAATTTTGTAAAAATAATTTCGTAACAAATAAGTGGTAAAATATTTAGGTTATCATATATCAAATTTTTTTGATTTTCTCCTTTTAAAAAAGAACCATGACCTTCGGTTATCTTTTTTAATCCAAAATTATTCAATATGTTCTGAAACGGTAAAAATTCCCCAAAAGGAACTAGTTTTTGTTTGTTATACTCTTTTATTATTTCCATCCTATTATTGATAATTACTAAACTATTGTAATATCCATTCTTTTGCACATTAAACCTATTAACACCAAAGAGAATTAAATGGTCATTTTTGAAATTTTTAAAAATAATTTTTTTCAACGGTTTTAATTCGTTAAAACTGTATCCACTAAAAACGCCTTCTGGCCAAATGTATAAAGTTTTGGGATCATTACTTGATCCACTAATTTTAATCAATCTATTCAATCTTTCCTCAATTTTTTTATCGTTTAATCCGTATTCTAGTTTAAAGTTGGGGGAGATGACCTTTATATTAAATTTGTTATCAATATTTTCTAAGTAGAAATTATTTTTATTAATTGAATGGTTGCCATAAATAAAAAAAGAAAAAATAATTAAAGCTGCAATACTTAGATAAAGGAATTTCTTTCTTAGGCTAATCCTGAAAAATAATACAGATGGAATCATAAAGATTGTTAAAATAATTAGATTTAAAGCAAATAAACCTAATTTATCTAAAATTTGAATTATCTCTGGTGACCATGAAAAACTATAAATCCATACATTCCAAGGAAAACCCGTTAGAATTTTTGCTCTAAGATAGTCAGAAAAAGCTAGGCCTCCAGAAAAAATTAATATTGATAAAAAATTCAATTTCAAAAATGGTCCAATGAGTAACGTAATTATTGAAAAAAATAAGCTTAAAAATAAAGGAATGAATATTAATCCAAATGGAATTAAAATCTTAAAACTTTCATCAAATGTTAAAGAATGCGTAATCCAATGTATTCCACTTATGAAATACCCGAAGCCAAAAGTTGTTCCATAAATGAATAGATTTTTCCTAAAAGGTTTTTTTCTGTAAGTACTTTTTGATTTTTTTTTAATGTAAACAGCTAAGTAAAAATAAATCGGGAGAACTATAAAATTTATTAAGCTAAAATTAAAAGGCTGAAATGAAAACACTGTAACCGCTCCAAGAACAAATGGGAAAAGAAATAATGTATAAAAACGATTATTAAGGTAACTTTCCATTAATTAATTTAAATATGAAATAAATTTTTTTTCTATTTTTGTCATTTTTAGAAAATCTAAATCTTTTTTATGATCATATCCAAATAAATGTAATAGTCCATGTATCCAAAGTTTATTAAATTCTGCTATAAAATTATTTTTGTCATTTTTATTCTTAATCTTGTTTAAGTTCACTACAATGTCTCCCAAGTAAATTTCTCTATCATTCTTAATTTTTTTTTTAAATTCATCTTTTGTGTAAAAAGGGAAAGATAAAACATCAGTAGTTTTATTTTTTTTTCTAAATTTATTATTTAATTTTCTTATTTCATTGTTACCTGTCAAGACTAGCGTGCAATATATTTTAATCTTTTTATACTTTTTGAAATTTTTATTTAACTTGTGAATTTTATTTTCAATAAATATGTTTGGATTTTTTAAATACCTCTTCCAAGTCTCATTATTGGAAATTGTATTAATTTTTATCATCAATACTTTTTTTCTGATATGCTCTAATAATCTTAGACACTAATGGATGTCTCACCACATCATTGTGATCGAATTCAATTATCTTTATTTCTTTCAAATCTTTAAGAATATTTTTGGATTTAATTAGTCCTGAAGATGATTTGTTTATTAAATCTATTTGTGAAGGGTCACCATTTACAACTAGCTTTGAGTTTTCGCCAATCCTGGTTAAAAACATTTTTATCTGTGTCTCTGTTGCATTTTGAGCTTCATCCAATATTGCAAAACAATTTTTCAAAGTCCTCCCTCTCATAAATGCCAAGGGTGCAATTTCAATTTCACCTGTTTCAATTTTTTTATCAATTTTTTCTGCTCCAAAAAGTTCATACAAAGCGTCATATAAAGGCCTTAAGTAAGGATCGACTTTTTCCTTCATATCACCAGGTAAAAAACCTAATTTCTCTCCAGCTTCTACAGCAGGTCGAGACAAGATAACTCTTTCAATTTTCTTTTCCATTAACATTGAAACACCTACTGAGACAGCCAAGAAACTTTTTCCTGTTCCTGCAGGACCTAAAGACATAATAATTTCATTTTCTTTAAGAGCTTTGATGTAATCCGATTGCTTTTCAGATCTTGCGATTACAGATTTTCTTGGAGTTTTAATCAACTGTTTAAATGATTTTACATTAGACTTTTCTAATTCAATATTTTTTTTCACAGATAATATTATATCCTCCTTTTCGATAATTTTTGTTAAAAAATATTTATCTGCAAGAAATTTAATTGCCTCACAAAAAACATTTATATTTTCGTTTTTACCTTTGCACGTTATTGAGTTACCTCTAAAAAATACATTTGTTTCGGTAAGTTTAGCAAGTTCTTTTAAGTTTAAATCAAATTGTCCAACAAGAGACATTAGCATTTCATTATCATTTATTTGTAGATTAAGTGTTTCGTTATCTATTTTTTTAATTACTAAATTTTGATCTAATTTACTTATCTCAGACATTGTTATGCAGCAAAGTTACTTTCATTAAGTTTTTGATCTAATTCACCATATAAAGTGTTTTGATTACCGCCTGTGATTTTAACTTCTTGTAATTTTCCTCTTAAATTTTGTTTCGTTTTCACAATTACTGAATTCAAATATTCGTCTCTACCAAAAAACCCATCTTTATTTTTTAGTTTATTCTCGAATAATACCAAAGCTCTTTTATTAAAAAGACTTCTTTTATATTTTAATTTTATCTTTTCTGCGGCATTTTGAAAAATAATTAGTCTTTTTTTTGATACATTGTAATCAACTTCGGTCAAGTTAGATGCTGGAGTTCCAGGTCTAGGACTAAATATAAAGGAAAAACAATTTATAAATTCAATTTTGTTTAGTAAATTTAATGTATCATTAAAATCATTTTCAGTTTCCCCTGGATATCCAATAATAAAATCACTAGAAAACTTTACTTTAGGATTTACCGCTTTAAGTTTATCGATTATTTCTAAATAATCTTGTACAGTATGTTTCCTGTTCATTTCTTGTAGTATATTATTCGATCCACTCTGAACGGGTAAGTGAATTAATGGCATCAGCTTTTTATTATTACTTCTATGTGCTTTTATTAGATCTTCTGTGAAGTCTTTAGGGTGCGATGTAGAATATCTGATCCTTCTTATATCTTTTATCTCAGACATTTTCGAAATAAGAGTTGAAAGTTTTTTTTGATTATAATTATAAGCATTAACATTTTGACCTAATAAAGTAATTTCTTTTGCACCGTTTTTAGCTAAATTTTTACCCTCTTTGATAAGTTCATCAATAGGTCTAGAATATTCTGCGCCTCTAGTGTACGGAACAACACAAAACTTACAAAACTTATCGCAACCCTCTTGAATTGTTAAAAAGGATGACACACTACTGTCAGAATTTTTATAGTTATTTAAAGTATCAAATTTTTCTTTAACATCAAAACCTGTAGAGTTTTCCTGTAAGGTTTTTTTCTCTACGTTTTTAATTATTTGATTAAAGTTATGAAAAGATTGAGGTCCAATGACAGCATCGATATATTTTTCTCTTTCTAAAAGAATATCTCCCTCTGCTTGAGCTACACATCCTGTCACAATTACAATTGGTTTTTTTTTATTTTTAAAACTCTTTTTAATTCTTCCAATATCATGGTAAACT
>NZ_CVSG01000054.1 GCF_001179945.1 Candidatus Pelagibacter communis | reverse complement strand
TAATTCTAGTAACTTTCAAATTGATAAAATTAAATTAAATAAAAGTAGAGTAGAAATAGATGCTAATCAAATAAAAGGACTATTTAAAAAACTTTTAAGCTTAGAGAATAAAATATTTTTAAACGATTTAAATTTAAAAATCCAAAATGATAAAGTTAATCTTGTAAATTTAAAAAGCATCAATTTCAAAAACTATGGATTTAAAAGAAATATTATAGATGGCGAGATATTCGATAGGGGATTTAAGATAAAAATTTCAGATAAACATAAAAATTTTAATTTTAAACTATCAAATACTGGAGTTTCTGCCGAAGTAGATTTTGAGAATTTCGAAGAGGGTTCTGTTAAAAAAGGTAAATTAAAAAGTAAGTTATTAAATTCAAATGTAAAACTAAATTTTATTTATGATAATAATTCTATAAAATTCGACGATCTTTTTTTCAGAGATAGAAGATTGTCTTTTGATGGAAGCGGCAACTTAAAAATTAATCCTTTTTTTGAAATTATTCTTAATTCAAATATCAGAAATTTTAAATCAGAGATATTTTCAAATTTAGATTTATCCAAATTCTTTACTATGAAAGATTTAATTAAAAAACTAAATAGTCAAATAAATATTAATTATAAGGCAAGAAAATTTAGCAATAACTTAATAAATGATATTTCTTTGAAAACTAAATTAGAAATCGGAAGATTAAGTGTTTCAAAAATTATATCAATTGTTGATAGTAACGCAATTTGTAAAGGAGAATTAAATTTATTAGAAGATTTTCCCATTCTCGATTTTGATTGTTCTTTTGTTTCACCGGATAAAAGAAAATTTTTAAAGAAGTTAGATATTAATTACAAAACAAAAAATGAGCCTTTTAATATAAGTTTAAGAGGCAAACTTAATATATTAAAGAATAAAGTAAATTTTAATTATATAAAAACGAATAATTACGAAGCTTCAGCTGAAGACTTAAAATATTACAAAAATATCTTTGAAAATAGTTTTTTTGAAAAGAATTCTTTAATGAATTTTAATAAAGAAAATTTAAAAAAATTTATTTTAGAAATTTCATAATTATTTAGGTTTTGTCATTTTAAGAGGGCTCATTATTCGATCGTACTCTTTTTCTTTTATAAGACCAGATTTTATTACTTCATGTTTTAAAGTGGTACCGTTTTTATGAGCCATCT
>NZ_CVSG01000053.1 GCF_001179945.1 Candidatus Pelagibacter communis | reverse complement strand
AAGGTGGTTTTTGGCTCATGTTTCAATTTTATCAAAAGTTTTAGACATTTTAGCGCTCCTTCTTAACTTGTTTTTAGGTTAAAAGTCACTATATAAAGTGACATGAGTTTTAAAGACAAAATTTTAAACAACCAATCTCCATGGGGAGCACCTCCTGGCGGTGACGGAGGAAGAGGTTCGCCTGGTGGAAATGGATCAGGTTCTAGACAAGACCCACCAAGTCTCGATGATGTTATAAAAAATTTTCAAAAAACTATAAATAAGTTTTCTGGCGGTAAATCAGGAGGTTCTAAACCAATTATCATTGGTTTAATAATTGTAGCACTACTTTACGTTGCAAGTGGTCTTTACAGAGTTTTACCTGATGAACAAGGAGTGGTTTTAAGATTTGGCAAATACGTGAACACTACTCAACCAGGCTTACATTATCATTTCCCGACACCTTTTGAGAGAGTTTTAACTCCTAAAGTAACTAAAGTTAATAGAGTGGATGTTGGTTTCAGGCCAGCAAGTGACTCTGGTAGATCGTCTGGAGTTGGAAACGTTCCAGAGGAAAGCTTAATGTTAACAGGTGACGAAAATATTGTTGATATAAATTACTCAGTTTTTTGGGTTATTAAAGACGCACAAAAATTTTTATTTAATATTCAAAGTCCAGTAGAAACAGTTAAAGCTGCATCCGAAACAGCAATGAGGGAAGTAATAGCAAAAAATAGAATTCAAAATATTTTGACAGAAGGAAGATCTAAAATAGAGGTTGAAGTTCAAGAAATAGCCCAACTGATTTTAGATGAATATGGTTCAGGCATACAATTAACTCAAGTACAAACTCAACAAGCTGACCCGCCAGAACAAGTTATCGATGCATTTAGGGATGTACAGGCCGCTAGAGCAGATAGAGAAAGATCAA
Source organism: Candidatus Pelagibacter communis (assembly GCF_001179945.1). Taxonomy (GTDB): domain Bacteria; phylum Pseudomonadota; class Alphaproteobacteria; order Pelagibacterales; family Pelagibacteraceae; genus Pelagilacustribacter; species Pelagilacustribacter ubique_A. Next base: position 8,534 of record NZ_CVSG01000053.1, on the reverse strand, counting down.
AGAACGAAGCTGAAGCATACGCTAATGATGTTATACCAAGAGCGCGAGGTGAAGCTGAGCAAGTTTTACAACAAGCAGAAGCATATAAGAAAGAAGTTGTTGCAAAAGCTGAGGGTGAGGCTAGCAGATTTTTAGCAATATATAATGAATATAAAGATGCAAAACAAGTTACTCAAGAACGAATGTATTTAGAAACAATGGAAAAAGTTTTAGCAGATATCGATAAAGTAATTATAGATAAAGAATCTGGTTCAGGAGTTGTTCCTTATCTACCATTACCTGAATTAAAAAAAGGAAGTAATAATTAATGAGAGGCGTTAAATTTATAGTTCCGGCAATAATTTTAATTGGTGTAGTGATTTTCCAATCTTTATTTATTGTACAAGAAATTAGTCAAGCAATAGTTCTTCAATTTGGTGATCCTAAAAAGATTGTTACTAAAGCTGGCTTAAATTTTAAATTACCGTTTATTCAAAATGTAGTTTATCTCGATAAAAGAATTTTAAATTTAGATAATGATCCAGAAGAAGTTATAGCTGCTGACCAAAAAAGATTAATAGTTGATGCTTTTGCTAGATTTAAAATTGTAGACCCTTTAAAGTTTTATATTTCAGTTGGAAACGAAAGAGTTGCAAGATCTAGGTTATCTACAATTATTAATTCTAGAATTAGAGGGGTATTAGGAACACAAGAACTCGCAACATTACTATCTACAGACAGAGCAAGACAAATGCAGATAATCCAATCTCAAGTAAATGAGGAAGCAAAGAATTTTGGAATTAATATTGTTGACGTTCGAATAAAAAGAGCTGATTTACCTCCAGCAAACAGTGAAGCGATTTATAAAAGAATGCAAACAGAAAGAGAGAGAGAAGCAAAGGAATTTAGAGCACAAGGTGCAGAGATAGCTCAAAAAATTAGATCGACAGCAGACAAAGACGTAACTGTAATCTTAGCTCAAGCAAATAAGAAATCAGAAATTATGAAAGGTGAAGGTGATGGTCAGAGAAACAAAATCTTTGCTGATGCGTTTGGAAGAGATCCACAGTTTTTTGCTTTTTATAGAGCAATGCAAGCATATGAAAAAGCTCTAATTGGAGGCGAGACATCACTTGTTTTATCACCTGATAGTGAATTCTTTAAATTTTTTGGCAAGTCTGTGAAGCCTGCTTTAAAAAGGTAGGAATTTAAAATATTTGTGAATGAGTTTATTATCGCTATCGGATTAATTTTTTTTGTGGAAGGTCTGTTTTTAGCCATTTTCCCGTCAAGAATTAAAAGCATATTAGAATTAATTAAAAATACTCCTGAGAATAAATTAAGAATTCTAGGAATTGTTTTTTTGATTATTGGTTTTTTAATAATTTGGTATATAAAAAGTTAGATGAAATTAGTAAGCAAAATATTATTTTTTTTAATTATAATTAATTTTTCTTTTGCACATTCAAAACCTGTTCCAGATTCATTTGCAGATTTAGCAGACAAACTAATGCCATCCGTTGTGAATATTTCTACAACTCAAACGGTTAGAACAACTACAAATCAATTTCCTTTTCAATTCCCTCCAGGATCACCATTTGGTGAAATGTTTAAAGATTTTGAAAGACCTACAGAGAGAAAAGCTTCTTCGCTAGGTTCAGGATTTATCATTGACACAAAAGGAACAGTTGTAACAAATAATCATGTAATCTCTGGAGCTGATGATATTTTAGTAAGAGTAGGAGATAAAGAATATAAAGCTAAAGTAGTTGGCGCAGATCCTTATATGGATATAGCAGTTTTAAAAATGGAAACTAGAGAACAATTTAAGCCAGTAAGCTTTGGTGACTCTGATAAAGCAAGGGTTGGAGATTGGGCTGTTGCGATTGGAAATCCTTTTGGTTTGGGAGGAACAGTGACTGCTGGAATTATATCTGCAAGAAACAGAGATATTAATCTTACAAGATATGATGATTTCATTCAAACCGATGCTTCTATAAATCAAGGTAACTCAGGTGGACCTTTATTTAATCTTAAAGGAGAGGTAATTGGGATCAATACTGCAATTATTGCTCCGGGCCAATCGGGTTCAATCGGAATAGGATTTGCTATACCAGCTAATGCAGCATCAAACGTAATTGACCAATTAATAAAATTTGGAGAAACGAAAAGAGGTTGGTTAGGAGTTCGAATTCAACAGGTTACTAAAGAAATAGCTGATGTGGAAAATCTCAAAAAACCTCAAGGTGCTTTGGTTGCTAGTGTAGGTGAAAATAGTCCCGCAGATAAAGCAGGAATAAAAGCAGGCGATATAATTTTAAATTTTGATGGAAAAAAAATTGATACAATGAGAACTCTACCAAAAGTCGTTGCTTCTACAGAGGTAGGAAAAAGCGTAGAGCTAAAAATTTGGAGAAACAAAAGACTTATATCTAAAAGATTAGTTCTTGGACGACTTGAGTCCTCTGAAGAATTTAAAGATAAGAAAACAAAAACAGTAAAAAAAGTTGTAGATATTGATAAATTAAAAATAGCTGTAAGAGATGTAAATAATGACGACATTACCTCAAGGAATTTAAATAAAAAAACCTCTGGTGTTGTAATTACGGAAATTTCTAGCAGAAGCCCGCTAATAAATCTTTTGAGTGTAAATGATATAATAATTGAAGTTCAAAAGTCTCCAATAAAATCGACCTCAGATTTAAAAAAGTCAGTTAATAGTTTTTTTAAAAAAGGTGAGAAAACATTACTATTAACAGTAATAAATAAAAATAATCAAAGACGTTACCTAGGCGTTAAAATAAATTAGTTTTGCTTAAAAAGTTAATACTCTTAGCAGGACCAACAGCTTCAGGAAAATCAAATTTAGCAATTAAATTGGCGAAAAAAATAAATGGTGAGATTATTAATGCAGATAGTATGCAAGTTTTCAAAGAATTTTCTGTTTTATCTTCAAGACCAAATTCAGCCCAAACTAGCAAAATTCAACACCATCTTTACGGAATTATTTCAGTCAAAAAACATTTTTCAGCTGGCGATTGGCTCAAACAAGTAAAAAAAAAGATTAATATTTGTAAAAAAAAAAAGAAAATTCCAATAATTGTTGGAGGAACAGGGCTTTATTTTAATATAATTACAAAGGGCATAAGTAAAATTCCTGACATTGATATTAAAACAAGAAATAAAGTAAGAAACTCATTTAAAAAGCTTGGCTATAAAAAATTTTACAATCAACTGTTAAAGCTTGATCCAAAAGTTAAAGGAAAAATACTTCCAACGGACTCTCAAAGATTACAAAGAGCGTATGAAGTAAAGCTTAGTACAAAAAAATCCTTATATGATTGGTTTGTAAAAACAAAACCTGATTTTTCAGATTTTGAAATAAAAAAGATTTTTATTGATATACCTAGAGAGGTATTACTAAAAAATATCTCTCTTAGAACAGAAGAGATGTTTAAAAAAAAATGTATAAATGAAGTCAAAAGATTTAATGCTTTGAAAATAAATAAAACTTTATCAGCGAATAAACTTATTGGCGTCAAAGAAATTAATGATTTTTTGAGCAAATCTATCTCTTTAGAGCAGTGCAAAGAGCTTATAAATATAAAGACCAGACAATATGCAAAAAGACAAAATACTTGGGCCAGAGGCCATATGAAGAATTGGAATAAGCTATATTCGAAAAATTTCTCAAATCTTTTAAAAAAATCATTAAAAGTTGTAAGCTAAAACTTGACGCAACTCATTTCTAGGCTAGATTGTATATATGCCAAAATTATTGAGTGGAGCAGAAATTGTATTTAAAGCACTAGAGGATCAAAAGGTAGAATATATTTTTGGTTATCCTGGTGGTGCGGTATTACCAATTTATGATGAGTTAAAAAATCATAAATCAATAAAACATATTTTAGCAAGACATGAGCAAGGTGCAGGACACTCAGCAGAAGGATACGCAAGGTCAAGTGGAAAGCCTGGAGTTTTATTGGTAACATCAGGACCTGGCGCTACAAATGCAGTAACAGCTCTAACAGATGCTTACATGGACTCAATTCCACTGGTTTGTATTTCTGGACAAGTACCAACACATTTAATTGGCACTGATGCATTTCAAGAGTGTGATACAACCGGAATTACAAGGCCGTGTACAAAACATAACTGGTTAGTAAAAGATGTAAATGATCTTTCAAAAGTTTTACACTTAGCTTTTGAAGTTGCTACTACTGGTAGACCCGGCCCAGTCTTAGTTGATATTCCGAAAGACATACAATTTAAAAAAGGTAAATATAAATTTTTTAAAAATACTCTAAGAAAAAAACTTAATGGAAAAGCAACTCATAAAATATCCAATTCCGAATTAGATAAATTTATAGATCTGATTAAAAAATCTTCTAAGCCTATTTTTTATACAGGAGGTGGAGTTATTAACTCTGGACCTGAAGCCAGTAAATATTTAAGAGAACTAGTTTCATTAACTGGTTTTCCAATTACTTCTACATTGCAAGGACTTGGAGCCTACCCTGGAGACGATCCACAATTTTTAGGCATGCTTGGTATGCACGGAACTTATGAAGCAAACAATGCGATGCATGATTGTGACTTAATGATAAATATTGGAGCAAGGTTCGATGACAGAATTACTGGTAAAGTGGACGAATTTTCACCTGGCTCAAAAAAAATTCATGTCGATATTGATCCATCCTCTATCGGAAAAAATATAAAAGTTGATCTTGCAATTATCAGCGATGTTACAGAACTATTAAAATCTTTAATTAAAAGATTTAAAGAAAAAAATAAGAACTTTTTGAACTCGAATAAACAAAAAACGTCAAAATGGTGGGAACAAATTGGGAAGTGGAGAGAAAAAAAATCTTTAAATTTTATTAATAGTGATAAAATTATCAAACCTCAACATGCTGTACAAAGATTGTATGAATTAACAAAAAATCAAGATACCTTTATTACCACTGAGGTAGGTCAGCATCAAATGTGGGCAGCCCAACATTATAAGTTTAATAAGCCTAATAGATGGATGACATCAGGAGGTCTAGGGACGATGGGGTATGGACTTCCAGCTGCAATCGGTGTTCAAATTGCAAATCCTGGAAAGTTAGTGGTCGACATTGCAGGAGAAGCATCAGTTTTGATGACGATGCAAGAAATGTCTACAGCTGTACAATACAGATTACCAATTAAAATATTTATTTTAAATAATGAATACATGGGAATGGTGAGACAATGGCAAGAGCTTTTACATGAAAAGAATTATTCTGAAAGCTACACAGCCGCATTACCAGACTTTGTTAAACTTGCAGAATCTTATGGCTGCGTTGGTATTAGGGCAAAAACACCTGGTGAGTTAGATGATAAGATAAAGGAAATGATTAGTATTGATAGGCCAGTTATTTTTGACTGTGTGGTTGATAAAGCAGAAAATTGTTTTCCAATGATACCCTCAGGTAAACCTCATAATCAGATGATTTTAGGACCTGAAGAAGAGGAAGAGATTTCTGATGAAGGGAAAATTTTAGTTTAATGGCTAAGTCTAAATCTGCTTATAGTGTTCCAGGTAAAATTGGAAAAATTGAAAGACATATTATTGTAGTATGGGTTGATAACGAAGCAGGAGTTCTTGCAAGAATTGCAGGACTTTTTTCTGGCAGGGGATATAATATTGAGTCTCTTGCAGTAGCAGAAGTAGATAAAAAAAAACATATTTCCAGAATAACTATAGTAACTGAGGGAACGCCACAAGTAATAGAGCAGATTAATTTACAACTTAAAAAACTGGTGCCTGTTCATAAAGTAGCTGATTTCAAACGTGGTGAAAAAGATATTTTATTTAGAGAACTGGCAATGTTTAAAATTTTAGGAAATACAAAAAAAATCGAAAAAGTTAAAAAAATTTGTAAGAAATTTAATCCTGTAATCCTTGATAAAACGAATAAATCTGTTGTAATACAAGTGACTGCTTTGAGAGCGGAGATTGATAAATTAGCACTTGATTTAAAAAGTTTAGGACTTATAAGCACTTCTAGGACAGGCGCAGTTGCGATGACAAAAGGTTCAAAAATATTTAGTTAATTATGAAAACTTATTACGATAAAGATACAAATAAAGACTTAATAAAAAATAAAAAAGTTGCTATCTTTGGCTATGGAAGCCAAGGTCACGCACATGCACTTAATTTAAAAGATAGCGGTGTTAAAGAGGTGGTTGTAGCTTTAAGAGAAGGCTCATCAAGTATTAAAAAAGCTGAGAGTGCTGGATTAAAAGTTATGTCCCTATCGGATGCAGCTGCGTGGGCAGATGTAGTGATGATGTTAACTCCTGATGAACTTCAATCAGAAATATATAAAAATCACATTGAACAAAGAATGAAAGAGGGAACAAGTTTAGCTTTCGCTCATGGTTTGAATATTCATTTTGATCTAATCAATGCAAGAAAAGATCTAGATGTTTTTATGGTTGCTCCAAAAGGTCCTGGACACACAGTAAGAAGTGAATATCAAAAAGGTGGAGGGGTCCCTTGTTTAATGGCAGTTCACAAAGATAGCTCAGGAAAAGCGAAAGACTTAGCACTATCCTATGCTTCGGCTGTCGGAGGCGGTAAGGCTGGTATCATAGAAACAACTTTTAAAGATGAGTGTGAAACAGATTTATTTGGTGAACAAACAGTTTTGTGTGGGGGTTTAGTTGAATTAATTAAAAATGGTTTCGAAACTCTTACTGAAGCAGGATACCCTCCTGAAATGGCATACTTCGAAACACTTCATGAAGTTAAATTAATTGTAGATTTAATTTACGAAGGGGGGATAGCAAATATGAATTATTCTATTTCAAATACAGCTGAATATGGCGAGTATGTATCAGGTAAAAGAGTTGTAGATAACAAAACTAAAGAAAAGATGAAAGAAGTCCTAAAAGATATTCAGTCAGGCAAGTTTACTAAACAATGGATGGATGAGCATAAATCAGGCCAAAAAAACTTCCTAAAAATGAGACAAGACTTAGCAAAGCATCCAATTGAGAAGGTTGGTAAAGAGCTAAGAGCAATGATGCCGTGGATTGGCAAAAATAAACTAGTCGATAAAGATAAAAATTAACCCAATCTGAGTCCAAAACACTAACTTGAACTACATAATTATTTGCAAATTCTAGCTTTGATTGTAATATGAGGAGCTTTAAATTTTTATAAAGTTATGACAGATAAAAATAGAATAATAATATTTGATACAACAATGCGTGATGGAGAACAGTCTCCAGGCGCATCTATGAGCTTAGAAGAAAAATTACAAATTTCGAGAGTATTTGATGAGCTAGGCGTTGATGTCATTGAAGCAGGTTTTCCTATAGCATCACCAGGTGATTTTGAAGCTGTTACAGAAATAAGCAAAACTTTAAAACGTTCAATACCCGCCGGATTAGCTAGAGCAACCAAAAAAGATATTGATGCATGTCATGAGTCATTAAAGCATGCAAAAAATTTCAGAATTCATACTTTCATTTCTACTAGCCCTCTACATATGAAGCATAAATTAAATAAGTCTCCAGAAGAAGTTTTAGGTGCAATTAAAGAAAGCGTAACCTATGCCAGAAAATTTACAGATAATGTTGAGTGGTCATGCGAAGATGGAACACGGACAGACATGGACTATATGTGCAAGACAGTAGAACTTGCAATTGAGTGTGGAGCTAAAACTATTAATATACCCGATACTGTAGGTTACACAGTTCCTTCAGAATTTAAAAAAATTATTGAAACATTAATAAACAAAGTCCCTAATATTGATAAAGCAATCTTATCAACTCATTGTCATAATGATTTAGGTTTAGCAGTAGCTAACTCCTTAGCAGGAGTTATGGCTGGCGCAAGACAAATTGAGTGTACTGTAAATGGAATTGGAGAGAGAGCTGGAAACGCAGCTTTAGAGGAAGTTGTAATGGCTATGAGAACAAGACACGATTTAATGCCTTACACAACTAATATTAATACAAAACTTTTAAGCAAAGCTTCAAAAGTTGTTTCTAATGCTACTGGTTTTCCAGTTCAATTTAACAAAGCTGTCGTTGGAAAGAATGCTTTTGCACATGAGTCAGGCATTCACCAAGATGGAATGTTAAAAAATAGAAACACATATGAGATAATGACACCTGAAAGTGTGGGAGTTAAAAAAACTTCTTTAGTAATGGGTAAACACTCTGGAAGACATGCTTTTAGAGATAAACTATCAGACATGGGATATGTTGATGTTACCGATGACATCATAAACACTGCTTTTGGTAAATTTAAAATTTTAGCAGATAAGAAAAAACATATTTATGATGAAGACATTGCTGCTCTTGTAGATGACAGCTTAGTTACTGAAGACAATGTAATTAAATTAAAATCGTTAAAAGTATATGCTGGAACAGGAGAACCACAAAAAGCCGAAATGACATTAGAAGTTTTTGGCGAAGTGAAAAGCGCTTCTGATACTGGTGATGGTCCAGTGGATGCAATATTTAAATGTATTAAAAAACTCTATGCTCATGATGTCAAACTACTATTATATAAT
>NZ_CVSG01000052.1 GCF_001179945.1 Candidatus Pelagibacter communis | reverse complement strand
GCTTCAGATGGCCTAGTTTTAGCTAAAGAAATTAATGGAGAAATTTCAATAATTGAAATCAATAGTGAAACTGATTTTGTTGCTAAAAATAAAAATTTCATAAATTTTTGTAAAGAACTTTCAAACATAAACTTTTCTGTAAAAGGGGACCTAACAAAACTTACAAACTCTAAAATGAGTGATGGAGGTATTGTTAAAGATAATTTGGTAGACCTTATAGCAAAAATTGGTGAAAAAATAACTATTAGAAGATCTGATTTTTTTGATAATAAAAAAGGTTTAAACTTTTTCTATGTTCATTCCCTAACTGAAAAAAATATAGGGAAAATAGTTTCTATTGTAACATTAGATGGTATTATTAAAGGTGATAACGAAGAACTCGGAAATAAATTAGCCATGCATATTGCAGCATCTAATCCATTGGCTATAAAAAGTGATGAAATTGATAAAGCTCTTATCGATAAAGAGCTAGAAATTATTAAAGCTGAAGTAATTAACTCAGGCAAACCTAAAGAAATGGTTGAAAAAATATCAAAAGGAAAACTTACAAAATTCTTAAACGATAATTCTTTATTAAATCAAATTTGGATAATGGATCCAAAAAAGAAAGTATCTGATATTT
>NZ_CVSG01000051.1 GCF_001179945.1 Candidatus Pelagibacter communis | reverse complement strand
GATTGTATATACACTTATAGTGCTGGGTGTATTATCTATTATAGAGTTTACTAATTTAATGAGCAAAATATCAAAAAAAATTATATTTAAATGTTTTTCAAATATTATTTTTATTATATATATTTTTTTATTTTCTTTCTTTGTTTTTTATTTTTCATCGATTTTTCAGTTAAAGATTTTATTATTCTTAATTTTGTTTACTTGTATTGCGTCTGATATTGGTGGTTTTGTTGTTGGAAAAATTTTTAAAGGCCCTAGATTAACAAAAATAAGTCCAAAAAAAACAAAATCAGGATCATTAGGATCAATTTTATTCTCTGGTGTTTTTTTTTCAATTGGTATTTTTTATTTAACTAATACAGTAAATATCAAAATCATTTTAGTAGGTCTACTTACATCTATCGTGTGTCAAATAGGCGATTTATTTTTCTCTTTCTTAAAAAGAAAAAGTAATGTTAAAGATACAGGAAATTTTTTTCCAGGTCACGGAGGTGTTTTAGATAGATTGGATGGAATACTTCTCGGTCTTCCTTTTGGCTTTATCTTTTTAATTTTATTATTCTAATGAAAAAAAATATTTCAATCTTGGGATCAACAGGATCAGTTGGGCTTTCAACTTTAAAGATAATAGAGAGAAAAAAAGAATATTTTCGAATTATTCTTTTAGCAGCAAACAATAACTACAAGTTAATTTGTAAGCAAATTAAAAAATACGGGCCTAAATATTTTATTATAAATAATTTAAGAGTTTATGAAAAAGTAAAAAAAAAATTTGAAAACAAAAAAATAAAAATACTTCATGATTTTAAACA
>NZ_CVSG01000050.1 GCF_001179945.1 Candidatus Pelagibacter communis | reverse complement strand
TAAATCAGCTAGAACTAGAAAAAAATTTCATTTCAAAACAACATGTGAAAAACCAAAATTTTTTTCTAATAAAGAAATAAATTCAATTACTAAATAGAATTTTGTCTACTCAAAATAGCAGCACCCCTTACACCGCTAGCGTCTCCATACTTTGGTTTTAAAAATACTGTTTTAAGATTAGGTTCATTTATAAATGATGATGTTTTCTTTTTAATTTGATCTAAAAAATCTATTTCATTAGAAATTCCACCACCAAAAACAATAGCATCTGGATCAAGAGTTGTTACAATTATTACCAAACATCTTGCTAAAATATCCTTATATTCATTTATAAATAAAGTGGAGTTAGAATCCTTTTTTCTATATCTGCTAAAAATTTCTTTCGCTGAAATATTTTCATTATATTTTTCATTAAATCTTTTCTCTATTGATTTACCAGATAGATAACCTTCTAATCTATTTGAAAAATCTAAAATCTTATCAGATTTTAAGTTCGATGTATTTGTAAGTGGCATTTGATTTAAGCTCCATTCTCCTCCCAAACCATTTGCTCCAGATATTATTTTTTTATTTATTACTAGTCCACCACCACAACCTGATCCTAATATAATTCCAAACACTGTTTCATAATGACTAGCTGATCCGTCAAAAGCCTCAGATAAACAAAAACAATTAGCATCATTTTCTGAAAGAAAATTATTATTCATTTTTAATTTTAAATCTTTTATCAAATTTTTATTATTTAGCCATTGAGAGTTATGTGCATTTTTAATTAATCCTGTAGTTTTATCTACCGCTCCAGGATGACATATACCTACAT
>NZ_CVSG01000049.1 GCF_001179945.1 Candidatus Pelagibacter communis | reverse complement strand
CAGGGAATTACAGATAAAAAGATCGTTAATTATAATTTGATTTTAACAACTTTAAAAGAAAAGATTTATTTATTAGAAAAAAAATTAAAATTCATTTTTAAACACGCAATAATAATTATCGATAATTTTGATTGCTCAATAATAACTTTTTCAGGATTCAAAAAACTAAATGGATCTCAATTGATGAAAGAAAATATAACTTATATTTTAAATTTTTTAAAATCAAAAATAAATGAAATAGAAAATAAAAAAACTATTTTACACATCTTTAATACTAAATACGTCCTTGACGATAAAGAGATGATGAATTTACCAATAGGTTTATTTGGAAATTCTTATTGTCACGAATTATCATTTTTTTTAATAAATAATAATGACTATCAAAACCTTCAACAAATTTTTAATGAGTGTAATTTAAAAATTAAAAAAGTCATTTCAAAAAATTTTATTGAGGGAGCTACTCTCATTAAGTCTAATTATAATCTCGATACCTTTTTCAAGGTTGAAATAAGTGAGGATTTTTCAAAAGTTATTTTTATAGAAAACTCGTCTTTAAAATATGCTCAAGAATTTAAATTTGGATCAAATTTAATTATTTATGATATTTCAAAAATAACTGGATTAAAAATTGATACCATTAAAGATGTTTTAAATAACTCGGATTTTTCAAATATTAAATCAGAGGATCTAATTGAAACCAATTTTTTTAAAAATGATAATTATCGTAAAATAAGTAAAAAATTAATAATTGATATTGCAAAAGCCAGAATTGAAGAACTTTCTGAGATTATTTTACATAAAAATTTAAATATGAGATATTTCTTAGAAAAAAAACCAGCAGTCTTTCTTAAATTAAATAATATCTTGATTCATAAAAAATTTATAAATTCTTTTAA
>NZ_CVSG01000048.1 GCF_001179945.1 Candidatus Pelagibacter communis | reverse complement strand
ACAAAGATCAACAGTACGTTCATCAGCCTCTGAAGCAATTATAGATCAAGGCTTAAGGTCTTATATGCTTAAAGTTTATAACTATATGGCTTCTGGTGTGCTGTTAACAGGATTTGTAGCTTTATTCTTTTTTAAAATGGCAGTCATCACTTCTGCTGAAGGTCAAATATTAGGTCTTACTAATTTTGGTAATACAATTTATGCCTCAGGTTTAAAATGGGTAATAATGTTAGCTCCATTAGCTGTTGTTTTTTATATGAGCTTTGGAATAGCAAAAATGTCTGCAGCTAAAGCACAAACTACTTTCTGGATTTTCGCAGCATTAATGGGAGCATCACTATCATCAATATTTCTAATATATACTGGTGCTAGCATAACAAGAGTTTTCTTTATTACAGCTGGTACTTTTGGAGCTATGAGTATTTATGGCTATACAACTAAACGAGATCTTACAAGACTTGGCTCTTTCTTAATGATGGGTCTATTCGGAATAATAATTGCATCTTTGGTAAATATTTTTATGAAATCTTCAATGATGTATTTTGTTATCTCAATTATTGGTGTTTTAGTATTCGTAGGTTTAACAGCTTATGACACTCAAAAAATTAAAAATATGTATATGGTAAGTGATAGCGGCGAATTAATGGGCAAGAAAGCTGTTATGGGAGCTTTAACACTTTACTTAGATTTCATAAATCTTTTCATAATGCTTCTAAGGCTTTTCGGTCAAAGAAGATAATCACTTAATTAACTTAAGTTTATTCCAACTTGTTTTGCTAATTAAATTATCCAAATTTTCCGATTTTCTTAAAATATTACCATTTCTATCCTTTATAAAAAACTTTTCGTTAAAATATTTAGGCTTAAAATTTTTCGTAATCCTCAAAACTGGTTTTTCAGAAGCTCTTTGATAAACATCAAAAGATACTTCTCTAGACCCGGAAGAAAAGGAATAGTCTTTCCAAGATCCATTTGAAACCATTTTTGCATAAAGATTTAAGATACATTTAAGTTCTCCTTTGATGAAAAATTCTTCACTATACTTTTTTACGTCGTTATTTATAACTAATTGAATACGTTTCATATTTTATATCTTCTAATTAGCGGCAATTGAAAAATTGTAAATATAAATGTAATAGGTAAAATTCCCCAAACTTTAAAGTTTACCCAAGTAGTTTCAGGCTGGGTTCTCCATACAATCTCATTAATCAAGGCTAAAAAAATAAAAAAATAAGCCCATCTGAAATTTAATTTATCCCAGCCAATTTCATTTAATTGAAAGGCAGTTTGTAAAAAAAATTTAAGAAAATTTTTGTTAAAAAAAACTTTACTGACTATCAAGGTTCCTGCAAAAATTACATTTA
>NZ_CVSG01000047.1 GCF_001179945.1 Candidatus Pelagibacter communis | reverse complement strand
ATTTATATGACTGAAATTTAGTGAATATTGTATTTAAATCTAATTGTTTTTACTATTTATTTTCTTTTATTGAATTCCAATTGCTTGAAGAAACCTCTATTATCACATCTTTATCTGGTGTGATTTTTATGGATTTATAATTTGTATTATTTATAGTATTAAATTCACGATGAGTGTTGTCACAATAAGGTAGCGTTAGACTCAATCCACAACTACATATACTATATTTCTTACAAGCTTTCAATTTAATTTCCATTATTTTCTCCTAATTTTCTAAGCATGTCATAAGTATAAAGTCCATCTGAATGATTATCGCTCCAGAAAATACGAAGGGCATAATGCCCTACTTTTTCTATAGTCAACGCCTTGTATGCTATATCTGTAAGATTTTGTTTAGGACCTTTATATATATTTCCAAGCGCATCTTTCTCACCTGAGCAAAATGCACAGGGACAATGATTACGTAGGATTCTTAATGAAATAAATGACTGTTTGTCATCATTCCATTTTACTGCCAACTCGTTATCCATAAGCAATAGGTCATTAATTGCTAAATTCTTTTTCATTGTAAAAAT
>NZ_CVSG01000046.1 GCF_001179945.1 Candidatus Pelagibacter communis | reverse complement strand
TTAAAAAAGTTTCCTTCTTCAGTTGAACACTTTTTAAATTATCTAGATCTCTTGGAAATTGAGTAAAATAAATAGGTTTAACCAATTTTTCGTTTCTTACAGTTCTTAAATCGTAATCAACGTCTTTAAATAATTGAATAACTGTCTCAGTTTTTAAATTAAGGTCAGGTAATATTACTTCAGCAACGTTATTTCTTTTAACTTTAAGCTCAGGCTTTTTAGTTTCCTTTTTTACTTTAACTTCTGGTTTTTTTGTTTCTTTTTTAACTTTAGGCTCAGTCTTTTTAAATTCTTTTTTAGTCTCTGCCTCTATTTTCTTTGTTTCTAATTTTTTTTGTGAAAAATCAAAATTATTGTAAGCATTAATTCCTGCTATTATTGCAGTAGTAACTCCTGCTACTACAAAAAATCCAATAATAACATTTCTAGCACTTTTTTGGTCAATTTGTTGGTTATAAATTGAATTAAATACGTCAGTGAAAAGATTTCCAAAAAATTGCGTAATCGTTGTTCCTAATTTTGGAATTACATTTAAAAAATTAAACCCTACGATACCTAAGCCCTTCCAAATATTAGATATTCCATGATTAACTTTTCTCGTCGTATCGTGTTTATAGTTTTCAACTCTTCTGAAAAACCTATTTTTGTCTTTTATTTTTTCTTCTTTATAATCAATAATGCTAGTTTTTAATCTTGATA
>NZ_CVSG01000045.1 GCF_001179945.1 Candidatus Pelagibacter communis | reverse complement strand
GTTGAGGAAAATCTTTTAATGGGTGGATACATTAAAGATAAACAGGACGAAGCTTATGAGGAAGCTGAGAGAATTTTTCAAAAATATGAGAGATTAAGAAATAGAAGAAATCAACCTGCAAAAGTTTTATCAGGTGGTGAGAGAAGATTATTAGAAATTTCAAGAGCCTTAGTTATGAAGCCATCAGTTTTACTAGTAGATGAACCATCAATTGGTTTGGAACCAAAATATATAAATATGGTTTTTGAAATTTTAGAAGATCTTCAAAAAGCAGAGAAGAAAACAATAATACTTGTAGAGCAAAACGCAAAAAAAGGATTAGAGTTTGCAGATATAGGTTACGTTTTAGTGTCCGGCCAAACAGCTATTGCGGGCAAAGGGGATGATCTTTTAAAAAATCCAGACGTAGGAAGATTATTCCTAGGTGGATGATTAATTCACAAGCTTTCTTAACAGGTTTAAAATCTTTAAAAGGTGCCAGAAGTCCAGCTTTGCCCTTAGCTGCTTGCTTTGTTGCTCTAGGAGCTTTGTTTAAAGATGCAGGCTTTAACATTCAACAAAGTGCTGCCTCCAGTTTATTTACTTACGCACTACCCGGTCAATTAGTGATGGCGGAGTCATTATTATT
>NZ_CVSG01000044.1 GCF_001179945.1 Candidatus Pelagibacter communis | reverse complement strand
TACTTTACCGTTCTTCTTTTTTATATCTTCTATATTAGAGGTGGTTCGATACAACAGGTTGTATTAGAAAAAACTGGAACGAGATATGCTCGATCAGCAACGATCATCAACGTGATTTATGCTGCAGTTCTTTTCTACTTCAAAGAGTTGAATGATTTACCAATGTCAACGACATGGGTGTTCGTAGGCTTATTATGTGGAAGAGAGTTGGCAATTTCAACTATGAACAAGGATTATAAATTCAAATATGTATTTCCACTAATTGGAAAAGACTTTGTTAAAATGATATTTGGATTAAGTGTTTCGGTAGCAATCGTGCTTGCGATACATTACTTTATAATTCCTAGAGGATTATTTTAATATCAAGACTATTTTTTCTTCTGAAGATCTTCATAAATTTTTTTAAGGTCTTCAGGAGATAGGTTTTTTTCTTTTAATTTATCTAAAATTTCTTCGTCTTCTTGCTTGAGTTGCTCTTTTCTTTGTTCCTCTTTAACCTCACCTCTAGCATCAAACCCTGCTTTAATAAATTTCGCCGATACAAGAATAACAATGATTGCAATGATGCCTGCTAGTGATAAAAACAACAAAGTCATTTTTAGATTATAGCTGATATTTGGCTAAGTGTTAAATGAGTTTTGTTAGTATGTAAATTTGTAGCAGTAGAATTAAGAAAGGTAAAATAGTTCTAATAAGCTCCATTGTATGGTTATATTCATCAAGTTTTCTCTCTAGCCAGTTTCTTTGATATTTTTTTTTTGCCATGAGATTATTTACACGATGATAAATATTTTTTCAAGTTTTCAAGCTTAAAACCAAGAGATATTTTTGGATTTACAAATTTCTTGAACTTTTTTTGGATAGTCAGTGATAATTCCATCAACTCCGTACTCAATCATCCTAATAATATCTTTTTCTCTATTCACTGTCCAAACACAAGTGGCTAAACCATGTTTATGTGCTAATTCTACATTTTGTTTAGTCACATCACGGTAGAAAACACTCCATACATGTCCCTCTAGCGATTTAATAATATTTGGTAGTAAAAATAGTTCTTCCAAAGGATAATTTTTAACCATCCAGGGAGAGTTCTCATAAATATTTTTTTTAGTTATTGAAAGACCTTGTTGCAAAGTAATAAACCCTCTTAAAATATTCGGATTTTG
>NZ_CVSG01000043.1 GCF_001179945.1 Candidatus Pelagibacter communis | reverse complement strand
TAAGAACGGTGTCCTTTACAGAACTAAGAAGTTTATTCCAGATTATAGGTATACAAAAAATTTTGTTGGTTTATTTAGTATTGATGAACTAATTTTAATAGACATTTCTGCTAAAAAATTTCAAGAAAGTTTTTTAAAAATTATAAAGTTTTTTTCTGAAAATTGTTTTGTACCAATATCAATTGGCGGTGGAATTAATTCATTGGAGAGAGCGGATATCTATTTCAAAAGTGGAGCTGACAAAATTATACTTAATTCTAGTAGCTTAAATAATAAAAAAATTATAAATGAAATTGAAAAAAAATATGGCACACAATCCATAATTCAAAGTATTGATGTAAAAAAAAGTGATAGAGAATTTTCAGTTTACTGTGAAAGTGGAAAAAAAAAAATAAATTTTGATCCTAAGCAAGCAATTGATTTGTCATTATCTGAAGGAGCTGGAGAAATATTAATTAATAATATTGATTTAGATGGAAGTTTATTAGGTTATGATTTGGAGATGATAAGAAACCTGAGTGATGGTTTCAATTGTCCTTTTTTATCTTTAGGCGGTGCAGGTAATTGGCAACATATAAGTGAACTATTTTTAACAACAGAAGTTTCCGCTGCTTGCACACAAAATATATTTCACTTTACAGAAGAAAGTATTAATTCAGCTAAGAATTTTTTAAAACAAAAAGAAATTAATATCAGATACTAAAATGGTTGAATTTTGTAAGATATGTATTATGCCTAATTCCAGGCCAAGAATTACCTTTGATAAAGATGGAATTTGCAATGCTTGTAATCACAGCAAAGATAAAGAACAAATAAATTGGGAACTTAGAAAAGAAGAATTTTTAGAAATATTGTCTAATTTAAAAAAAATTAAGAATAGAAATAAATTGTATGATTGTGTTGTTCCTTGGTCGGGCGGCAAAGACTCTAGCTCTATTGCTCATAAACTTAAATTTAATTTTGGACTCAATCCTTTACTTGTTACTTTTTCCCCTTTAATACCTAATGAAATAGGAGAACATAATAGAAAAATAATGTCCGACTTAGGTTTTGATACTATTTTTTTTAAACCAAAAGAAAATATTTCAAAATTACTTTCTCAAAGATTTTTTAAAGAAAGAGGAAATCCTAAAGTTGCTTGGGACGCAGGTATAAATTCACTCCCTATAAAAATAGCAATTGAATACAAAATACCTTATGTTTTTTATGCAGAGCATGGAGAAAGTGAGTATGGCGGGTTAATGTTAAATAAAGAGAGTCTAAAAAGAAGGGATTTAAGAGAAGTAATCGAACATCAAATAGGAGACTATCCTCAAAACTGGGTTAATGAAAAAATTAGTCTTAAAGATTTAGCACCTTATGTTTATCCAGAAAAAGATGAATTTAATAAATTTAAAGTTGAGGCTTTATACTTTAGTTATTTTTTTAAATGGAGCATGCTGGAAAATTTTGAATATATAAAAAAGAATGTGAAAAAATTTAAAACTATTAAAGACAGAACAGATGGAACTTTTACAAACTTTGATAGTTTAGACGATAAAATAGATAATATTTATTATTATTTGCAATTTGTAAAATTTGGATTTGGAAGAGCTACCAGAGACTCTTGTAGAATGATACAAAATAAGCAAATGACCAGAGATGAAGCTATTCAAAAGGCTAAAAAATATGATAATGAATTTCCAAACACTTATTTTAAGGATGTTTTAAATTTTTTAGAAATAAATCAAAATCAATTTGATGAAATAGTAAACCTACATAGAAATGATGAGATTTGGGAAATTAAAAACAATGTTTGGAACTTAAAAAATACAGTTTATGCGCAATAAAATTGATAAATACGGTCTGTGTTTAGAGGAATATACATCAAATAAAAATAATGCAGATGTATATTTTAAAAGAGCGATTGGAAAGTATCCTGAAATGGAAGTTTCTAAAGCTTTGTCAAAAATAATTAATAAAACGATTAAAAATAATGAAAAAGTTTTAGATGTGGGATGTGCTACTGGACATTTTTATAGATCATTAAAAAAAAGAATTAAAAAAAACTTTTTCTATACAGGATGCGATCCTTATGAAATTTTTCTTAAATTGGCAAGAAAAGCTTGGAAAAATGAAAAAAACATGAAGTTTATAAAAGCTAATATTTACAAACTCCCTTTTAAAAAAAAATCACACGATATTACTTACTGCAGCAATGTTTTGCTTCATTTACCGGATTTAAAAAGACCATTGAAAGAATTAATCAAAGTGACAAAAAGAAAACTTATTTTAAGAACTGTAGTCTATGATGTCTCATATAAGATACAGCTTGTTTATAATAATAGATGGTGGAAATATACTAAGACTAAACCTATCGATGAATTTGATAGCAAAGGCAATCCAAGATCTTTTTCTTATTTTAATATACATTCGAAAGACTACTTAGTTGCGTTAATTAAAAAATTAGCACCAAAATCTAAAATAAAATTTATTAAAGATAATAAATTTTCAAAAAAGCAGATTATGAATAGCAAGAAAAATGAGAAGAGGCCCCTTGCTACATCAATAATACAAGGAGAACAATTTTCTGGCTGTTTAATGCAACCGCATTTTTTTGTAGTTATAGATCTTTAAAATTTTACATTTATGAGCAATTTAGTCTTAACTGGAAACTCTGAGACTTTTTCAAAATCTGATAAGAACATATTGGCTGGGTCTTGGTGTAAACAAATCCAAAATTTCGAAGAGTTTAGTAAAAATTATATTACTATCGATTATCATTGGGAAAACATTGCAAAAGTTCAAAAAGATAAAAGTTACCTAACTGCTTTATACGATAAAACTTTAATAAGATTTTCTGATTTTTTAAACAACTTTCATGGCACCAATAATTCTAAAAGATACTGGGAAATAATAATTGGTTATTGGCTAGCTAATAGTATTTGTACTCTTTACGACAGGTGGGAAGTGATACGTTGTATCTTTGAGAATGAAAATTTTGAGAATATTAAGATCTTAAACATAGATGAAAATAATTTGAGTGTTAATAGCTCAGAGGAATTTTTTAGAGAAAAAATACAATCTCACCATTGGAATCATTTGATTTTTTTTAATATTTTAAAACACATAAATTTAAATACAAAATTTGAATTTATAAAAGCAGAAAAACGAATAGAAAAGAAATCTACACCAAGAAAAAAAAATAATTTTTACAGAATTTTAGATAAGTTTTTAAATTTAATTCCAGAAAATAAAAAAATATTATTATATCAATCAAATTTTGTATCTAATTTAGATAAAATAAAAAATTTTTATAAATACAGGTATTATTTTTAGACAATATCCAGAATTTAGTCCAGATATTACACAAGAAAAATTCGTGAGAAAAAGAATGAATTTAGGTTTGAATAGTGAAAATAATTTTGAAAATTTTTTAGATAAATTTATTACTTTTATAATGCCGAAGTCATTTTTAGAAAGTTTCAATGATTTAAAAACAAAAGTAAATTTTATTAAGCATGACCCTAATACTATATTTACGGCATATGGTCATTTTTATAATGATTTCTTTAAAATTTGGATGGCTGAAAAAATGAAAAAGGGAAAAAAAATAATTATATTAACTCATGGAGGTCAAGTTGAAATAGATCAAACTTTCAATATTCAAAATAATATTGCTGACAAATCAATCTATTGGACAAGAGACAAAAGCTTTTCAGATAATACTAAACAAATGCCTCCAAATTTTTTGTATACCTATAATCTGGAATAAACTTCTTAGTTCTGTAAAGGACACCGTTCTTA
>NZ_CVSG01000042.1 GCF_001179945.1 Candidatus Pelagibacter communis | reverse complement strand
CTAAGTATAGTAAAGCGGCAAAAACAAAACACATCATGCCAGCAAGACTAAGTCGAAAAAATTATTTTAAAGTTTCAAAACTTGCAAAAAAGGCTCATAAAGCATTGAACTGCAGGGGCGTTACTAGAACTGATTTTAAATTCTTTAAAAATAAATTTTATTTACTAGAACTAAATACACAGCCTGGGATGACAAGTCTTTCTTTAGTACCAGAAATTTCTAAATATTCTGGAATAATTTTTGAAGATTTAGTTGAAAAGATTTTATTAGATGCAAGTATCAATCGATGAAAAAAAGAATTTTATTTGCTTTGGTTCTTTTACTACTATTAAGCTCATACAATATTCAAAAAAAAATAAATTTTAACTCTAGTTTAAATATAGAAAAAATTTATGTTGAAAATAATAAATACGTCAACGAAAATATACTAAAAAATAAACTCTCATTTTTGTACGATACAAATCTTTTTTTACTAAAAAAAAAAGATATTGAATTAAAACTGAATGAACTAGACATTATTGAAAGTTTTGAAGTAAAAAAAATTTTTCCAAATAGAATAAGAATTAAAATTTATGAAAATTTACCTATTGCAATAATTC
>NZ_CVSG01000041.1 GCF_001179945.1 Candidatus Pelagibacter communis | reverse complement strand
AAGGGCTAGTGACGAAGTGAGCCCAGGCGAATCAATACCGATGAGATTGATAAAATTATTATATCCTTTCTCAGATTCATTTATAATAATAAAATCACGAAACGATTCTCCATCATCTTGAATTTTTGGACGTATTCCCGTGAAATCTTCAAATAGATTTTCTTGATCTAATTCCATATAAGTATTTATATGTTTTAAAAACTCCTGCTTATGAGTGCTATCGATCATATAATTAATTTTATCTATGTAGTATGCATTAGGACCAAATCCTAAAGTACCATCTAAATGCAGTACAATATGAATGCCAAGTGACAGTTCATTTGGGAGTGGATAGATAAGAGATTTAATCTCATTGCGATATTTTGAAGTTTTATAATATTCTCCTTTACAATAATGCAGTTTATAATCATTAATTCCAACCATAGCAGAAATTTTGTCGCACCATAAGCCAGCTGAATTAATAATTATTTTAGATTCAGCTATATAACTTGAATCTTTAAAATATACTTCATAAAGATCATCTGTGTGGATGATATCTGTAACTTCTGTGTTATAAATAAGAGTTGAGTCATTAG
>NZ_CVSG01000040.1 GCF_001179945.1 Candidatus Pelagibacter communis | reverse complement strand
AAGAGACACGACTCTTTTTAAATTTGTGTTTCCACATGACCTACAATTAAATTTATAATTTTTTAATAATATATTTTTTTCTTTTTCATCAACAAATACATGTTTTATAGTATGAGTAATGCCGTAATTTTTATGTTCTCTTTCACCTCGTACTAAGTTTAAGAAAGTAGTGTCTTTAGTAAATACCATTGTGTGGGCAACGTTTGGTTTGATAACAGAAATTTGACCTGCGTTCACTACCTGAGTAATTTTTGGTGAGTTAGGATTAATTATATCTTGAAAAATTTCAATAATTTGACCTTTAGTAAATAAACATTTTTGTTCTTGCTGTGGGTGATAGTGGTTAGCTCGAATTGTTCCTTTTTTTGAGTCGATTAATCCTATCAAATTAATAGGTTCAGTTAACTCATGATTGCTAATTGTACCTCTGGAGTCTTTGAAAAGATTTTCACCGTCTTTTACATGTTCTAATTCTTGAATTAAATTATGTTTTGACCATTTTTCAATCATTTCTTTTATACTTTCTTCAAGTCCATAAAGAAATTTAAATCCAACACCTAATAGTTTTTTGTTAGAAAGTGAAAAACCTAAATTTGGAATTTCATCATTAGTTTCTTTTAGTGTAATTTTTTTGTTGTATTTTTTACAAATTTCTGCAACTTTTTTTACGGTTACAGTATCTTTTGCAAGATTAAATGTTTCAGACTTAATTTTATCATTTTCTTCCATGAATTTAAAACATCTTGCAACATCAATTAGCGGAACCAGGCTTTTTACTTGTCTTCCACCTGCAAATAATTTTATAGTTCCGTTTTGGGAAGCTATTTTCGAAAATAAATTAGGCATAATATCTATTCTCATCGTATCTAATGAGTAACCATATACCGATCCTAATCTTAAAATCACAAAATTTTTACCAGACTCTTTTAATTGCCTTTCATTTAAGGCTTTGGACTTTGCGTAGGCAAGAATGGGTTGGGTTTGTTCGTTCTCTTTAATGTCATTTTTCACATCTTTTATTCCCTCAAAAACTACGTGAGTTGAAGGGAAAATAATTTTACATTTATTATTTACCACTTCTAAAATATTTTTTGCTCCTATTTCTGCAACTTCATTAATTTCTTTATCTCGCTCTGGAGATGACTCGCTTTTGGTTCTTGGAACATCTGTTATACCGGCTAAATGGTGTACAACATCTGCTTCTTTAAAATGTTTTTCTACTAAATTTTTATCTAATATATCTCCTTGAATAAATTCCATATTCCAATTTCGAATTTGATTAACTCTTTCAGAAATAAATCTTTTATCTATGACTTTTATATTGTGATGCCAGCTATAGCCTGAGTATAATTTACATAACTCTGATCCAATATAACCTAAACCACCTGTTATAATGATATTTTTCCTCATTTGATTTCTTAATAAATATTTACATATATTATATTTTACTATAACTCAAATATCATGAATATATATGATTGCTTCATGTATTTCGATGAAGACTTACTTTTAGACTTAAGACTTAATATTTTAAACAAATTTGTAAAAAAGTTTATTATCTCAGAGGCAACTTATACTCATAACGGTAAGAAAAAGAAATTAAATTTTGATATAAACAATTTTAAAAAATTCAAAGAGAAAATCATATATATAAAGGTAGAAAAACAACCAAACGACTTACTAGAAATATTTGAAAATGATACAAAAAATGAAAGAGGAGAAAAACTAATTTTAAATGGGATGTCAAGAGACTACTTTCAAAGAGAAAGTTTGAAGCTGGGATTAAAAAATTTATCAGAGCAAGATTTAGTATTAATAAGCGATTTAGATGAAATACCTAATTTGGAAAATTTAGATAAAAATATGATTAATAATAATATAATTATTTTCGAACAGAAAATGTTTTACTATAAATTTAATTTGCTTTACGAAAATTTTACATGGCACGGCACTAAAGGAATTAAATTCAAAAATTTTCGATCTCCTCAATGGTTGAGAAATATTAAAGGTAAGAAATATTCGAAATGGAGGTTGGATACTCTTTTTTCGAAAAAAAAATTCTCAAACATTCGTTTTGTTAAAGATGGTGGGTGGCACTTTAGTTGTATGAGATCACCAAAAGACTTAAATAAAAAATTATTGAGTTTCGCACACCATTATGAATTTGAGGAGAGCGGCCTAAAGTCAAATGATATAGAAAAAATGATTAGAGAAAATAGAGCCATTTATGATTATCAAGTAGATATGAAGGAAAACAAATGGAAAGGTGAAAAAAAACTTAAAATTTTAGGAAATTCAAATTTACCTAGTTATATTAAGTCTAACTTAAAAAAATATAAAGATTGGTTATATTAATAGTTTTATGAGAATAATCGACACCTTTATGTATTTTGATGAGGATTTAGTTTTAGATATCCGACTTAATACATTAAATAATTTTATACATAAATTTTTAATTTGTGAGTCAAAATTTAGCCATAACGGACAACCAAAAAAACTCAATTTTGATATAAACAATTTTCAAAAATTTAAAGATAAAATTGAGTATATAGTTTTAGATCACCAACCCAATCACTTGTTAAAAATAAATAGTAATGACAGTGATAAAGTAAAAAAAAATAAAATATTAGATAATGCTCTATTAAGAGAAAATTATCAAAGAAACTTTTGTTTGAATTATTTGAAAAAATTTTCAGAAGAAGACTTAGTTTTAATAAATGATTTAGATGAAATTCCTAATTTAAAAGATTTTAAATATAATTATAAAATAACAATTTTTAAACAAAAGATGTTTTACTATAAATTAAACCTTGAATTTCCAAATTTTACTTGGATGGGAAGCAAAATATGTAAAATAAAAAATTTGATATCACCTCAATGGCTTAGAAATGTGAAATCCAAAAAATACCCTTATTGGAGAATTGATGCTTTTTTTGATAAAAAAAAATATTTTAATATTGGATTTATAGAGTCTGGAGGATGGCACTTTACTAATATTATGTCCCCTGAAAAAATTGACTTTAAAATGAGAAGTTTTTTACATCATTTAGAGTATGAAGAAAGTGGTTATAATATTCAAAAATTAAAAGAATTAATAAAGAGCAAAAAAGTAATGTATGATCACAATGCTGATAAAAAAAATCAGGGTAAATGGCAAAGTGAAAAAAACTTGAGGAGAATTGGATTAGAACAATTGCCAGAATATATCCAAAAGAATTTTTCCACTTTGAATACTTGGATAGATTAGTGAGTACTTAATTCCTCTTTGTTTTTAATTTTTTTAGAAATTGGATCTACGTCTACCCATTCAACTCTTTTAAATGGTTTTGTAAGAGCAACTTTTAAAACCTCATCCACACTTTTAACAGTAATTACTTCCATACTCTCTAAAATAGTTTCTGGAACTTCGATTAAATCTTTTTTGTTTTCAATTGGTATAATGACTTTTTTGATGCCTGCCCTGTGAGCTGCCAATAGCTTTTCTTTAAGTCCTCCAATTGGTAACACAACACCTCTTAGAGTAATTTCACCAGTCATAGCAACATTTTTGTCTACCGGAATTTCAGTTATAGCTGAAATAATTGAGGTTACCATACCAATTCCAGCTGAAGGTCCATCTTTAGGCGTTGCTCCTTCAGGAACATGAATATGAAAATCTTTTTTATCAAAGACTGGCGGTATAATTCCGAAATCTAGGCTTTTAGAACGGATATAGGACTTAGCGGCTTTGACGGACTCTTGCATTACATCGCCCAATTTGCCGGTAATTTGCATCTTACCTTTTCCAGGCATAATAACAGATTCAATTTTTAGAATTTCTCCTCCAACTTCAGTCCATGCTAAACCAGTTACAACTCCAATTCTATTTGCCTCTTCAATTTCGCCGTAGTTAAACTTTTGAACGCCCAAAAGGTCTTTTAAGTCACTTTCTGTAATTGGGTTATTAATTTTTTCTTTGTTATCAATTTTTTTAACAAGTTTTCTAGCAATTTTTGAAATTTCTCTTTCTAGATTTCTCACTCCAGACTCTCTTGTGTAATGCCTTATTATTTTTCTGTTTATATTCTCGTCTATATTCCACTCTTCTTTTTTTAATCCATTGTTGTTGCTTTGATTTGGAATTAAAAATTTTTGAGAAATATTTACTTTTTCGTCTTCCGTGTATCCTGATAATCTAATTACCTCCATTCTATCAAGTAACGGTGGTAAAATATTTAAAGTATTGGCAGTAGTTACAAACATTACGTCAGATAAATCATAGTCAACTTCTAAATAGTGATCATTAAACTCCTTATTCTGTTCTGGATCTAAGGCTTCTAATAATGCTGATGAGGGATCTCCCCTGTAATCATTTCCAACTTTATCTATCTCGTCTAGAAGAAATAGAGGATTTTTAGTACCAGCTTTTTTCATCATTTGAATTATCTTACCAGGTAATGATCCTATGTAGGTTCTTCTATGACCTCTTATCTCTGCTTCATCTCTAATTCCTCCTAATGAAATTCTAATGAATTTACGGTTAGTTGCTTTAGCTATTGATTTACCTAAAGAGGTTTTGCCAACTCCAGGTGGTCCTACCAAACATAATATTGGGCCCTTCATTTTTTGGATTCTTTTTTGAACAGCCAAAAACTCAATAATTCTCTCTTTAACTTTTTCAAGACCGTAGTGGTCTTCGTCAAGGATTTTTTGAGCATTATTTAAATCAGTATTTATTTTCGACTTATTTGACCAAGGTAAATCTGTCATCCAATCCAGGTAATTTCTTACTACTGTTGCTTCTGCCGACATTGGACTCATAGATTTTAATTTTTTTAATTCAGATAAGCATTTTTCTTTAGCTAACTTCGGCATTTTTGCCTCCGCAATAGCTTTTGATAAATTAGTTAACTCATCTTTTCCCTCATCAATTTCACCTAATTCTTTCTGAATAGCTTTTAACTGTTCATTTAAATAATACTCTCTCTGAGTTTTTTCCATTTGGTTTTTTACCCTGCCACGTATTTTTTTTTCAACTGAAATGACACTTGTTTCTTTTTCAATAAATGTATGTATTTTTTCCAATCTTTTTTTTAGGTCAACTATTTCTAGTAATTCTTGTTTTTCAAAAATTTGAATGTTTAGATTTGATGAAATATTGTTTGCTATATGAGAGGGATTTTTTAAATTTTTTAAATTATTTGAACCTTCATTTAAATCTTTTTTGTTTAAAATTTGTAATTTTTCGAATTTTTTGACTAAACCGACTGCAAATAATTCTAAATCTTTTGAAATGTTTTCATCTTCTACAACTTCAACCTCACAGGTTAGATGTTTTTCTTTCTCATTGTTATGTTTTACAATTTTTACTCTTTTTTCACCTTCTACAAGAACTTTAACAGTTCCATCAGGAAGTTTTAAAAGTTGTAAAACTTTACTTAAACATCCATATTGATATAAATCTTTACTTTCTGGATCGTCAATTTCAGAATTTTTCTGTGTTACTAAAACAATTGATTTATCAGATTTCATTACTTCTTGAAGAGCTTTAATTGATTTATCTCTTCCTACAAATAAAGGAACTACCATTGAAGGAAAAATCACTATATCTCTTAGAGGTAAAAGAGGTTTTAAATAAGTTGTTTTCATTATTTAATAATATGGCAATATATTCATCAATTTCAAGAAACAAATTTACTTTAAGCTACTGATGTTGATGATTTTTTGCCATATGTGACAATGGGTTCTGAGTTACCTTTAACAGAAGATTTATCTACTGTAACTTTAATTACATTCTCCATATCTGGTAAATCAAACATTGTTTTTAATAAAATATTTTCTAATATTGACCTTAACCCTCTTGCGCCTGTCTTTTTTGAGATAGCTTTTTTTGCTATTTCAACTATCGCATCTTCTTTAAATTCCAAAGTTACATTTTCAAATTCAAATAATCTTTGGTATTGTTTTATTAAAGAATTCTTTGGTTCCTGTAAAATTTTAACAAGAGAAGTTTCGTCAAGATCATCAAGTGTAGCAATAATCGGCATTCTTCCAATAAACTCTGGGATTAAACCATATTTGATTAAATCCTCTGGTTCTAACATTTTCATAATTTCTGAAAGTGGTTGCTCTTTATAGCTTTTTACTTTTGCACCAAAGCCTATTGAACTACCCTTTCCTCTACTGTCAATAAGTTTGTCTAATCCTGCAAAAGCACCTCCACAAATAAATAAAATATTTGTAGTATCCACCTGTAAAAATTCTTGTTGTGGATGTTTTCTACCACCTTGTGGTGGAACACTCGCTACAGTTCCTTCCATAATTTTTAACAAAGCTTGTTGAACTCCTTCACCAGAAACATCTCTAGTAATTGATGGATTTTCAGATTTTCTACTTATTTTATCTACTTCATCTATATAAACAATTCCTCTTTGAGCTTTTTCAACATTGTAGTCTGCTGCTTGTAATAGTTTTAAAATAATATTTTCTACGTCTTCACCAACATAGCCTGCTTCTGTAAGCGTAGTCGCATCTGCCATGGTAAAAGGTACATCTAAAATTCTTGCTAAAGTTTGGGCTAACAATGTTTTTCCACACCCAGTTGGGCCGACAAGTAATATATTTGATTTTGAAAGTTCAACGTCTTTAGTGTTTTTAGTTTCATGATTTAATCTTTTGTAATGGTTGTGAACTGCTACCGATAAAATTTCTTTTGCAAGCTTTTGTCCAATTACATATTCATCTAAAACTCCGCAAATTTCTTTTGGAGAAGGGACCCCTTCTTGATGTTTTACTAATGAGCTTTTGTTTTCTTCTTTAATAATATCCATACAAAGCTCAACGCATTCATCACAAATAAATACAGTCGGACCTGCGATAAGTTTTCTTACCTCATGCTGGCTCTTTCCGCAAAACGAGCAATATAAAATATTTTTATTATTTTTTTCTGTCATAACGAATCATTATTATTAATATAAAACTCTGTAATTAGGTTAGCAAGTTGAAGTTGTTTTTATAGCTATATCTAGTGTTTTATTTTCTTTTTTCCACAACTGAGTCAATTAAGCCAAATTTTTTAGCTTCCTCAGCTGTCATAAAGTTATCTCTTTCTAAAGCATCAGATATTTCATTGACTGATTTTCCTGTATGTTTGGAGTAAATTTTATTTAATCTCTCTTTCAATAATAAAATTTCCTTTGCATGAATTTGAATATCAGTTGCTTGACCTTGAAATCCAGCTGAAGGTTGATGGACCATAATTCTAGAATTAGGTAGAGAATATCTTTTTCCCTTCTCACCAGCTGCTAACAAGAATGAACCCATAGATGAGGCTTGTCCTATACATAAAGTAGAAACAGGGGAATTAATATATTGCATTGTATCGTAAATTCCTAAACCAGCTGTAACTAAACCACCTGGGCTATTAATGTAAAAATTTATTTCTTTATTTGGATTTTCTGATTCCAGAAACAAAAGTTGTGCGGTTACCAAAGATGCAACAGCATCGTTTACTGGGCCAACTAAAAAAACAATTCGTTCTTTTAATAGTCTTGAGTAAATATCGTAAGCTCTTTCACCTTTGCTTGTTTGCTCAACAACCATGGGGATAAGGCTATTCATTTTTTCTTCAAAATCGCGACTCATTACTGGTTTATACAACTATTGGTTACTTTTTACTAATTTTTTTTAATTTTGACTTATTTTTTACAGGTGATGTGGTTTTAACTTTTTCAGAATCTACATTTGGCTTATTAAATTCAGCAATTATTTTTTCAGCTTCTTTAGTATTT
>NZ_CVSG01000039.1 GCF_001179945.1 Candidatus Pelagibacter communis | reverse complement strand
TAATAATTAAAAAATTATTGATCATATTTACTTTTATTATAGCCTCTGAAACTAATCATTCAAAGGTATTAGCTTTAAATAATTATGATTTTGATGATTACGGGCTTATTTCCATCATGTATCATAGGTTCAATGAAAATAAATATCCTTCAACTAATATTCAAATTGATGTTTTCAGAGAACAACTGAAAATAATAGAGAAAGAAAAAATTAAATTTATCCACCCTAAAAATTTTGAAAAAAGTCTGTCAGAGAACAAAAAGGAAAGGAAAATTTTGCTTACTATAGACGACGGATTGTTATCGTTTTATCAAAACGCTTGGCCAATATTAAAAGAGAGAAAAATACCATTTATTCTTTTTGTAAATACGCGTGAAGTAGGTTCATTTAACTATATGAGTTGGGAACAAATACTTGAATTATATGATAATGAGAATGTAGAAATTGGAAATCATAGTCATTCACATGAATATCTTGTTGAAGAAAATCCTGAAACAATTAAAAAAGATATTATTAAATCAATAAAAATTTTTGAAGAAAAACTCGGTAAAAATTCTGAATTTTTTTCTTATCCATTTGGAGAGTACAGTTTGGAGTTTAAAAAAATCATAAAAGGTCTTGGTTTTAAATACGCATTTGGTCAACATTCTGGGGTAATTGATGAAACAAAGGATTTGTGGGAATTGCCAAGATTTCCAATAAATGAAAAATACGGTGAAATCAAAAGATTCTCTACTCTAATGAAAACACTGCCTTTAAAATTTAAAAAAATTTCACCAGAGGATAGGTATCTTTTACAATCAAAGAATCCTCCAAAAGTGAATATAGAATTTTATGAAAATATTCAAAATTTGAGCCAATTAAATTGTTTTTCTAATGAAGGGAACAAATGGCGAAATTCAAAAATCCTTTTTAAGGAGGCGGGATTACTTGAAATTGATATTTCTGAAAAGTTTATTGGTGAGCGTGGTAGAATTAATTGTTCTTTACAAGAAAAAGATGGATTTTGGAGATGGTTAGGAATTCAGTACGTGATAAGTGATAGATAACTAAGAATTCAATTCTATTTGTTTAACTGAGTTAACCAATTTTACTAATTCAAAATCCGATAGTCTATTTTGAGTAATAATTTGATTTAGTATTCTAGTATACTCAGAACCAGTCTGCGCATAATTTTTTAATGTATCTGTTAAAGCTAATCCTGTAATATTTTTATTTTTATTTCTTAGTTGTTGTCTTTTATCTCTGAATTTAGAGTAACTTTTGTGAGTATTTAAGTTATTTTTGTAAGCTTTTACAGAAGCTCTTAAAATTGGAAACTTTAAGATTTTATGATTTTTGTCTCCATCTCTTTTTAAAGGTGCTATACCTTGACCGTCCCAAGTCCACTGACCAAATATTGCATTACCTTCTAAAGCAAATCTGGATGTTCCCCATCCGCTTTCTTTTGCTGCTTGAGCTAAAGCAATAGAAACTGGGATCATATCCATTTTAATCATAAGTTCTTTTAGATCACTTTTTTTCACTTTATATTCTAGCAGTTTTTGTCGTAGCCACTGTTTTTCAGCATCAGTTGTGAATTTCTTGTCTATTAAATTTTTTAGCTTTTCTCTATCGTCTAGTATTTTTTCATTCTCAGCCACAACTAAAGGTAAAACAATCTTTAAAAAAGTTTCCTTCTTCAGTTGAACACTTTTTAAATTATCTAGATCTCTTGGAAATTGAGTAAAATAAATA
>NZ_CVSG01000038.1 GCF_001179945.1 Candidatus Pelagibacter communis | reverse complement strand
ATCTGAGTGGTCATTATTATTTGCTGGATTAATTGCTGGATCAGTAGCTTTTCTATTCGGAGAAAAAAATGGTTAGTAGTCAAATTATCATTTTAGCTATTATAGCAACTTCAATTGCAACATATATTTCAAGATTCATGGGAGCTTTAACATCTGAAAAAGTGAGCGTAAAATCAAAAATATTTAAATGGTTTAATTGTGTTGCTTACTCAACTTTGGCGGCTTTGCTGGGAAGAATGATTATTTTCCCTGCCGGAGTTTTAGCGGACTCTGAATTAATAATGAGACTAATAGTATTCTTTACCTGCATTTCAATATTTATATTATCAAAAAAAAATTTAGTTATTCCTACAATTGCTTCGGCATTTTTGCTAAGTTTTTTGACTAACATCTAATTTGTGGTAAAATTAAAAATGGAACCAATATTAGCAATTTTTATTGTTTTGTGGATCATGGGTAATATTGAGTAAATGAGTTTTTCAATTACAGATCATAACAACTCTAAGAGAGTTCGAGTAATTAAGTTAAATGAAAGTGACTTAGATAGATTGATTTTTCCATTTAAAAAACATTCAATATTGTCTTTAGAATACAAACCATTTTCTAGATTTAGTTTAGCGAAAAGCTTAGATGAAGTATTTCAAAATAAACTAAGTAAAACTTTAAGTGAAATTCTTAATGATCGTAGCACAGGCACAGCGATCGTAGAACCCGATATTAATAATAAAA
The DNA here is from genome assembly GCF_001179945.1 of Candidatus Pelagibacter communis. GTDB lineage: Bacteria > Pseudomonadota > Alphaproteobacteria > Pelagibacterales > Pelagibacteraceae > Pelagilacustribacter > Pelagilacustribacter ubique_A. The sequence goes on along the minus strand of NZ_CVSG01000038.1, from coordinate 381 downwards.
AATTTGATAAAGATTTTCTGGTAAAGCTTTCGACAGGTCTTGCTTATTTAGTTGGTAATCCGAATTTTGATTCTATGACAGGTAAATATTATGCTAGGTTTCATGTCAAACACCAAGATAGTAGCGACTCTTATCTTAGAAAAGCCTATACAAATTTAGATCTTCATACTGATGGAACGTATGTAAAAGAGAAAACAGATTGGTTAATAATGACAAAAATGGAAGAGCAAAATGTAATTGGGGGAGAAAGTGTAATTTTACATTTAGATGACTGGGAGCATTTGGAGGATCTTAGTAGCGATCCCGTGGGCCAAGAAGATTTTATTTGGGGATCACCAAAAAGTAAAAATGTAGATTATAAAGTTGAGCATCCAGTTTTTT
>NZ_CVSG01000037.1 GCF_001179945.1 Candidatus Pelagibacter communis | reverse complement strand
AATTTTGTGATTTTAATTTTTTTTATAATAACTTTTTTACCATCATATAAAATATATGGTTTTGGGTAAGAATTTGACATTGCTCTTAATAATAAAGTTAATTTTTTATACAAGGTATCAGAAGGGTAAATTAAACTATCTTTAGGTTTTCTTTGCTTATAATATTTTGCTTTTTTTTCATTCTGTTTTTTAAGTTTTTTTCCAGAAATTAATTTAATTATTGAACTGTAAAGTAATTTAGGAAAGAAATAATTAGCAATTCTATGTAGATCTTCAATTTTATATTTATTCAAAAGTTTAAATTTTTTCTCATAAATTATATCGCCGGTATCAATACCTTTATCTATTTTTATAATAGATATACCAAAATATTTTTCATTATTTATTATTTGCCAATTAAGTGGACTTCCACCTCTATACTCTGGAAGTTTGCCTGCATGTAAATTAATTAGACCATATTTAGGTATATTAAATTGAAATTCTTTAAAGATGTGAGGAAATCCACAAACTAAACCTAAATCAGTTTCATTTAATATCTGTAGTACCTTTTTAGATTTTAAGTTTTTTATAATGGTGAATTTAATTTTATTATTATTTAGAAAATTAACAACTTTTGGATTTAAGTTTTTTTTAGAAATTACTATATTTTTAATTTGAACTTTTTTTACTTTTAAATATTTTAAACAATATATTCCTCTTAAACTATTTGTAAAA
>NZ_CVSG01000036.1 GCF_001179945.1 Candidatus Pelagibacter communis | reverse complement strand
TAAGAATTGTTATTTCATTGGGATATTTATTAAATCTCTTGAAATAAATATTATTGTATCTCTTAAATTCTTTATAGTTTACTGACGGGTAATAAACAGTTTTAATTGTGTTTTCATAAAATATACTCTCATCAAACCACTGATTAACTGTTGTAAACAAAACTTTATCTTGATTAACATCGGTATATACCAATGAGGTTAAAACACTTTTTAGATTATTTCCAAAATCAATTATAATTACAGAGTCAAAATTAACATCTCCAAGTGTATAAAGTTGTTCAAGTCTTTCTAGGGCTTTGATAGATTGTTCATCGTCTTTATCCTCAAACATTTTTTTTCTAAGCTTTAAATTATTTTTTCTTTGAGAATAGTTTGTTAGAGTTTCTATCTCACCAGTTAAAACTTGTGGATTCGGGTTATATTTAAAAGTTCTTATACTATCTAAACTCATTTCCTTTAATTTTTGTTCAATCAAATTTGTGTACTGGTTTTCCGGAAACATAATAACAGTTTTATTTTTTTTTTCTTTTTTTATAAAATTAATTAATGAAGTTAGTTGAGACTCTAAACTTACCCCAATACTTATAATATTGTTTGAAAATTTTGGTGAAATGTTTGACGGTGAAATAAAAACTAAATCATTAAATTTTTTTACCTCTTTGAAGTCCTCGTTATTTATCGGTCCTAATATAATTTTTATTCCTTTGGATTTTATATCTTCAATTGCATTGTTAAGTTTTTCTTTATCGTTATGCCCAGAGTCTCTGG
>NZ_CVSG01000035.1 GCF_001179945.1 Candidatus Pelagibacter communis | reverse complement strand
TTAAACCAATCGCTGGTGTAATCGGTGACTATGGTGCAATTGCAGTCGCTAAAAATTCACCATACAAAAACTTTAAAGATGTAGTGGATGCTTACAAAAAAAATCCTAAGTCAGTAAAAATGGCTGGTGGATCTGTAAGAGGAAGCATGGACCATTTAATTGGTGCACTTGCATTTCAAGAGGCTGGCGCAAACCCTAACGATGTAGTTTACGTACCTTACGATGCTGGTGGTAAAGCTTTAGCAGGACTTTTATCAGGAGAAACTCAAATTCTTTCAACTGGTTTGGGAGAAGTAATGGGTGCTAGAGACCAAGTAAGAATTATTGGCATTACAGCTCCTAAAAGAGTAGGTGATGCTCCAGAAGTCCCAACTTTGAAAGAACAAGGATATGATGTTCAGTTTGTTAACTGGAGAGGTTTCTTTGCTCCTAAGAGTATGCCAAGTTCAGATGTTAAGAAGATCGAAAAAATGTTAGGCGATGTTCAAAAGACTCCTGAATGGGAAGCAGTTAGAAAAAGAAATGCTTGGGTAAATATCTATAACCCAGGACGTAAGTTTGACAGTTTCTTAAAAGGTCAAACAAAAGAGATGACAAAGTTAATGAAAAAACTAGGCGTTATCTAGTTGTTAACTTGAAGTAAGAGCAGTGAAAATTAGTCCATCAAAATTAATTTCACTGCTCTTCTTTATCTTTTCGGGTTATTATTTATATACAGCCTATCAAATACAGGTCTTTGCTTTTGATGAAAACGCACCATTTAATGCTAAGACATTTCCAATTTATTTAGGTTTTGCTGGATTAGTTTTTTCTGCACTTTACGTTATTTTACCGGAGACAAATCCTACTGACGTCGATTTAAAAGTTTTAGATTATAAAAAAACTATAGGGTTAGTTATTTTAATGATCTTATATGGCTTAACTATTTTGAGAGCCGGATATTTTCTTTCAACTTCAATTTTTTTAGTCGCCTCCTACATAATTTTAGGAGAACGAAAATGGATTTGGATATTTATTCTATCTTTTCCTTTTGTAGCAATATTTATGTACCTTCTTCACGGACTACTAAATATTTATTTACGTGATCCTTTTTTAAAATACTTAGGAGTAATGGGATGATTGAAGGAATACTAATAGGATTACAAACTGCTTTATCATTCAAAAATTTAATGATGGTGATGATTGGTTGTTTTGCTGGGACAATTATTGGAATGCTCCCAGGTTTAGGTCCGATGACAGCCATAGCATTAATGATACCAATTACTTATGGTTTTGATCCGTCAACAGGGTTAATTTTAATGGCTGGAGTTTATTACGGGGCAGTCTTTGGTGGATCAACTTCTTCAATTTTAATTAATGCACCTGGTGTTCCAGGAACTGTAGCCACTTCTTTTGATGGATATCCAATGGCACAACAAGGTAAAGCTGGTAAAGCTTTAGCG
>NZ_CVSG01000034.1 GCF_001179945.1 Candidatus Pelagibacter communis | reverse complement strand
GAGATTTTTGTGAATTTGACTTTCATTTAAAATTTCATTTGATGAGGCACAAATAGAGATGTTAAAAAAAAGGATTAAATAAAGTATCGTTATTTTCATTAGGATTTTATAATTTCTTTTATTTCCTCTAAATCTCTTTCATTAAGAGGACCAATAATCTTTTTTAAAATATTAAATTCATTATCAATCAATATAGTCTCAGGTATACCATAAATTCCAAAATTGATTGATTGTTTTCCAGAGCTATCTTTTGCAAGGTAATGGTACGGATCGCCAAGTTCTTCTAAAAATTTTAAAGCATTAATCTTTTTGTCTTTAAAATTAATACCTAATATTTTGAGATGTTGATACTTTGATAACATCATTAAATATGGATGTTCAACTCTACACGGTGCGCACCACGATGCCCAAAAATTTATTAAAGTATATTTATTGTTTTTAAAATTATCATTAGTAAAAAATTTTTCACTTTGTAGGCTTTGTAATTTAATATCAGCTATTTTATTTCCGACTAGAAATTTAGTATCGTAATTAGAACTTCTATTTAAAGATAGATAAAATATTCCAAGAATGAATACTAATAAAGATACTGTGATTAATTTAATTATATTTTGCATGTCTTAGTAAACTTAGAAAACCTCCTAACGAAAGAATAACAACTGATATCCAAATCCAAATCATAAGTGGTTTTTTTTGAAATTTGATATTGTAATAGTCAGACCGATCAATATTACTCATGGTTAAGTAATAATCTCTTATAAAATTTGTTTGAATTGAAGCTTCGTAGGTTAAAGTTTTAGGATTATCGTAAATTCTTATTTCGGGTTTTAAAAGTCTCTCTTCTTTAGTTAATAGGTCGTTAACTTTTAGTTGGCCAATTACAGCTTTAAAGTTTGTATCTTGAACTAACTTTAAATCTTTAAGATGAAATTTAAAATTATCAATTTTTTTGGTTTCTCCTATTTTTAAATTGAAATCTTTTTCAATCGAGAAATTGTGATTTAATCCGATAAATAGGATAAGAAATCCAAAAGATAAATGCGATATAACTCTTGGAAAATTAAAACTTTTTTTTTTAAAAAGATCTATAATAGATGATA
>NZ_CVSG01000033.1 GCF_001179945.1 Candidatus Pelagibacter communis | reverse complement strand
ATACTTACAGTATCACCAATCTGACATTCCGCCTTTGGATCATGAACATAATATTTTTTTGAAGATGTTACATATTTCCTATAAACTGGGTGAGGGCTTTGAGTATCTACTTGAACAATAGCAGTTTTTTCCATTTTAGATTTTAGGACAATTCCTATCAATTGTTTTCTTTTTGAATCTGTCAACTTATTTGCTCCCTCTGATTCCTAAATCATATTCACGTATAACTGTTTTAATTTGAGCAATCTCTTTTCTTAAAGATCTGATCTTCTGCGGATGTTCTAATTGTTGCAAGGCCTTTTGAATTCTAAGGTTTAACAACGCTTCATGATCATCTGTTAGCTTAATCTGCAACTCATCTTTATTCAATTTCTCTAATTCTTTTTTGAGCATTATTAATTCCCCACCTCACGTCTTCCTACTACTTTAGTTTTGATAGGAAGCTTATATGAGCAAAGCCGGAACGCTTCTTCGGCCTCTTTTTGATCTAAACCATCAACTTCAAACAAAATTCTGCCGGGCTTCACAACAGCTACC
>NZ_CVSG01000032.1 GCF_001179945.1 Candidatus Pelagibacter communis | reverse complement strand
CCGGCCCTAAACTTTTAAGCTACGTAGAAACTTACTACGCTGAATACTGCAATTACCCAAATAGCTGGTGAAGTTTTTCCAAATTTACCAGTAAAGATTTGAATTAATGCATAAGAGATGAACGCAAGAGCGATACCATTACTAATACTGTAAGTTAAAGGCATAGTTATCATAGCCACAACTGCCGGCCCAGACTCAGCTATATCATTCCACTCAATATCTGTAATGTTTCTAACAAACAAAATCGCTACATATAATAATGCTGCTCCATCTATTTCTTTTGGAAGACTTGTAGCTAAAGGTGAAAAAAACAAGCAAGCTAAAAACAGAACTCCGATTACTAACGAAGTCATTCCTGTTCTTCCACCTGCTTTCACACCAGCACCTGACTCAACATAGCTTGTAACTGTTGTTGTACCCATCACAGCACCTGCAACTGTTCCAACACTATCAGATAGCATGGCTTTGTTTATATCCTGCACTTTACCTTTTTTATCTACTTTGCCTGCTACGTTAGCTACAGATGTTAACGTTCCTGCTGTATCAAAAAAGTCAATAAACAATAAAGTAAAGACTATTGAAGCCATACCTGCTGTGAGGGCAGCTTTGAGATCAAACTCAAACAGATAGGTCATTGGAGGAATAGATCCAACCACTCCATTAAACTTAGCTAAGCCTGTAGCCCAAGCAATTATACTGAATAGCAGAATACCTATTATAATATTTCCCCTTATTTTCATTTTTTCTAACACAATCATAAAAACAAAAGCTAAACATCCTAGAAGGACTAGAGGATTTTTAATATCACCGAGAGTTACAAGTGTAACAGGATGATCTCCTACTACTCCCATAATCTCAAGACCGATAATTGCTAAAAACAATCCTATTCCCGCTCCTATTCCAAGCTTTAAACTTTTGGGTATCGAGTTGATTAACCAAGCTCTTAAGGGAGTTAATGAAATTGCTAAGAAGATTACTCCAGCAACTAAAACTGCACCTAATGCTGCTTGAGGTGTATAGCCCATTCCTGCTACTACCCCATAAGCAACGAAAGCGTTAATACCCATTCCAGGCGCTAGACCTATTGGCCACGTACGTCCATGAAACGCCATTATAAAACAAGCAACTGATGTTGCTAAAATTGTTGCAGTGAAAACCGCACCAAAATCAAAAAAACCTTTTTCTGTTCCAGCAAATTCACCAGATAAGATAAAAGGGTTCAAAAACATTATGTAAGCCATCGTAAGAAAAGTCGTTACTCCGGCGATTACCTCTGTTTTAAAATTTGTTTTATGTTTTCTATATTCAAAATATTTTTCCATCATAAAATTAAACCTCCGTTCAAAGTTTATTACTCTATATATCTAACAAAATCTTAAATAAATCAGGCATAGCTGCTAAGATTCAACTAATAGTAAATATATCTGTTTATAACTTTTCGTTATAAAATAAGGCTTAGGATGAAAAAATTATTTTTTGCAATTTTATACACATTATTAATAATTTCTTTAGGCGGTTGTAAAACAGTTTCAAAAAAAATTGAGGATACAACAGAAAAGGAGAAACAAAAATTAAGTAAATGGTTGAATAAATCCGAGGAAGATCTCAAAAGTTTTTATGGTCAACCAGATAAAGTTGAGTTTTTAAAAACTAGAAATAGGAATTACTTTTATATAACTGAAAAATATCAGATTAAGTGTGAGCGTAAGTTTGAGATAAATCCAAGGAATATTGTAGTTGGTTTTAGTAGTAAAAACTGCTTTTAATTACTTGCGGAGTTTTACTCCGCAAGCAAGGTGAATTATTTTATTTCAATAAGTCTTTTTTTCTTTATTTCAGGGATGATTTTTTCACAAGAAATAGTTAACAAACCATCTTTTAACTCAGCACCATTCACTTTTACATCATCTGCAATTGTGAACGATCTAGCAAAAGATCTTTGTGATATTCCTCGATGAATAACTTCATCGCCATCTTTTTCTTCACTTCTTTTAACGTCTTTTGTCTTTACAGTTAAAAGATTATCCTCATATTCAACTTCAACATCATTTTTATTAAAGCCAGCAACTGCTACTTCAATAGCATACTTATCTTTGCCAGCTTTTCGGATGTTATATGGTGGATAATTACTTTGAACTACTCTACCATTCCCTAACATAGACTCAAACTGATCGAACATATCATCGAAGCCTACGCTAAAAGGTCTAAGTGAATTAAAGATCGATAGATCCTTACTTGTCATATATCCTCCTTTGTTAGCAAGGTTTTACGTCAGTCCCATTTGGCAACCGACAAATATATATGTGGGAATTATATTTATTTTTTCAAGATTTTTATTTTAAAATCTTTGCAGATTTTAAAATAAATGAATATTCTTCAGCCAACTCTATGATAGCATTGTCGCGGCCAGACATTCCTCCATGACCTGCTGCTTCCATTTTACATTTTAATAATTGATTATTATTATCAGTTTTTAAATCTCTCAACTTTGCAATATATTTAACTGGCTCAGAGTAAAGAACTCGATTGTCAAACAAAGAAGTAGTTATAAACATCGATGGGTAATCCTTTTTCTCAATATTATTATAAGGTGAGTAAGACAGAATATATTCAAAGTACTCTTTACTTTTAATTGGATTTCCCCACATTTCCCATTCACCTGGAGTTAAAGGCAATTTATCATTTAGCATAGTGGTCATAGTATCTACGAAAGGTACTAATAAAAGCATTCCAAAAAATAAATCTGGAGACAAGTTAGCCACTGCTCCACCTGTAAGACCTCCAGCTGACCCACCGTAAAAACAAATTCCACCTTTATAAGTATATCTTTGTTCTATTAAATGATTTGCACATGCCACATAATCTAGAAAAGTATTTTTCTTTAATTTTTTTTTTACCTTCTGTGTGCCACCTATCACCAAGGTCACCTCCACCTCTAATATGAGCTATCGCAAAAGTAATACCTCTATCCACAAGACAAAATCTTGAGGCACTAAATGAACAATTAACCGAATGTTTATAGGCTCCATAGCTGTAGAGTAATACTTTTGATTTTCCATCTTGTTTTGAGTCTTTTAATCTCACTAAACTAATCGGAACCATACGACCATCATGTGATCGAGCTTTTATTCTTTCCACCACATATTTACTAGGATCGTGGCCAGAGGGAATTTCTGTTTCTTTAACTAATTTTTTTTTTTTAGTAACGATATCATACTCATAAACTCTTCCTGGAGTTGCCATGCTTTCCCAACCAACTCTTATCATTGTAGTATTTGTATCTTTTTGCATTAACGAAATACCAGGTACACCTATTGGCTCATCCGAAATTTTAATTTCTTCTTCTTTGTTACTTTTAATATTTCTAACAAAAAGTTTTGGTATAGCATCAGACTTTTCTGATCTAAGGATATAATCATCTAAAAATTCAAATCCACCGATAACAGTTTCCTTTTTAGCAGGGATAAAAACATCTAATTTATCTATCTGATTAGTCTTACATCTTAGCACCTTATAATCTCTAGCCCC
>NZ_CVSG01000031.1 GCF_001179945.1 Candidatus Pelagibacter communis | reverse complement strand
AAAAAAATGGTTAGTACAATTCCGAGATCATCTGTTTTAGGATTTATAATTGGAGTTTTGCCAGGTGCAGGCGCAACAATTGCATCTTTCTTAGCTTATGGTATGGAAAGAAACTTTGTCAATGATGAGGAAAAGCAAAAATTTGGTAAAGGTAGTGTAAATGGTATAGCTGCCCCAGAAACTGCTAACAACGCTGCATGCTCTGGTTCATTTGTTCCTTTACTAACATTAGGTATTCCTGGAAGCGGTACCACTGCAGTTATGCTTGGAGCTTTATTAGGATTTGGTATTCAACCAGGTCCAAGATTATATCAAACAAATCCAGAGATTTTTTGGTCTGTGATTATGTCTATGTACATAGGAATGGTTGTTCTTTTAATACTAAATCTTCCTTTAATTCCTTATATTGCCAGAGTTTTAGCAACGCCAAGAACTTTTTTAATTCCTTTAATTTTATTCTTTTCACTGACTGGAGTATATTTAATGTCTTTTAATAATTTTGATATCTATATGATGATTGGGATTGCAGTTATAGCAACTGTGCTACGTTTATACAATTTTCCAATGCCGCCTCTTATTCTAGCATTCGTTCTTGGAGGTTTAATGGAAGAAAATTTAAGAAGATCTCTATTAATTAGTGACGGGTCATGGACGTTTTTATGGGATAGGCCTTTAACATTAATAATAATGTTGACC
>NZ_CVSG01000030.1 GCF_001179945.1 Candidatus Pelagibacter communis | reverse complement strand
GCTGTAAAAGTTAATTTATCTATTACAGAACCATGATATACACCGTCATTATTAATATCAATTCCCTGTTCAATCTCACTAAAAGGTTCTTTAGTAGTATAACCAGAATATTCATCAGATGAAACTGTTAATAAATGTTGTGAAAAGCTCCTCAGATTTAATGTGTCTTTTGTCGGATCAAGAGTTGACGGAGCATTAATTTGAGTCGAGGTTGAATAAAAAAGATATTTGGAGCTTATATCTGAATTTGAATAAAAATCATAAAAATATTCAGCAGGGTCACCTGAAGCACCTAATACAATTTCTGTACTTGTTTCAGGTTCAACAATAGGTTCTTTCTCACATGCATAAAAAATAAATATTACAATTAGAGAGAGAAAAATATTTTTATTCATTTGTATTACCAAAAATAATTAACCTCACAATAGACTCAGAAAAATGTTTTATTTGTAAAGAGCATAAGTAAAATATGTGAATTAATACTTAGCTTGTTATATTAATAATTATGCCTAGTCTATTCCAATATAAAATCTTAGTCTATTATAAACAGGATTTTTATATAGAATTTATTATTTATTTAGAATTAAATAAAAATGAAGTATACTTTTCGAGAATAACTCTATTATTTACCTATATACTTAAAGTAAGTATTATCTGTAGATAAAATAAGTTGAGTCGTTGAATCAATAGTAT
>NZ_CVSG01000029.1 GCF_001179945.1 Candidatus Pelagibacter communis | reverse complement strand
CATACCACAGAAAAACATTAAACTAAAAAAACAAACTACGAAGAACAAAAACAAGAAATCTGACAAATAATGAAAACTTACTACTAAGTTTCTACGAAGAAGTTTCAAAAGTCCTTATTTTCTGTTAATAATGATTTAGTGGTCGTTCTACAGAACGCCCCTTACTATTTGATATTTATTTACCTTTTTTAATTACTGAATAAGCAATTTTTTTCCAATTATAATTTCCATGCATTGAGTTAATGACTATTATTCTAGATGTATCAAAATCTATAATAATTTCTTGATCACCATAACCGCTCATTCCCATAATTGATCTTTTTTTCATGCCTGAGTAATCTGTATGAAAAAAACCAGCATAAGTTTTTGTACCAGAAAAAGTATTTGATAAATCAAATCTTTGATTGAAATTTCCTTTAGGAATTCTATTTTTGTAAATTGTTTTTAAATATTTTCCCATACAAGTATCATTTTGCCAATCATCTAGAATGCTTTTGGCTATTCGAAGATAATCATATCGAGTGGCAAAAAACATACTGTTTGCAATACCTGATTCTTTATTCATATTAGGATGTTTAAAAAAATATACACTTTGCTCTATTTGTGCTTCATTTTGAAAAATATCCTCTAAAAGATTTTCAAAATCATTTCCTGATTTAAATGAGATATAACTTAATAATAAGTGAGGTAATAGAGCATTATAATTATATTGAGATTTGGATTTTTCTAAACCAGACATCATATTCATTACTGATGAAATAGTCATAGTATCTACTTCACCATATTTAAAATTACTTCTATTAACATATTTTTGATCTCCTGCCTTCATATTTAATAAATCAATTATTTTTTGATTTTCATAAAGTGTATTTTTTGTTAAGGGCCAATCATTCAATCTACTGTCTACACTTTCAATATAACCTCTACATATCGCATGACCCATAACATAAGAAACCATGGTCTTACCAACAGACATGGATCTTAATTTAGTTTCATTATTTACAAAATTACCAAATCGGTCTTTAGGAGATATTTCATCAACTGTAATCTTGCCATCTTCATAAAGCAAATAACTTAAAAGAGCAGTTTTATTCATTTGTTTTTTTATATACTTGTCATCTTTCAAATCTGATTTAAATTTATAATGTTGACTGGAGGGTTTAGCCTCATACATATCCCATTGATAAGTTCTTGAACCTGGTACAAAATGAGAATGTTGGTATTTGAAAAAATAATATAATAAAGTATCAAAATTAGGATTTGTATCTTCAGGTATTGTCCATTTTTTTTTAGAAAGTTTTAAATTTAAATTATTTTTATAGCCACTATTATCTTTTATTACATATTTTTGATGACCATTATCATATAACCACTTGTTGAATACCAAAATGGCCAGATCATTTGCTAAAACTAAGTTTTGCCACAACAAACACAAAACCAATGTCGCTAAAAGTTTTTTCATTATTTTTTAAATTTTTTATAAATTAATCCGTATATTAAAATATTAAAAACTATTAATGATATACCTAAATATATTTGAATTTTACTAGTTAAGCCTTCAGGATAAAGTATCGGTAAAAGATAGTTGTTGATAAAATTACTAGAATAAGTTGTCAACTCACCTTTATGCAAAAACCAATTTTCTAGATAGGTCAATGGACAAACGGAATTAGTTAGTTCTATATAAACTCCCCATAATAATGCCGGGAGATGAATATAGATTATTTTTGAAAAAATTAATAAGAGCAGACCTCCAAAAATAACAAATAAGATAAAAATTAAATGTACAA
>NZ_CVSG01000028.1 GCF_001179945.1 Candidatus Pelagibacter communis | reverse complement strand
TAATTGAAACTTATTTCTAATTGTTCTCCTTTTAAAAAAACCTCTATCTAGAAAAATATCAATAGATAAAATAATCATCAAGAAATTATTAAGGAATTAAACATATGTTACTATCACCTGATGAAATAAATAAAACACTATCATCGTATGGTTGGGACTATAAAAATAAAACAATATCTAAAACATATAAATTTGAAACTTACATGGATGGAATTGACTTTGTACAAAAAATTGCTGAACTTGCAGAAAAACATAATCATCATCCTGATATTAATATCGGTTGGTGTAAAGTAGATTTATTAATCACTTCACATAATATGGGAGGGGTTTCAACTAAATGTATTAATCTAGCTACAGGGATTGATCTTATAATTAAATAAATAGACTACTATGCAACTGTAAGTCTGTTTGCCTGGCAGCTCCAGCATATTTCAAATACTTCAGGATTTATTGAATTACAATCCTCACACTCCCAACTCTTTCCATCTTGAGCCGGTTCCTTTAAAGTTTGCTCATATTTTGAAATAATTACTAATGCTTCAGCATATTGATTTTCTTCAACTAAAATGTCAACCTGCATAACATCTGTAGGGAGGCCTCCTGTAGCAATAGAAAGATCTTCTCCAGACAATCTTGTTT
>NZ_CVSG01000027.1 GCF_001179945.1 Candidatus Pelagibacter communis | reverse complement strand
TATATAAAAGATACTTATCCATCACAGATAAAAATAATTTTGATTTCATAATACAATCTACCCAATTTGCAACATTACAATGATGATTAATTAACCAATTATTATCCACATTCGCAAATTGTCTTATAAGTGGGAAAATAGCAATATCTAATAACGATAATTTATTTGAAATAAGATATGTTGTAGTTTGTAATTGAATATTTAATTGTGATAAATAATTATCACATTTTCCCCTATAGTAAGTTTTATTGTTTTCAGGATGTCTATCATAATACTTAAATCTATCAAGCCAATATTTAAATTCATTATCACACTCTTGTATCATTTCAAGTTGAAATTTCTTTTTATCTAAAAACCAATTTTGCTGATTATTATGTTTAAGCGCCCATTGCATAATATCTAAACTTTCATCAATAACAGTTTGATTATTGATATACAAAACAGGGACAGTACCTTTAGGAGAGAGATCATATAATTCTTGCGGTCTGTTACTTAATGAAATTTCTTTTAATTCGACTGTGATATTAGAGTATGCTAAAGCCATCCTAGCTCTGATAGCATA
>NZ_CVSG01000026.1 GCF_001179945.1 Candidatus Pelagibacter communis | reverse complement strand
GCTAATCCAAATTCAGTATTTGATGTTCCAGCTGTTGTCTCAAATTCGCTAGAGTAAAGTCCAAATGTTTGTCTAACTCCCATCGTAGTGCAAACAACAAAGCAAGCAGCTACCAAGGCATATAATGCAGTTTTGTTTGGGAAAAAATTTTTAATCATTTAATTTTTTTTAATCCTTGTTTTAAATCATTAATTAAATCTTTTGGGTCTTCTAAGCCAATATGAAGTCTTACAATGTGCTCGTCTTTATTAAATCGATAAAATTGGCGCCCTCTTAAATATTCATCTTTTTTTGAACTTTTAATCTCTTGAAGAATAGCTAGACTTTCAAAACCTCCCCAGCTATAGCCAATTCCAAATAATTTAAGAGAATTTACAAAGGCGATCACCGAAGATTTTTTTTTACTTTTTACGACAATAGATAGCAAACCTGTGGCTCCAGAGTAATATTTTTTCCAAAGTTTATAATTTTTGCTTGAAGAATTATGCGGATATAATATTTCTTTAATTTTTTTTTGTCTTTTTAAAAATTTAATTATAGTTTTTGTATTCTCATAATGTTGATTTAGTCTGGTATCTAAAGTTCTTAAACCTCTAATGATTAGGTAAGCCTCATCAGCTGACATTCTGTATCCTGATAATTTATAGAAGAACATTATTTTTTTAAAAACTTTTTTATTTACAGCGAGAGAACCACCCATAGCATCTGAGTGACCAGAAAAATATTTTGTAGCAGAGCAAAAAGACATATCAAATCCTAATTTCAATGGTTTAAGATAAAGCGGTGTTCCCCAGGTATTGTCGAGCAATGTGTAAATTTTTTTTCTTTTAGCTAACTTGACAATTTTATTTAAATCTTGAAATTCAAAAGTATTACTCCCCGGATTTTCAACTAAAATCATTTTTGTTTTATTTGATATTTTTCTTTTTAAATCATCTAAAGAGTCAGGATTGTAAAATTTGGCATTAACTTTAAATTCTTTCATGAGTTCTTGGGATATTTCTTTTGTAGGGCCATAAACATTGTCTGAAACTAAAATTTCGTCTTCAGGTCTACATAGAGCCATTAATGCTAAAGCAATTCCTCCAAATCCTGTGCCTGTTAGAAAAACGTGATAAGCCTGTTCTAATTCTTTTAAAATATTCTCAAGTTCA
>NZ_CVSG01000025.1 GCF_001179945.1 Candidatus Pelagibacter communis | reverse complement strand
TCTGCAGACACTGTAGTCTCAGCATAGCTAAGACCTGCAAAGCCAAAGTAAACAGCTGTTCCTGCTAGAAAGTATCCTAAGTATTTTTTCATAACTAACTCCCTTGTTAAGCGTGCGTTATAGGATTTTAACTATTGAAAAAGAATTGAATTGTCTAAATTTGAGCTATGCAGTTTTTGCAAGTAGTTTAGCCCTTATTTGAGATTATCAAATAAGGGCTAAATAAAACGTTTATCGGTTAAACATTTCTTTTAAGCTTTTAGCTGGTAAAAACTTAACTTTTTGTGATGCAGCAATTTGAATGGACTCACCTGTTCGAGGGTTTCTTCCTACCCTAGCTTTTCTTTTTGCTACTTTATAAGTACCAAAACCAGCTATCTTTACAGTATCGTCATTCTTTAAGGCATCTAAAATAATAGTCGTTATTGAGTCAAAAGTTCTCTCAGCATCTGCTTTGCTTTGACCCAGTGTGGACGATATTTTTGCAACTAATTGTTTTTTATTCATTTATGCCCCTTAGTTATTTACTAATCTCTATAAAAATCCAATAAAATCAACATTTTTTTGGTGTTTCACGTAAATATCAACACAATATATTGTATGGTCAAAAATCGTTGATATTACTAACTTTTTTGAATAAAAAAATGGCTTAAAATAAGCCTAAATCTCTCAAATCATTAAATGTTGTAAAAAACATTAAAGAAAGTAGTAAAAAAAGACCGATTCGAAAGAATCCTTCTTGGGTCTTTTGAGTTAGAGGTCTGCCTAAAACCTTTTCAAAAGCATAAAACATCAAGTGACCTCCATCTAACATAGGAATAGGCAACAAATTAATAAATCCTAAACTAATCGATATGTAGGCCATAATACTTAGAAAAGCTATAAAGCCAAGTTTTGCAACCTGGCCAGTGATTTTAGCTATTTTTATAGGGCCGCCTAGTTGATTGGTGTCTCCCGTGCCTTTAAACATTGAAATAATAAAATTCCATGAAGCGTCTATTAC
>NZ_CVSG01000024.1 GCF_001179945.1 Candidatus Pelagibacter communis | reverse complement strand
TTATGTGCATTTTTAATTAATCCTGTAGTTTTATCTACCGCTCCAGGATGACATATACCTACATTAAATTTTCCTGATTTATTTTCTAATTTTTTTATAATTTCAGTTATTGAAATTATTGTGTTGTCATAATCTTTAGGTGTTTGAACTCTGTCTCTTTTTAATTCTACATTATTATTATCTAGAAGAACGTACTCTATTTTAGTTGCTCCTAAATCTATTCCTATCTGCATTAATTAGTTGAAGACCTGTTCATTTCTTGAAGCTCAACTTCTAATTTATTTAATTCCTCGCCGCCAGCCATCATGCTCAATAATTTTTCTCTAGTGATACTTTTCTTTTCATAAGTACCTAAACTTTTTCCCCTATTCAACACTGTAAAACTATTTCCAACTGGATAAGCATGGTGAACATTATGTGTTATTAAAATTACCGCTAATCCCTGAGAAGCGGCTTTGACTATATATTTTAAAACAACTGAAGCTTGATGCACTCCGAGAGCAGAAGTAGGTTCATCTAAAACTAGAACTTTTGCTCCAAAGTATATAGCCCTACTTATTGCTAAACATTGTCTTTCACCACCCGACATTGTTCCGACTGCTTGGGATGGATCTCTAACATCAATTCCTATCTGCCCCATTCTCTCAGCAGCTATCTTGTTTGCTTTTTCTATATCAAACGTTTTGAAAAATGGTGGGCCTTTCATTGGTTCTCTACCCATAAAAAAGTTTCTTGTTACACTCATTAAAGATACCAAAGCTAGATCTTGATACACGGTAGCTATGCCCA
>NZ_CVSG01000023.1 GCF_001179945.1 Candidatus Pelagibacter communis | reverse complement strand
TTGTAGCTACTAGTTATCTAACTATTGAAACTCAAGCTGCAGATTTTTTAGAAACTATTAATCGTTCTTTAATTACAATTCTTATATTCTGGACCTTTCACCAAATCATTGGACCCTTTTCAACTGTTGTAAAATCAATTAGTGATTTACTTTCAAGGGATTTAGTCAATTGGATTATCAAAGCTCTAAAGGTCTTAATAATAATTCTAGGATTAGCGGCTGTTTTAGAACTTTGGGGAATTAAAATTGGACCAATTATAGCAGGACTAGGACTATTTGGTGTTGCCGTTGCACTTGGAGCACAAGATTTATTTAAAAATTTAATTTCAGGTATATTAGTTTTAGTCGAGAAAAGATTTAAAGTTGGAGATTGGATATACGTTGAAGATGTTATTGAAGGCACAGTTGAGTCAATAGGTTTTAGATCTACAGTTGTTAGAAGATTTGACAAATCTCTTGCAACAATTCCTAATTTTCAGTTTGCAGAAAAAGCAGTAATAAATAATTCTTTAATTACCAATAGGAGGATTAATTGGATTATAGGCCTAGAGTATAGAACAACAAGCAAACAATTAATTGATATTAAACAGCAGATAGAAAATTATATAAAAAATAGTGAATTATTTTCAAAATCAGAAAATACAATGCTTTCAGTTAAAATCGATCAATTCGCTGCAAGTTCAATAGATATTAAACTAATATGTTTTACTAAAACCAGAAAATACTTAGAGTGGATGAAGGTAAAAGATCTTTTAGCCCTTGAAATAAAAAATATAGTAGAAAAAAATAATGCGTCTTTTGCTTTTCCAAGTACATCAGTTTATGTGGAGAAAAATTAATGAAGTCGATATTAATTTTATTCGACAATATAGTTAACCTTTATATTTGGATATTAATTATTCACGTAATATTTAGTTGGCTGGTTGCTTTTAACGTTTTAAATACAAGTAATCGTTTTGTATATTCTGTTTTAGATGTTTCTTACAAACTTACAGCTCCACCTTTAAATTTTATCAGAAGATTTTTACCTAACTTAGGGTCTATAGATATCTCCCCAGTGATACTGATCTTGGGATTGATGTTTTTTAGGAATTTAGTTTTTGAAATGTTTGCACCAGGATTATTTTTAAGATGATTATTGATGGAAAAAAACAAGCAGAGATTATTAGAAATGAAATTAAAAAAGAAATTTCAGATTTAAAGAAAAAGAGCGGTAAAACACCTAGTCTTACAGTTATCTTGATCGGAGATTTTGCACCCAGTTTAATATACGTAAAGAATAAAGAAAAAAGTGCTAGAGAAGTTGGCATTAACTCTGAAATAATTAGATATCCAAAAAATGTGAGTGAAAAAGATATTTTAGAAAAAATTGAAGAGTTGAATAAAAACGATGAAATTTCTGGTATCTTAGTTCAGCTTCCTTTGCCCAGCCAGATAAGTAAGGAGAAAATTATAAATGCAATTAATCCATCCAAAGACGTAGACGGTTTTAATCCAATAAATGTTGGTAATCTTTCATCAGGTTATGACTCAATCGTTCCTTGCACACCTTTAGGATGTCTTTTATTGATTAAAAAAATAGAATCAAATTTAGCAGGCAAACATGCTGTTATAATAGGAAGATCTAATTTAAATGGTAAGCCAATGGCCCAATTATTATTAAAGGAACATTGCACAGTAACTATAGTTCATTCAAAAACAAATGATTTACAAAACGAGTGCCTCAAAGCAGATATTTTAGTAGCAGCCGTAGGAGTTCCTAATTTGATAAAAAAAGGCTGGGTAAAAAAAAATGCGATAGTTATAGATGTTGGTATAAATAAAGTAGGAGAAAAAATAGTAGGAGATGTAAACTTTGATGAATTAAAAGATAACGTTAAAGCAATAACTCCTGTTCCTGGAGGTGTAGGACCAATGACAATTGCATGTTTGTTAAAGAATACTTTAACGTGTTTTAAAGCTCGCTTGACCTAGACCTTTCAATTTTCAAATACTTACTATTTCTAAATCTTATAATAACTGTAGCAATCGCAACTATTAATATAGCTAGAGAAATATAAATCAGGTTGGCAGGATCACTTTCCTTATCTTGTAATATTATGAACCGAGCTAGCGCTGTAATAGCTATGATTAAAGGATATGTTATTCTTACTGATTGAGTTTCCCAGTAAGATCTTACTAAACCTATTACTTCTATGTAGATAAACATTAAAAGTAAATCAGCTAGTGTAATATCTTTGTTTTCGTACATTTCTTTCATTTCTAAAAAAAAGGCAATAATAGTTGATATAAGAACAACTATAACTGCAACTAATTGAATATTTCGAATCGAACTGTTCATCAGTTATTAATCTATCAAAAATTTAAGCTTTGTTTAACTGTTTAGAGTGAAATTTTATGAAATTTTCAACTTTTTTCTTATTAAATGTTTTATTTTCCTCAAAAGAAACTTTTTTCATTGAATAAGCTTTATTTTTTGTTCTTCTTGAAAGAATAGTTATATTACCTTTATATAAACTTAAAACTATTTCACCAGAAACTTTGCTTCTTTTTTGATCAATTAATTTTTGTAACTTTAATCTTTTTTTCGAATACCAATAACCGTTATAAACAAGCTCAGCATACTCTGGCATTATTCTCTCTTTCTTATGAGCAGTTTCTTTATCTAGAGTTACAGACTCTATAGCTCTATGTGCAGTATATAATAAAGTACCACCTGGAGTTTCGTAAACACCTCTAGATTTAATTCCAATAAATCTATTTTCGACTAAATCAACTCTTCCTATTCCATTTTTTCCAGCTAGAATATTCAATTTACTTAAAAGCTTTTCAGGATTTAATTTTTTACCATTTACCGCAATCGGGTCACTATTTTTAAAAGTAATTTTTACTTTCGTTGGTTTGTTAGGAGCTTTTTGCGGTGATACTGTTCTCTGATAGATAAATTCAGGAGCAGAGTTTTTTGGGTTTTCTAAAACTTTGCCTTCCGTCGAGGTATGAAAAATGTTGTCATCTACGGAAAATGGTGGTGCACCTTTTTTATCTTTAGGAATTGGTATTTTGTTTTTTTTAGCGTATTTAATTAAATCTGCTCTTGATTGTAATTTCCATTCTCTCCAAGGTGCTATAGTTTTAATCTTATTTTTACCAAAATATGCATATCCAAGCTCAAATCTCACTTGGTCGTTGCCTTTTCCAGTTGCGCCATGAGAAACTGCAAAAGCTTTAAATTTTTTTGCAATCTCAACCTGTCTTTTTGCAATTAACGGTCTGGCTATAGATGTACCCAATAAATATACCCCCTCATATACTGCATGAGCTCTTATCATGGGAAAAACATAATCTTTAACAAAGATATTTTTTAGATCTTCAATAATTATTTTCTTAACGCCCAATCTTCTAGCATTTTTTACAATTTTTTTTTTATCTAAAACTTGTCCAATATCAGAGGTGTAAGCTATTATCTCAGCATTATAGTTTTCTTGTAACCATCTTAAAATTATAGATGTATCTAAACCGCCCGAGTAGGCTAAAACAATTTTTTTCATTTAACTGCAAGTCTTTTTTGCTGTGTTGTATGCTTTTGTGAAACCCATCATTGAGTAGTGATCTGTAGTCTCAGCTCCTTTTGTAGTTCTTGCTTTAACAATTATATCTGTTGCTTTTTTCATAAGTTGAATAAATTTTTTTTCTTCTTGATCATCTAATAACCAAGCAAATTCTTTTTGAGAAAAAAATGAGTATCTTCTTTTCCCAGAGCTTGCAGTTACGCTAGATGTCTTATAATCGTGACCACTTGTCAAACTTACTTCATCTTTGATTTCTTCTGATGGCCTAAAAGTTACAAATAATTTAGATTTATCTCTTTTTACTGCTGCAGGTGCTCTTTTTGTAGGAACAGTTTGGGCGAAACAAATTTTACCTTTATCAGTCTCTGCTACAAAACTTTCCCAGTTTTTATATTTTCCAGTTGATCTAGGTGTTACGGCAAGTGAATTAGTAGAAAAAACAACTAAAATCAGAAATATAAAAATTTTTTTTAATAGCATATTTTATTTTTATACTAAAAATCATCTATTTCAATGCTTTGAATTAGGGAGATGGGTTTGGATTATTGTTATGAATCACATTAATCTTTTTCATAATTTCGTCTGACAGCTCAATATTAACACTGTCAATATTTTCTTTTAATTGGTCCATGGTTGTTGCGCCTATTATATTACTAGTAACAAAAGGCCTTGAGTTTACGAACGCCTGAGCAAGTTGCGCCATTGTCATATCGTATTCTTTAGCAAGTTTATGGTACTCTTCATAGGCATTCATAGCTAAAGGATTTAAATGTCTTTCCCATCCTTTGAACAAAGCTTGCCTAGAATTTTTCGGCATCTGACCATTTCTATATTTTCCAGAGAGAGCTCCTGTGGCAAGAGGGTAATAAACTAGAAGACCGCATTTTTCTCTTATTGAAATTTCAGACATGCCGATTTCGTAAGTCCTGTTTACTAAATTATAAGGGTTTTGAACTGACATCATCCTAGGTAAATTTTTATTTTTTGATAGTTCGATATATTTTGATAAACCATACGGTGTTTCATTTGACATACCAATGTATCTAATTTTGCCACTTTTGATAAATTTTTCTAGAGCCTTAAGTACACTTTCAAAACTATTCCAATCTCCTTCTTCACTGTCTAGGGTGTAATCTCTTCTTCCAAAAAAATTAGTAGATCTTTCAGGCCAATGTAATTGATACAAATCAATATAATCTGTTTTAAGTCTTTTCAAACTCCCATTGATCGCTTCACCTATTGATTTTTCATCAAAATTATTTCCACCACCTCTTATCCAATTGCATCCCGGGCCTGCTACTTTAGTAGCTAGAATTATTTTTTCTCTATTTTTTCTTTTTTCAAACCAGTTTCCAATTATAGTTTCAGTCTTACCGTAAGATTCAGAATTGGGTGGTACGGAATAAAGTTCTGCCGTATCAAAAAAATTTATTCCACTCTCTAAGGAATAATCCATTTGTTCGAATGCATCTTTTT
>NZ_CVSG01000022.1 GCF_001179945.1 Candidatus Pelagibacter communis | reverse complement strand
ATACCTATAAAAAATAAATCACAAATAAAGAATAAAAAAAATACGTTAATTGTTTTAGCTTGGAATTTTTATAAAGACATTGTTAAGAATAATTCTAAACTCTCAGAAAATTTTATTAATATTAAAGATTTAGAGTCTAATAATTAGCGACTAAATTTTTCCAAATTTCAAATATATTTCTGATACTTTCAAAGAAATAATTTAAATAATACTCGGACGCTGGAAAATTTGAAATTATAAATCCTTGTGAAAAATATAAAATACGGGACAAAGCAATTACCAAAAAAATAAATACAATAAGTGAGTTGTAAAATCCAAAAGAGACTTTATCTTTTTCTTTTCTACTAATTTTTTTTACTGTGTGGTTTTCATTAATTGTGATTCCGTGTTTTTTTGCTAAGTATTCAGGTGAGTATAAACTGATTTCTCTTGGTTTTTTTGGAGAAGTCCTTTTTACTTTTTTTTGTTTTTGTATTTTTTGTTTATCTGATTGAGGTTTTGAAACTATTTTTTTTGCACGAGGGACTGATTGAGCTTTTTTTACTTCCCCCACAGGGAATTGTTTCCATTTATTTCCACAAGAGCCACATTGAACCATTCTTCCAGACGCAGTTATTGCGTTATCAGGAACAACAAATTTTTTACCGCATGAATTACAAGTTAAAATCATACAAATCCAATAATACTGCTATTTATATAAATTACACGAGAAATTAAATACTTTTTTACTTTATAAAGTTTTTATTGTATATCTCGATTTTATTTAATTAGGGCGGTTAGCTCAGTTGGTAGAGCATCTCGTTTACACCGAGGGGGTCATAGGTTCGAGTCCTTTACCGCCCACCATTAAATAAGGGGGTGTAGCTCAGCTTGGTTAGAGC
>NZ_CVSG01000021.1 GCF_001179945.1 Candidatus Pelagibacter communis | reverse complement strand
ATTTAAATGTATTAAAAAACTCTATGCTCATGATGTCAAACTACTATTATATAATGTTCATGCTGTTACTGAAGGCACTGATGCACAGGCGACAGTTAGCGTTCGAATTGAGGAGAAAGGTAAAACTACAGTAGGTCAAGCAGCTGATACGGATACACTTGTGGCATCAGCTAATGCTTACTTAAGTGCACTAAACAAATTAATAATTAAAAGAAAAAAAACAGCGCCAGATGACGAAAATCTAAGCGTTCAAATTTAGAAAGGAAAATATGTTTAAAGGTTTAACAGGATTAACTTCACTTTGGTCACAAGATATGGCTATAGACCTAGGCACGGCTAATACCCTTGTAGTTTTAAAAGACCAAGGAGTAGTGCTAAATGAACCGTCAGTAGTTGCAGTTATTGAGGATGCAGGAAAAAAATCTGTATTAGCTGTTGGAGACGAAGCAAAAACAATGTTAGGGAGAACTCCAGGAAATATTTCAGCTATTAGACCATTAAAAGATGGAGTAATTGCAGACTTTGTAGTCACTGAGGAAATGATTAAACACTTTATCAAAAAAGTTCACAAAAAAAATGCTTTTGCAAACCCAAGAATTTTAATTTGCGTACCTACTGGTTCTACTCCTGTGGAAAGAAAAGCTATTCAAGACTCAGCATTAGCTGCAGGAGCAAGAAAAGTTCAATTAATTGAGGAGCCAATTGCAGCAGCAATTGGAGCAGGATTACCTATTTCAGAAGCAACTGGTTCAATGGTTGTTGATATTGGAGGTGGTACAACCGAAATAGCAGTAATGTCACTAGGCGGTGTAGTTTATTCTAAATCTTTAAGAGTTGCTGGAGATGCATTAGACCAATCTATAATAGCCTACATGAGAAAAAGAATGAATTTAATGATAGGAGACTCCACGGCAGAAAAGATTAAAAAAGAAATTGGTACAGCTATACCATCTTCGAATAATACGTTTTTAATGAAAGGTAGAGATATAAGATCAGGAACACCAAAAGAGATTGAGCTTACAGAAAAAGATGCTTGTGAGGCATTAATGCCAATTTTAAATCAAATTTTAGGTGGCATTAAAGAAGCTTTAGAAAATACTCCACCTGAATTATCTGCAGATTTAATTGATATGGGACTAGTGCTTACAGGCGGTGGAGCATTATTAAAAAATATAGATAAATTAATTTCTCAAGATACAGGTTTACCCGTAACAATAGCCGATGACCCATTGTCATGCGTTGCTATTGGAACTGGAAGAGCTTTAGAAAATGAAGAATTGTTTTCTACAATGTTATCAGAGTACTAATTTATCCACAGATGAATAGATGTCAGTTAGTAGAGATGATTTTAGTATAGCTTTTCGCTCCGCTCTTCTTCAAAGAGGAGGAGCACAAAAATTCTCAGTTCTATCGTTGATATTTTTAGCTTTAATTATTTTTTTTCTAGATGTTTATGGAGCAAAGTTTACTAAACCTGTGAGAGGTTTTTTGAATGATGTGGTTTATCGAATAACTTTTTTAGCTTCTACGCCAACCAGATTTTTTCCTCAAGTCAGCAAAGATCTCACTAAATATTTTAATGTCAAAGCGGAAAATGAAAAATTAAAAGCAGAGATAGAAAAATATAAATTACTTGAGCTTAATGTGGAATTTTTATCAGATGAAAACAAAAACTTACAAAAAATTTTGGAAACAGAGTATTTTAATAAAAATCTAAGCAATGTTGTCTTGGCCAAAGTTTTAGTAGATAAAAATAGTCCTTTTTTAAAATCAATAATAATTAATAAAGGCACCAGAACAGGTATACTGAAGGGCATGCCTGTAACTCATAATAACTACTTAGTTGGAAGAATAGTTGAAACAAATTATTTATCTTCTAGAGTTCTATTATTGAATGATTTGAATAGTCGTATTCCTGTTACACTTGACCAAGGTGCCCAAGCAATACTTTCAGGCGGTGGAACAAATAATCCAACTTTAGAATATTTACCAGAGGATTATAAAGTAATTGAAGAGATAAATGTATTTGCTTCAGGAAAAGATGGAATATTTTCGCCAGGCGCTCCAATTGGAATGACCAATCTTGATGGAGAAGTTGATTTGTTTGTTGACCCAAATCAACTTTCTTTTGTAACAGTAAATTTAAGTATTCAAAATTTAGGAAAATTATAATGGCAAAAAACTCTCTATTTTATAAAATTTACAATGCTGGACCATTATTACTTTTATATTATCTTTGTATTAGTGAGGTAGATACTAATCTCGAAAAAGTATTTGAAATTTTTACTCTTAATTTTCAAATTATTCTAATTTATTTTTGGGTTTTAAAAAAGCCAGAATTAATGGCCAACGGTCATATTTTTTTGGCAGGTTTAATTAATGATGTGGTTATGGGTTTTCCTTTAGGTATAAGCTCCTTATCATATTTAATTATTATTTTTGTGGGTACATATGTAAGAAATAAAAGTGTGAATACAACGATAGCATCAGATTGGTTCACTTTTTTTATGGCGATGATATTTTCAAATCTATTATTTTTTTCTCTTCTAAATAACTTTTCAGATTTAGAATTTAGTTATTCAAAAATTGGATACAACATGTTTTTTACTCTTTTTATGTTCCCAATATTTTGGTTACTATTTAACATTTATCAAATTTCATTTATAGGAAATCGTGATGCTTAATCCAAGTTCAGGTAATACAGTTATCAAATCAAAATTGATAGGTCGTAGGATGTTTTTGCTTACTGCAGCTAAAGCTGTGGTAATGGTAGGAATTATTGGTAGATTAGTTTCTTTGCAGATTAACGAGAGAACAAAATATAAAACTTTATCTGATAAAAATAGGTTCAGAGAGTGGAAACTGGCGCCTGAAAGAGGAGTTATAAAGGATTTTTTTGATAAAGAAATAGCATCGAATGAGCAAGTATACCAAGTTCACCTCATACCTGAAAATTCTAAAGATATAGAAAAACTTTTCGTAAGATTAAAAACAATTTTGAATTTAACAGATAAAAGATTGTTTTATTTAAAAAGGGTTATAGCTAAACAGAAACCGTGGGAGCCAATAATTGTTTCAGATAATATAACTTGGTCAGAATTTTCAAGACTAAATTTATTTTTACACGAATTGGAAGGAGTTAAGCCAGTAGTATCAGTAGCGAGAATGTACCCAGATAACTCTTCAGCGCATATTTTAGGTTATGTTTCACAAGTAAGTGCAAAAGACCTTGAAACAAAAAAATATTTAAAAGATTTACATGTGCCTGGTATGAGTGTTGGAAAAACTGGACTAGAAAGAAAACTTGATGAAAAGATTATTGGTAAAATAGGATTTCAAAGATATGAAGTTAATGCTTTTGGAAAAAGAGTAAAACAAATTCAAATTAACGAAGGTCAAGCAGGAGAAAGTTACAAAACAACACTGGATTTTGAAGTTCAAAAATACACAAATGAACTTTTAAAAGATAAAGCTGCAGCAGTATGTGTTATGGATGTATATAATGGTGATATAATATCCATGGTATCATCTCCCACGTTTGAGCCAAATGAATTTGTACATGGTTTAAAAAAAGAATATTGGAATAGTCTAATTAAAAATAAATTAAGACCTTTAACAAACAAAACAATTTCAGGATTATATCCACCGGGTTCTACTATAAAAACCTTAGTTGCACTTAGTGCTCTAGAAAACGGCATAATTAAACCTTTAGATACTTTTAGATGTAAAGGTAAAATCGAACTTTACGGAGAAAAATTTCACTGCTGGGAAAAGGATGGTCATGGAATAGTAAATTTGAGAAAAGGAATACAAAGATCATGTGATGTTTATTTTTATGAAGTTGCCAGAAAATTAGGAGTTGATCGTCTATCTGAAACAGCGAAAAAATTTGGTTTAGGGAAAAAAGTACTTAATGGTTTCATTGAGGAAAAAGCAGGGGTTGTTCCTAATACCAAATGGAAGAAGAAATTTATTGGACAAAATTGGTATCTTGGAGAGACACTCCACTCTGGAATTGGTCAGGGCTATTTTCAAAGCACACCTCTACAATTATGTTTGATGACAGCTCAAATTGCCAATGGAGGATTTCAAATTAAACCAAGGATAATTTTTGACGAAAAAAACAATAGATTAAGAGATTATATCAAATATAAAAATGAAAATCCAAATGACCCATTACCTACAGATCTTTTGTTGTCTAATTTTGAATTAAAACCTTTATTTAAAAACCAAGAGCATATAAATTTGATTAAAGATGCAATGTTTTCATCTTCTAATGAACCTGGTGGAACTTCTTATAGACATAGGTGGGAAAATAAAAAATTTACGTTTGCAGGAAAGACAGGATCATCTCAAATAAAAAGATTTACAGAGGAACAGCGAGCAGCGGAGGTTAAACAAGAAAGTCTCCCTTATAAAGATAGAGACCATGCATTGTTTGTAGCATTTGCTCCCTACAAAGATCCTC
Source organism: Candidatus Pelagibacter communis (assembly GCF_001179945.1). Classification (GTDB taxonomy): domain Bacteria; phylum Pseudomonadota; class Alphaproteobacteria; order Pelagibacterales; family Pelagibacteraceae; genus Pelagilacustribacter; species Pelagilacustribacter ubique_A. The sequence goes on along the minus strand of NZ_CVSG01000021.1, from coordinate 2,010 downwards.
AATACGCTATAAGTGTTTTAGTAGAACACGGAGGTTCAGGAGGAAAAGCTGCAGCCCCAATAGCAAAAAAAATTATAAAAAAAGTATTAGAAAGACACGAGTTAAGAAAAAAAATTAATAGTTTATTAGGAGAGCCTGTTTAATGTTTAGAGCTAGATCAATTCAATCCTCTCTTAGTATAAAAGATAAAATTCTATCTATAGATTACGTTTTAGTGATCTCTATTTTTATACTCGGACTTGTAAGTATTTTAGCTATGTATTCCACTGACGGAGGAGAATTAAAATATCATACAAGTAGCCACATTCTTAGATTCTTTATTTTTTTTGGAATGTTTTTTATTGTTTCATTTATACAAATTAGATTTTGGCATAGCCAAAGCTATCTAATTTATATTTTATTTTTTATTTTATTACTTGGAGTAAAATATTTTGGTTTGACTTCGTCAGGTTCAAAACGATGGCTCGATTTATATTTTATGAATCTTCAACCTTCTGAATTAATGAAAATTGGACTGATTTTATTTTTAGCTAAGTATTATCACAGAATTTCAATTGAAAATATTAACCAGATTAGATATCTTTTTTTACCTGTTGTAGTACTTATTTCTCCAATAATTTTAGTAGCAACACAACCTGATCTAGGGACATCTTTATTAATTGCTGCTGGTGGAATAACAGTAGCATGGTTAGCAGGGGTACGGGTTAAATTTTTTGCGATCTCTGGTTTTGCTTTTCTTGCTTTATTACCAATAGCTATTTCATTCTTAAAACCATATCAAAAGTCAAGAATATTAACTTTTTTAAATCCGGAGAGAGACCCGCTTGGTGCTGGATATCAAATCATTCAATCTAAAATTGCTATTGGCTCAGGTGGACTTTTTGGAAAAGGTTTTTTACAAGGTTCACAAAGTTATTTAGATTATTTACCAGAAAAACATACAGATTTTATATTTACTTTATTTTCTGAAGAATTTGGATTTTTTGGATCACTTTTCATTCTATTACTTTATGCTTTGATAGTTTGGAGAATTGTTAAAATTGGAAACGTGACGAGAAGCAACTTTGGTAAATTGTACTGTTATAGTTTTGCAACAGCATTTTTCATTTATGTTGTTGTCAATATGATGATGGTGCTAGGTTTACTTCCGATAGTTGGATCTCCATTACCTATTATGTCTTACGGAGGATCCTCAATGATGGCTATAATGTTCGGTTTAGGAATAGCAATGTCCTGTAAAATTTATAAAGATACCCCAGTTAATTAAACCTATTTTGGTCAAATTTGATTTTATTATCATCTTGTATAATATGTAATTTGGTGGTTAATTTATGAAAAATTATATGTTTGGAGATAAGAAAAAAAAACTTACAGACTCAGAAAGATCTTTAATTAGTGAGACAGTAAGTATTGAGGGTACTATTAATAGTTCGGGTGCTATAGACGTAGCTGGATTAATTAAAGGTCCGGTGTATTCCAAAGAGATTATAATTAGAGAAACTGGGTCTATCACAGGCTCAATAGAAGGTGATCATGTGGAAATCCACGGACATCTTGATGGAAAGGTATCAGGTCAGGATGTAGTTATTGGTTCAACGGGAACAGTAAAAGGTGATATTGAATTTGGAAACAATTTAAAAACAGAGAACGGCGCAGATATAGATGGCTATATTAAAAAAACAAATAAATCTAAATCTACATTAACAGGTGACTTCTTATTTAAAAAGAAAGATAAAAAAGACCCTTCAGAAAATTCAGAGGAAAGACCAGAAGTTGTTAATAAAGAGGCCTTAGCCTAATCTACCGCACTACTATTTTTTTAAACATTGAAATATAATTTCCTAATGGAAAATTATAAATGTAAATCAGTTGGAATAATAGGTTCTGGAATTCAAGGGGTTTGTACAGGTTTGCAACTTATAAAAAAAGGCATTCCTGTTACAATTTTCGACCGTCAAGATCCTTTATCTCAAGATTTTAAACCAGCCTCATATGGAAACGCTGGACATT
>NZ_CVSG01000020.1 GCF_001179945.1 Candidatus Pelagibacter communis | reverse complement strand
GGAGTAGACTATGGTTAAAATTGCTATTATTTTATCTTTTCAATAAGTTCATTATTGAGAGTTTGCAATGTAACATATATAAAATTCAGATCAGAATGTTGGTCTTCTTTTTTCAAATATTGTTTTGTATCTAAAAAGGGATAGTGTTGTGATTTTTTTGTATTTTTCCAAACAGAATATGCTTGAACAACACCAAGTGTGCCTGGAAGACTAAAATCTATGTCTTGTTTGTTAATAAAAATATAATCACAAGCAAAATCACCAATTCCCCATTTATCCTCTTTTTGGAAATATGTATAGCCTAAATCGACTAAGCTCTCTGGTTGAATTTTATTTTCAAGAGATAGATCTGCCACAACTCGAGGAACATAATCACCTCCAATATTTTTAACTGGGTTGGTTTCTCTTTTTTTGTATTCAAAAGGAGATAACTGAGGATATCTCATATTTGGAATAGAAGCATGATCCTTTCTTTTTTCATACCGATCTACTAATAAATTAGCTACAGGGATTTCATATTCTGGCTCTTCTGTAAGAGAAACCCGGATCGTATCTCCTAATCCATCTTCTAAAAGTGTTCCAATACCTACAGCAGATTTGATCCGACCATCTTCTCCTTCACCTGCTTCCGTAACACCTAAATGAAGAGGGTAGTCCATACCTTCAGAATCCATACGATTCACTAGTAATCTA
>NZ_CVSG01000019.1 GCF_001179945.1 Candidatus Pelagibacter communis | reverse complement strand
CTTTTTGAAGAGTCTTAATCAAAAGAGTATCAAATTTCTCCTCAAGAAAATTCGACTCTTCTTCTGTGACAATTTGGTTAGACTCTGCAGCATAGATCAGCAAATAGGCTTTAAATTCATTATATGACCAAGATAGCTTTACTTCTTCCATAATTAACTCCTATTAAAATTTATCTATAATAATTCTAATTATTTTTTCATATTAATAAACTGCAAAGGAATTCCAATATTTGCATCTTTTAATAAAGATATAACATTTTGCAGATCATCAATATTTTTACCTGTAACACGTAACTGCTCACCTTGTATTTGTGATTGTACTTTAATTTTATAATCTTTAATTAGTTTGTTAATTCGTTTTGCATTATCCCTGGAAATACCTTCTCTAAGCTCAATCTTCTGTTTTACTGACATACCTGATCCTTTTTCAATATCATGAATAATGAATGTTTTTAGCGCTACCTTTCTTCCAATAGCACGCTTTTCTAACATATCTCTAATAGAAC
>NZ_CVSG01000018.1 GCF_001179945.1 Candidatus Pelagibacter communis | reverse complement strand
TCCAGCTGAGGCATACCTGCCTCAGCCGAATACAAATTTGTATTTATACCCGCAAGTGCTATTGATAAACTTAACAAACTTTTCATATTCAATTTACTAAAATGCAAATAAAATAATTAAAGCTACTACAAGCCCGAACAATCCTGTTGCTTCTGCTAACGCAAACCCTAATAACAAGTTAGGGAATTGTTTTTGAGCCGCAGAGGGATTTCTCATTGCCCCAGATAGGTAGTTACCGAAAATTATTCCGATACCTACACCAGCTCCAGCTAATGCGATTGCAGCAAGACCTGCCCCAATCATTTTTGCCGCTTCTAACTCCATTTTTCCTCCTTTTTTAATTAATGGTGTAAATTTAATGCATCATTCAAGTAGATGCAGGTTAATATTGCAAAAACATATGCTTGTAGAAAGGCTACTAAAATTTCTAAGCCTGTTAATGCTACTGAAAAACTAAGCGGCAACCAACCACCTAATATTCCTAAACTCACTACAAATCCTCCAAAAACCTTCAGCATTGTATGACCTGCCATCATATTTGCAAATAAACGCACTGATAAACTTACGGGTCTACTCAAGTAAGAAATAATTTCTATAACAGTAATTAAAGGTAATAGTATGGTTGGAACTCCACTAGGAACAAAAATACTTAAATACTTAAAACCATGATTAACAAAGCCAATTATAGTTACTGCTATAAATATAAACAAAGCTAATATCAGAGTAACAATAATATGACTTGTAACTGTAAATGAGTATGGCAACATTCCTACCATATTGCAAAATAAAACAAACATAAACAAACTAAATATAAAAGGGAAGTAAGGCTTAGCTTTTGAACCAGCCGTATCGCTAATCATC
>NZ_CVSG01000017.1 GCF_001179945.1 Candidatus Pelagibacter communis | reverse complement strand
ACTAACAATTGATAATTGAAATTTAATCTTAAGAGTCTTTAGAATTTTTTCGCATTCTTTCATCACGGAATAATCGGATTTGGACCCCATAATGATTGCCACTTTGTTATTCAGTTTATTACGCTTCACAGATTAATTTAACAATTATTAATATAAAAACAATGGCCTAATTAAATTAAGCCACTGGTTTATTTAGGAGGAAAGATTAAGCTCGAACTCTAAAATTGAGAAATTTTGGACTATTTTGAAGTTCGAACAGAGAGATTTTTTTGAATTTCTTATTAATGTTAGTTTTTAATTTGTTTTTTTTTAATAATTTAATTTTCATGATTCCTTTTAATTTATTTTAATCACAACGAGTATTGCTGATTTTGCAAACTTGAGTTGAATATAGTTTATAGCGAAAATTTAGGCAGATATTAGGCGTTTCTTGGCCAAATTTAAATTTTTTCAAAAAAATCTTTAGTAAGTTTTTTAATCGACCCACTTCGATCTACAACTGCTAGTTCCACTTCTGCGCTGACAAGAGTTTCTGTATCTTTTTTCACCTTTTGAAGCAAGCTTAGTCTAACGTTGGTTTTTTTTAAAACAGTTGTTTCAACACTTAAATTGTCCTCAAAAACAGCAGATTTTAGATATTTTATGTT
>NZ_CVSG01000016.1 GCF_001179945.1 Candidatus Pelagibacter communis | reverse complement strand
GATGAGTATAGAATTTGTAAAATTCTTCATTTTTTTTGTCAAAAATATCTATTATTTTAGTATTAAATGAGGAGGCAATGTGTGCTGGGGAGCCGTGACAGGCAATAACTAATTCTGCTTTTTTTATAATTAATTTTAAATCTGTAAAAGATAAATTATCTAAAATTATTATCTTTTTATTATTTATAGCGAAAGTACTATTTTTATTAAATTTTTCTTTAACACCATCAATCAAACTATTTGTTTCAGCCCCAGCAGATATGACCAAGTCTTTTTTGGATCTTGTTACAAATTCCTCTATAAAACCGCACATTTGAACTATTGAGGCATTTATAGGCTTAAAATTTCTAGATTTTCGCCTTCCTCTATACGCTTCTGTAATCCACTTTTCATCTAAATGTAAATGATAAAATGATTTTTCAGGGATTTTGTTTATTATATCTAAATTTGACTTTATTTTTTCACTATCAAAAATATCTAAATCTTTATCAGAATAATCTATATCAATCTTTCTTAATATAAATTTAAATTCTTCTATCCTCGATCTAAAATCTTTAATAAAAAGAATATTATCTTTAAAATTAAAAAATATTTTTTTATATATTTTTTTTGTTACAGACATGATCTTTAATTTTGCTTTGGAAATAACACATGCAAAAATAGACCTCTTTTTTCCATCCAATGAAAGAATACAATCAAAATTGCTTTTAATAATTGAATGAAAGAAAGAAATTTTTTTTCTAATTTTTTTTGGATACAGTTTAGCATTATCAACTAAACTATAATTCTTAACATATTCATAATTTTGCTCAGAACATATAACAGTAATCTCAGAGTCTGGTTTATTTCTTTTTATTGATTTTATTAAGATGCAGCTAAGTATAAAATCCCCTACTCTATCTGTTCGGAAAATAAGAAACTTTTTCATTAATCATGCCAAAGATATTTTTTTTTGTCCACTCTACCTAACGTTTTGTTAATAATAAAGTCAGCAACTAACGTTGAATTAAAATATTTCATATACTTTTTCTTGCCATTTTTCGCAATATTTTTTCTTAGTTTTTCATCTCTAGAGATTTTTAAAATCTTTTCAGATAAATCACTTACGTTTTT
>NZ_CVSG01000015.1 GCF_001179945.1 Candidatus Pelagibacter communis | reverse complement strand
AATATTTAATATATTTAATTCAAGAGTTTCTTTAATTTTTTGAGGTACTTTAAAATAAAATAATATTCCAATGAAAATAAAAAATGAAATAGTTACCCAAAAAGTTGCGTCTAATGTCATAAATATTTACCTAGATTTTTATTTGAAATTTCTTCTACAGCAGCTTTGATACTGCTTTCGTTTAGCTTGTCGCCTGATATGTTCTCTATAATATTTGACGTTATATTTTCAGAAATATTTTGAATTGAGGAAATTGAACTTTTCTTCAATTCTGAGATTTCTTTTTGAGCCTTTAAAATTTCTTTTTCGATTTCCTTCTCCATTAAATTTTTTTTGTTCTGAATATCTTTGTCTAAAGCGTTTTTTGAATCAAAAAGTATTTTATTAACTTCTTTCTTAGCCTTGTCTAAAATTAATCCATATTCTTTAATCTTTGCTTCAGACTGCTCTTTAAATTTATTTGCATTCTCTAAATCTTCTTTAATTTTATTTTCGCGATTATCTAAATTACTTTTTATCTTAGGTAAGTAAAATTTCGATATTGAAATATAAAGTATTATAAAAACAAGAACTAACCAAAATGCTTGAGATGCCCAATATTTCGGGTCCAGCTGAGGCATACCTGCCTC
>NZ_CVSG01000014.1 GCF_001179945.1 Candidatus Pelagibacter communis | reverse complement strand
GATTTAATTAGAAACATCAATGGCGAATTCATGGTATTAGAAGACAATTTGAGAGTGCCGTCAGGAGTTTCATATATGCTTGAAAATCGAATGGTGATGAGAGATGTATTTCCAGAACTATTTACAAAATATAAAGTTTCTTCAGTACACCAATATCCAAATAAATTATATCACTGTATGCTTGAATGTGTTCCAAAAAAAACTAGAAATCCGCACATGTGCGTTTTAACTCCAGGAAGATATAACTCTGCTTATTTTGAACATAGGTTTTTAGCTGAACAAATGGGAATAGCACTAGTGGAAGGCAAAGATTTATTTGTTGAAAAAGATTTTGTATATATGAAAACTGTTACAGGTCCTATGAAAGTTGATTGTATTTATAGGAGAATAGACGACAACTTTTTAGATCCAAAAGTTTTTTATAAACATTCTTTACTAGGAGTACCCGGTTTATTTAAATGTTGGCGTAAAGGTAATGTTGGTATTGTAAATGCACCTGGGACAGGAATAGCAGATGATAAAGCTATATACTCATATGTTGATAAAATGATTAAATTTTATTTAGATGAGGAACCAAAACTAAAACAAGTCCAAACTTTTTTGTGTAGAAAAAAAATTCATAAAGATCATGTTATCGAAAATATTTCTAAACTTGTCGTAAAACCTACAAATGGATCGGGCGGTAATGGAATATTGATTGGTCCTAAAGCCTCAAAGGAAGAGAGAGAAAATATGATTAATAAAATAAAATCTAAACCAAGTGATTATATTGCTCAACCATTAGAAATTTTATCTACCACACCAACAATTTCTGAAGAAGGAATTGAACCAAGACATTTAGATCTCAGACCATTTATCTTAACTGGTAAAAAATCTTGGGTAACAACAGGTGGACTTACTAGAGTTGCCCTTAAAAAAGGAAGCACTATCGTGAACAGTTCTCAAGGTGGTGGCTCTAAAGATACTTTAGTTATTGAAAAATAAATTTCTTAACAACCTTTAAATGAAGCGTACATACTCTGTAAAAGTTCAGAGTACATACCTTTGCCTTTATCTAAAGTTGCACCAAGAGGATCTAAAACACCAGTTTTAATTTTAGTGTCTTTTGCTATAGATTTTATAATAGCTGGGTTGAATTGAGGTTCTGAAAAAAGACAATTTACTTTCTCATGTTCTATTACCTCTCTAATTTCAGATAATTGCTCTGCACCTGGTAATACATCGGGATTAACAGTTAAAGCTCCCAAAACCTTAATACCAAATCTATTTTCAAAATATTGGTAAGCATCATGGAAAACTACAAATCTAAGATTTCCTTTAAGATCTCTTTTAATATTTTTTGTTAAATTATCTAATTCAGACTGAGCTTTTTTAGAATTAGCTTTATATTTAGAGCTGTTATCTGGATCCAATTTAACTAATTGTTTTTCGATTTCTTTAATAATTACTTTAGCGTTCATTGGATCTAACCAAACATGTGGATCGTGTTCACCGTGAGCATGTCCCTCATGCCCGTGATCATCATGTTTAGCTTTTTTATGACCATGATCATCGTGTTTCTTTTCTTTATGACCGTGTCCGTGATCATCATGTTTTTTCTCTTTATGACCGTGTCCATGATCATCATGACTTTCAAATATATTTTTTTCTCTAAACTTAAGTTTTTTAACTCCACTCAAGTCCATTATTTCTACATTAACAGCCCTTTTAGCAATCGTATCTAAAGGTTTTTCTAAGAATGCCTCTAAATCTTCACCAACCCAAATTATTAGATCTGCATTTTCAATCATCTTTGCATGAGAGGGTTTTAAACTAAATCCATGGGGAGAATTGTAACCATCAACTATTACATCAGGTTTTCCAACACCATCCATAACGTAACTAACCAAGGAATGTATTGGCTTAATTGATGCAACAACTTTTACTTCAGCTTTAGATATTGAAATGGTTGTTAAAAGCGCAATTAATACAGATGAAATTAGTTGAAGTATTTTATTCATAATATGTTATAAAGTAACACAGTGTTATAATATAACATTTATTATTGCAAGGATTATTATTGTGAATAAAATAAATTCAGAGACATTAATTAAAGTAGACAATGTTGGTCTATTTAAAAACGATAAATGGCTAGTAAAGGGAGTTTCCTTAGAAGTAAAAAGGGGGGAAATCGTAACATTAATTGGACCTAATGGTTCAGGAAAAACTACAACAGCAAAAATCGCTCTTGGTATTCACAAGAACATCGAAGGAAAAGTTTTAACGTTTACTGATAAAGTTGGCTATGTCCCTCAAAAAATCTCTGTCGATTGGACATTACCAATAAGAGTAGTTGATTTTATGTTACTCACACAAAATCTAAGCGATGAGGAAATAATCAATGCTTTAAAATTAACTGGAGTTGAACATCTTAAAAATAATAATTTAAGTAATTTATCTGGAGGTGAATTTCAAAGAGTTTTAATCGCAAGAGCTATTGCAAAAAATCCAGATCTTTTAGTGTTGGATGAACCAGTTCAAGGTGTAGATTTTAAAGGTGAGATCTCTCTTTACGAATTAATTAAAGAAATCTCAGATAAAGTTAATTGCGGAATTTTATTAATATCTCATGACTTGCATGTCGTTATGTCTTCTACAGATTACGTTGTTTGTCTGAATGGCCACGTTTGTTGCTCTGGAACACCTCAATCTGTAGCTAACAACAATAAATATCAAGAACTGTTTGGAGACCGCGCTTCAACAATTTTATCTGTATATGAACACAAACACGATCATACTCACTCAGCTGATGGAACTATAAAGAGGAAACAATAGATGTTTGATGATTTTTTTATAAGGGCTTTAATTGCTGGAATTGGAATTGCTTTAGTCACTGGACCACTTGGATGTTTTATAATTTGGAGAAGATTATCTTTTTTTGGTGATACATTGTCTCACTCCGCACTTCTTGGGGTAACTATAGCTTTCTTTTTTGAATTAAACATAGCATTTTCAGTTTTTTTAATTTCATCAGCGATCGCACTAATACTTTTAAAACTTCAAAAAACTACAAAACTACCTGGAGACGCATTACTAGGTTTATTAGCACATTCATCTCTTGCAGTTGGTTTAGTTGTAATTGGTTTTCTCACCACGATCCGATTTGATATAATGGGACTGTTATTTGGTGACATCTTAGCAGTGAATGAGATAGATCTATTAATAATTTGGATCGGGGGAGCACTAATCTTATTAATACTGAAATACATTTGGAAACCATTGTTTGCCTCAACTGTCAATCATGAACTAGCTGAAGCTGAAGGCATGAACCCTGATAAAGTAAATGCAATTTTTACAGTTTTATTAGCAGCGATAATTGCAATATCAATTAAAATTGTAGGTCTTCTACTGATAACAGGGATGTTAATTATGCCAGCTGCAATGGCAAGAAACATTTCTAATAATCCAACGCAGATGGTTAAGTTATCAATTATAGGAGGTTTATTATCTGTAATAATTGGTTTATTTTCATCTTTAGAAATTAATACCCCTTCAGGACCTTCAATAATAACAGCTGCATTAGTTTTATTTTGCCTTACACTTATTAAGATCAAAAATTATTCTGAATTGAAAAAATGATACTAAATTGGTAATTTATATTTATGGCACAAGCACAAATTCTTTCTAGAAATCAACAAATTGTTTTAGATATTATTGAAAAAGCAAAAGGTCCTTTAAAAGCTTATTCAATACTTTTTAATGTACAAAAAAAAGGAATTAACGCTCCTCAACAAATTTACCGAGCTTTAGATAAGTTGATTGAAATGGGCAAAATTCATAAAATAGAAAGCAAAAATGCTTTTGTTGCATGCAGGAGTTCAGATTGTGAAATTTCTAAAGCAACTGCGTTTTCGATTTGTGAAAGTTGTGAAATGGTAGATGAAATCAGTGATACAAAACTTTCAAAATATTTATCTAGTTTTAACCATAAAAAAGGAATGAAATTTAAAAGATTTAATTTAGAATTCTTCGGACTGTGCAAAAAGTGCAAATAAAAAACAAAATAAGCTAATATCAAATATTCTTAAGCATATCTTCCATAATTCACTTTTTAGTTGAACTACGGTTACATTTAAAGTTCATACGTGTTACTAAAAATTAAGATTTAGGAGGACATATGAAATATATAAAATATCTAGTATCAATAATTACCGCTTTATCTATTAGTAGTGTCGTATCTGCTAATGAGATCAAAATGGGTAAGGCTGATTGGGACACAGGCTATTTCCAAGCTGAAATCTACAAGGCAGCTTTAGAGAAGATGGGCTACAAAGTTTCTGGTCCAACTGTGATGAAACCACAAGTATTTTATGTGGCTGCAACCGCTGGAGATGTTGACCTTTGGGTTAATGGTTGGTTCGGAACACATGATGGTTATATCGCTGAGTCAAAAGGTAAAGTAAAACCAGTGGGTTATGTAATGAAGGGCGGAGGAGCTCAAGGTTACTTAATCGATAAAAAATCTGCAGATAAATTTGGTATCAAAAGTGTAATGGATATCAAAAAACACGCTAAAGAGTTTGACTCTAATGGCGATGGAAAAGCAGACATGGTTGCTTGCCCTCCAGGCTGGGGTTGTGAAAAAGTAATCTCAAAACACTTCGATGAACTAGGATTAGGTGATTTTATCAATCCAGTAAAAGCAGACTACTCAGCTTCAATGGCAGATGCAGTGTCTAAATACAAAAATGGAAAATCAATTCTATTTTATACATGGACACCAAACTGGACTGTTGGTGCTTTAAAACTTGGTAAAGATGTAGTTTGGATTGAGGTGCCTTACAGCAAAACAAAACCAACTAAAATTGCTAATGCTACAAAGTCAAAAGTAAATTTAGGTTTTGGCGCTGATGATATAAGACCTGCAGCTAATGTAGATTTTCTTAAAGCAAATCCAAAAGTAGAAAAGATGTTAAAAAAAGCTTCTATTCCTCTTGGAGATATTGCAGCTCAGAACTTGAAGATGAACAAGGGTGAGAAAAGCGAAAAAGCTATTAAGAAACATGCAGCTGAATGGATTAAAGCTAATCAAAGCACATTTGATAGTTGGATCAAGTAAGGGTTCAGGTTAATTTTAATGAGTTTAAAATTAGCCCCATCAGATTACGAAATATACATTCCATTAGGTGAATGGATTGAAGGAAATATTAAAGAGTGGCTATTTGAACAACGGCCACTCTTTAAAAAAATCTCAGCCCCAATTGATACTGTTCTAAATAGCCTAGATTCACTTTTTAACTTTATTCCTTTTCCAATAATACTTTTGATATTTGTAATTTTTGCTTACAGAACAAATGGAATTAAATTCGCAATATTTTCTTTTTTAAGTTTGCTTTTTATTGATCTTGTTGACCTATGGTCAGAAAGCATGACCACATTAGCAATGATTTTTACTGCTGTTTTATTTTGTATGTTAATAGGAATTCCTCTTGGCATCATTGCCTCAAGAAGCAATACTTTTGAAATTATTTTACGTCCAATACTTGATATAATGCAAACAATACCAAGTTTCGTTTATTTAATCCCTGTAGTTATGCTTTTTGGGGTTGGATTAACTCCTGGAGTAGTTGCTACAATTATATTTGCTTTACCACCAATAATTCGATTAACAAATTTAGGTATTAGGCAAGTTGGAAAAGGGTTTAAAGAAGCAGGATCAAGTTTAGGACTTACAAAATTTTTAATACTGATTAAAATTGAAATTCCTTTGTCTTTAAAGACCATAATGGCAGGAGTTAATCAAACATTGATGCTTGCATTATCGATGGTAGTTATTGCAGCTCTTATAGGTGCTGGGGGACTAGGTTTAACTGTATATATCGCCCTAGGAAGACTTGATGTTGGCTCTGCTGTTATTGGTGGAACAGGAATTGTAATTCTAGCAATTATCTTAGATAGGATTACACAAAAAATTATTAAATCACACTAAAGATTTTAACTTTTTAATATGTTTAGGAGTAATTTCACAACAGCCTCCAATAATTTTTGCTCCCTTGCTCTTTAATTTTTTACAAATTTCAAGAAATTTTTTAGGAGTAAGATCTTTTCTTTTTCCAAGTTGCACCTTAGGATTATTTGAGTCTGGTTTCCAACCTGGGGGAATATGTTCAAAAGCATTAATTTTAAACCCGAATGGGACTTTAAGTTTTTTTGCGTCTTTCATCACTTCATTTAAATCTTCAAATGAAACACAAGAGGCCATAATTCCAATAGGATTATATTTTTGAACTTTTTTTGCAACAGTTATAAATTTTTCACCTGAGGGTAATAACCCTTTGCTCCTAATGTGGATACCGACTAAAATTTTTTTCTTATATTCTTTAATTGCACTCAACCCTAATGAACACTCTTTCCAGCTACTCATTACATCTAAATAAAAGAAATCTACATATGGATTGAGATATTTTGCTTGGGATTTAAAACTTTCTTTAATAAAGTTAAGATCTTTTCCAAGATCAGCAAAATAAGTAAAATTTTGAGGTGGCAGACTTCCAGCAATCAAAACTTTTTTCTTGGAGATACCTACGGCCCTTTTTGCAAGTTTTCCTGCTAGTACGTTCAGATTTTTATATTCTTTTACTAAACCATTCTCGATAAGCCTTCTTTTTCTGCTACCAAAGCTATTAGTTACTATTATTTCTGCTCCGGCTTTTATAAAATCTAAATGAGTTTTGATAACTGTTTTATGATATTTTCGATTATATAATGCTGAGGCTCCCCACAGAGTTCCGTGAGGTTTTACTCCACGGTTAAGAAGCTCTTGGCCCATTCCCCCATCTAAAATTCTTGTTTGTTGAAAAAAGTTAT
>NZ_CVSG01000013.1 GCF_001179945.1 Candidatus Pelagibacter communis | reverse complement strand
GTTCCTTCATTTAAAGTTTTATATTCACAAGATGAAATTCCTAAAGCAGACGTTACTATCAAAGCTATAGGATATCAGTGGTATTGGGGTTATGAGTACCCAGATGAAAATATAATCTTCGACTCTTATATGATTGATGAAAAAGATTTAAAAGAAAATCAACCTAGATTATTAGCGGTTGACAATGCAGTTTACGTTCCAGTCAACAAAGTTGTAAAGGTTATGATAACTGCAAATGATGTTTTACATGCATGGGCACTACCATCTTTCGGGGTTAAAAGAGACGCAATTCCTGGAAGAATAAATGAGACATGGTTTAAAGCAGATCGAACTGGAACTTTCTACGGCCAGTGTTCTGAGCTATGTGGAATAAAACATGCTTTCATGCCTATCACAGTAAACGTTGTGTCTGAGGATAAGTATAATGAATGGTTAAAGGAAGCAAAAGTTAAATTTGCCAAAGAAGAAATTAATAATAGTATTAAAGTAGCAAAAAAAATTAAGGAGATACAGTAATGTCAGCAACAACTGCAGACCAAGAGCATCACCATAATCCAACAGGTTGGAAGAGATGGGCTTACTCAACTAATCACAAAGACATTGGAACAATGTATCTTATCTTCGCAATTATTGCCGGTATAATTGGATCCGCATTTTCAGTTTTAATGAGAATGGAATTAAT
>NZ_CVSG01000012.1 GCF_001179945.1 Candidatus Pelagibacter communis | reverse complement strand
GTGCCAAACATTCTTGCAAGTGTTGGTGAACCTGACTTATCAACGACGGTGTTCGGACAGAAGATCGATTTACCAATTTTTTTATCACCTACAGCAATGCAAAGACTTTACCATCATGATGGAGATAAGGCTTCAGCAAGGGCAGCAGAAAAATTTGGAACTTTTTATAGCATGTCCACAATGGCAACTTCCTCAATTGAAGAAGTAGCAAATATTTCTGGAGGTCCAAAACTTTTTCAACTCTATATTCACAAGGACCAAGGCTTAACAGACAATTTAATTGATAGATGTAAAAGCTCTGGCTTTAAAGCAATGTGTTTGACTGTTGATACTGTCGTTGCAGGAAATCGTGAAAGAGATCACAGATGGGGTTTCACTACTCCTCCAAAACTAACTTTAAAAAGTCTGATGAGTTTTGCAATGCATCCGAAATGGTCATTTAATTATTTAACACATGAAAAATTCCAATTATCAAACGTATCTCATTGGACAAAAAAAGGATCTAGCATCGCTAAAGGAGTAATGGATTATATCAATGAACAATATGATCCTGCAATGAGCTGGAAAGACGCTGAGTATGTTGTAAAAAAATGGGGTGGACCGTTTGCTTTAAAAGGAGTTATGTCTGTTGAAGATGCAAAAAGAGCTGTTGATATTGGAGCATCTGCAATTATGCTTTCAAATCACGGGGGAAGACAACTAGATGGATCGAGATCTCCGTTCGACCAATTACCTGCAATAGCAGATGCAGTTGGAGGAAAAATAGAAATTATTTTAGATGGTGGAATTAGAAGGGGGACACATGTTCTCAAAGCACTTTCTTTAGGAGCAACGGCATGTAGTTTTGGAAAAGGTTTTTTATTTGCGTTAGGCGCAGGTGGTCAGAAAGGCGTAGAGCAGATTCTGACTAGAATGAGAGATGAAATAAGAAGAGACATGATTTTATTAGGCTGTAAAAGCATAAAAGAGCTAAATAAAACGAAAATCGCCTATAGGTGATGCAAAAAAACTAGTTTGCAAAAGCGTCAATAAATACTAGGTTTAGATTATGAAATTAGCAAAAAATTTAGACAGACTTGGAACAGAAACAGCGTTTAGCGTTTTAGCTGAAGCTAAAAAACTTGAAGCCCAAGGAAAAGAAATGATTCACTTAGGACTTGGCCAACCTGATTTTAAAACACCTCAACACATAATGGATGCAGCGAAAAAAGCTATTGATGACGGTCACCACGGATATGTTTTAGCAAATGGTATCACAGAATGTAGACAGGCAGTTTCTCGAAAAATAAAAAGTCTTTATAAAAAAGAAGTTGATCCTGAAAGAATTATGATTATGCCAGGCGGTAAACCTACAATGTATTTTGCTATTCAAATGATTGGTGAACCTGGTGCAGAGATAGTTCATCCAACTCCTGGTTTTCCAATTTATGAGTCCATGATAAATTATACTGGCGCTAAAGCAGTTCCATATGACCTAACAAAAGAAAAAGACCTAAAGTTTGATCCTGAAAAAATTTTATCTTTAATTACAGATAAGACTCGCCTTGTAATTTTGATCAACCCTAACAACCCTACGGGAAGTTTTGTTGAAAAACCAGCAATCGACTTTCTTGCAGAAGGTTTAAAGAAACATCCTCATGTCACAATTTTAAGTGATGAAATTTATAGTAGGCAAATTTTCGATGGAAAAGAAATGCCTACTTTTTTCAATTATCCTGATTTGCAGGACAGGTTAATAGTTTTAGATGGATGGAGTAAAGCTTACTCAATGACTGGTTGGAGAATGGGTTGGAGTGTCTGGCCAGAAAAACTAATTTCTCATGTAACAAAATTAGCAATTAATAGTTTTTCTTGCGTAAATGCCCCTTCCCAGTTTGCTGGAATAGCGGCACTTGATGGGCCCGACGACTCCATTCATCATATGATGGAAAAATTTGATCAAAGAAGAAAATTAATTCACAAAGGATTAAATGATTTACCAGGAGTAACATGTAGCATGCCAGGAGGAGCATTTTATGCTTTTCCAAATGTTAAAGGAACAGGCATGAGTGGGTCGGAATTTTCAAAAAAATGTATGCACGAGGCTGGTGTGGCAATTGTACCTGGAACAGCTTTTGGAAAAACATCTACAGATTACGTTCGTTTTAGCTTTGCAGCCTCTAGGGATAACATTCAAAAAGCACTAGAAAAAATCTCAAAAATGCTTAAGTAGAATTGATTATGAGTAGTTTACAAATGCCAAAAGTTGATGAAGTAGTAATGTCTAAAAAAGACAAAATTGTTTCAGATCTAAAAGAAATTATAAAATCTAAAAATGTACTTCATCACCTTGATGAATTGAGACCTTTCGAAACAGACGCTTTGACTGCTTATAGAAAAATGCCATTAGTTGTAGTCATGCCTGAAACTGTAGATGAAGTTAGCAAAATTTTAAAATACTGTAATGAAAATAAAGTAAAAGTAGTTCCGAGAGGAGCCGGAACAGGATTGTCAGGCGGCTCTTTACCTTTAGAGGACTGTGTTCTAATGGCAATGGGAAAATTCAACAAAATTATTGAAATTGATTACGAAAACAGATGCGTAGTTACTCAACCTTGTGTAACAAACTTAGCAATCACTCATGCTGTTCAAGACAAAGGTTTTTACTATGCTCCAGATCCATCTAGCCAAATTGCTTGTTCAATTGGTGGAAACGTTGCTGAAAATTCTGGGGGTGTTCACTCTTTAAAGTATGGAGCTACTACAAATAACCTTTTAGGTATCGAAGTAGTTTTGATGGATGGCACAATTACTAGATTCGGAGGAAAAGCGATGGACGCTGAAGGCTATGACTTTTTAGGTTTGATGACAGGTTCAGAGGGTCTTCTAGGAGTGATCACGGAAGTCACTGTAAAAATTTTAAAGTCTCCTGAGGTTGTGAAAGCAGCTTTGATAGGTTTTCCAACTATTGAAGATGCAGGTAATTGTGTTGCAGAAATAATTGCTAAAGGTTGTATACCTGCAGGCTGCGAAATAATGGACAAGGCTTTAACGAAAGCTACTAATGATTATTCCAAAGCTGGTTATCCAACAGACGCTGAGGCAATAATGATAATAGAATTTGATGGAACAGAGCATGAGGTTGAAGCTTATATTCAAAAAGTAAAAGAGATTGCAGAAAAAAATAATTCTTCAAGTCTAAAAGTAAATAAATCAAAAGAGGAAAGATTAAAATTTTGGGCAGGAAGAAAAGCAGCTTTCCCAGCTTGTGGTGTTTTAGCACCTGATTATATGTGTATGGACGGTTCGATACCAAGAGGAAAATTAGCAGAGGTTTTGAATGAAATCACAAGGTTGTCTAAAAAATATAATTTGCCAGTTGCTAACGCTTTTCATGCAGGCGATGGAAATCTTCATCCCTTAATAATGTTTGATGCAAATGATAAAGAGTCTTTAAGGAAATGTGAGGAGTTTGGGGCGGATATACTTAAATACTGCGTAAAAGTAGGTGGCGCACTTACTGGTGAACATGGTGTTGGAATAGAGAAAAGAGAATTAATGTGCGAAGCTTTCAATGATAAAGATATTCAACAACAATTGACAATTAAGGTAGCTTTAGATCCTAATTCATTATTAAATCCAGGCAAAGTTTATCCAATACTTAGAAAATGTGCTGAGGAAGGAAGAGTTCATGTCCATGGAGGAAAAACAAAGTTCCCAGACATCCCTAGATTTTAATCAGAACGTTTTTAAACCATCAACTAGAGAGGAGATAGTTGAAATAGTAAAAAATTGTTTCAAAAAAAACATCCCTCTAGAAATTAATGGCCTAAAATCTAAAAATAAAATTGGTAGAAACTTTCAATCCGAAAAAACACTAGACCTTTCGAGTTACAGCGGCGTAATCGAGTATAAGCCTGAAGAACTTTATATAAAAGTTAAAGCAGGAACTCCAATAAAAGAAATAGTTAAGCAATTGGATAAAAATAATCAACAATTAGCATTTGAACCTAATGATTTCGGTTATTTGTTTAGTGGAGAAAGCAATAGCGGTTCTATCGGTGGAGTTGTTTCTTGTAATTTTGCTGGATCAAGAAGATTTAAAGTTGGAAGTGTTAGGGATCATGTATTAGGTTTTCAAGGTTTAAATGGAAAAGGTGAAACTATTAAATCCGGGGGCACTGTTGTAAAAAATGTCACTGGGTATGATTTATGTAAACTGTTATCAGGATCATTCGGAACACTTTCCATATTAACAGAGCTTTCAATTAAAGTTTTACCAAAACCCGAGACAAGTAAAACTTTGGTTATAAAAAATCCTCACCTTAAAAAAGCACTGAGCTATCTCGGTCAATCTCTTTCTTCTTCAACAGATCCATCTGGAGGTGTATTTTACCCGGATTATTTTGGAAAAAATTTTATTTTAAATGATCTTACCCATGAAGGTGGCTTAACAGCTATAAGGATTGAAGGCCCGACAAACTCTGTGGACCAAAGAATTGATAGGTTATCTAAAGAACTTAAACTCTTAAGCCAGGAAATATCAATTTTAGACACTGAACAAAGTAATATTTTTTGGAATAGAACAAAAAATTTAGAAGTTTTTAAAAATTTAAAAAGCAATTTACTCAGAATAGTTGTACCAATAAGTGAGACCCTACAAGTCATCCAAAAACTTAAAAGCAATGATGTAAATTATTTTATAGATTGGGGAGGAAGTTTGGTTTGGATGGCCTTTAATGAGATTAATAGCAAAATACTTAATGAAACTAAACAAATAGTGAAAAAACATCATGGTTATTACACAATCATTAAAATTGAGGAGGATCTAAAGGCTTCTGCAGACGTTTTTACAATAGATCCAATTAAGTATAAAATAAGTGAAAAAATAAAAAGGAGTTTTGATCCTAAGAGAATTTTTAACCCGGGAAAAATGTACACAGGAATTTAAATGCAAACTTCATTTACTGATAAACAACTTTTAAACAAAGACAATAAAACAAGTGAAACAATTATAAGAAAATGTGTTCATTGCGGAATGTGTAATGCTACTTGCCCTACTTATCAAGTAAATGGAGAGGAGTTAGAAGGACCAAGAGGAAGAATATATCTTATTAAAGATATGTTAGAGAATAAAAAACCAGCCACAAAAGAAATAGCAAAACACATTGATAGCTGTTTATCCTGTTACTCATGTATGACGACTTGCCCTTCAGGGGTAAACTATATGCATTTAATTGACCATGGCAGAAATTACGTTGAGGAAACTTACAAGAGACCTTTTTTGGATAGAGTATTTAGAAATATACTTTCGTTTGTTTTGCCAAGACCAAAAGTCTTTTTGTTAATGGCATTATCTTCTAAATTAATAAAACCATTTAGTTTTTTATTTCCAAAATTTATTAGAAACGCATTAAATTTAATGCCAGATAAGATCCCAGGAAAAAAATTGAAAGAGCAGAAAGTTTACGAAGTTAAAAAAGGCAAGAAGGTTTCAAGGGTCGCTTTATTGACTGGTTGTGTTCAAAGAGTTATTTCTCCTGAAATAAACGAAGCTACTATAAGACTTCTTAATAGGCACAATGTTGAAGTTGTTGTGATGCCAGATATTAATTGTTGTGGGTCTTTAAATCATCATTTGGGTAAACAAAAATTAGCACACGATTCATTTAAAAATAATATTGAAAGCTGGCACGACGAGTATCTACAAAATGGATTAGATGCGATAATAAGTAACACATCTGGATGCGGTACAACATTAAAAGATTATGGTCATATTTTTAAAAATGATAAAGACCTAAAAAAGAAAGCTAAAAAAATCTCAGAACTAACTAAAGATATTACTGAGTATCTTGATGAAAACTTAAAGCTAAACATAAATTTAAATTCTGAAAAAAAATACAGGATAGCGTACCATTCAGCATGTTCAATGCAACATGGACAGAAAGTTCATGATCAACCAAAAGATTTAATTTCAAAAACTGGTAACGAGGTATTGGATATTCCTGAGGGACATTTATGCTGTGGGTCTGCTGGTACTTACAATATTTTACATCAAAAAATGGCTAAATCACTTTTAAAGAATAAGGTAAATAATATAGAAAAGATTTCACCTGATTTTATTTCAACAGGTAATATTGGTTGTATGACACAAATTTCAGCTGGTACTCGAATACCAATTATCCATACCGTAGAGTTACTTGATTGGTTTACCGGAGGACCCAAGCCGTATAAACTAAATAATTTTTAAAATGAAAAAAAAGATTTTCGTTACAAGAAGACTTCTCAAAGAAAATGAGGAGAAACTTAAAGAATTATTTGAAGTTACTTTAAATAAAGACGATAAGATTTATAAACCTCAAGAAATAATAGATGGCTCCAAAAATTTTGACGGGATATTAAGTTCTGTATCTGATCCTATCAGCGCTGATACCATCTCTAAACTTTCGAGTTCCATAAAAATTATTGCTAATGGCGCAGTTGGTTTTGGAAATATAGATATAAAAGCTGCAAAAGAAAAAGGAATTACTGTAACGAATACACCCGACGTACTTACAGATGCTACAGCAGATATTCAGATTTTACTTTTACTAGGTGCTTCTAGAAAAGCTTATGAGGGACGTCTAGCAGCTGAAACTCAAAATTGGAAATGGTCATGGGATTTCTTGTTAGGAAAACAAATGTCTAATAAAAAACTAGGAATATTAGGAATGGGTAGAATAGGAAGGGCAGTTGCTAAAAGAGCTAAGGCTTTTAATATGGAAATTCATTATCATAATAGATCTAAACTTTCACCAGAATTGGAAGATGGTGCAATTTATCATAAAGATTTAAAAAGCCTTTTTAAACAAAGTGAATTTTTATCAATTAATTGTCCTGCAACTCCAGAAACAACAAAACTTGTGAATAAAGAAACGCTAAGCTATCTAGAAGAAAATACTGTTGTAGGTAACGCAGCAAGAGGAGATATAGTTGACGATGATGCTATGATCGAAGCATTGAAAAGTGGAAAAGTATTTGCTTACGGTTTAGATGTTTACAATGGTGAGCCAAAAATTCATCCAGAGTATTTAAAATTAAAAAATATTTTCTTACTTCCACATTTAGGAAGCGCAACAAAAAGAACTAGGTGGGACATGGCGTTTAGAGCTACGAAAAATTTAGAAGACTTCTTCTCTGGAAATAAACCACAAGATCAAGTTAATTAGCACACCTATAGATTGAATCTATTATTTTACTTTAAAATTATTCTAAAATAAGTCGAGACTCTGATTTGAGATTGTGCTTAAATATTTCAGTTAATTAACTAACGGAGGACATATGTCAAAAATAAAAAAAGGAGTAAAAACTCCATCAAGACGTAAGTTCTTTAAAGCAGCAGCAGCTACGGGTGCTGCAGCAGCAGCAACAGTTGCAATGCCTAACATTGCATTTGGTGCTCCGCAAACTTTAAAGATGCAAGCGGCTTGGCCGTCAGGCGCTAACATTTTCTTTGAAATGGCTGGCGACTACGCAAAAATGGTAGGCGACATGTCTGGAGGTGAATTAAAGATTGATCTTCAGCCAGTTGGAGCTGTAGTTAAGACTTCGGAAATTGGACAAGCGGTAAGTTCAGGTGTGCTTGATATGGGACACTGGGTAACAGCTTACTGGTATGGAAAAAATCCAGCAGCTTCTCTATTCGGTACTGGTCCGTCATACGGAATGTCATCTCAAGAAATTATGGGATGGATAGAGTATGGTGGAGGTAGAAAACTTTATGATGAAACACTTGCAAAAGTTGGTTTCGACTATATTGGTTTCTTCCATATGCCAATGCCTGCACAGCCTTTTGGATGGTTCAAAAAGAACGTAACAAAAGTATCTGATGTAAAAGGTATGAAGTACAGAACAGTAGGATTAGCTACTAACGTATTAACAGCAATGGGAATGGTTGTAAGACAATTACCAGGTGGAGAAATTCAGCCTGCAATGAAGACAGGTTTGATTGAAGCTGCTGAGTTTAACAACCCAACTTCAGACTCTCAGTTTGGTATGCAAGATGTTTCTAAGCATTATCACTTAGGAAGCTTCCACCAATCTCAAGAGATGTTTGAAATCCCAGTAAATAAGAAGACATTTAACGGATTATCGCCTAAACATCAGGCTATCCTAAAAAATGCTGCTTATGCTGCGAACAGTGATAACTACTTTAAAGCATTAGTAAGATACTCAGCTGACTTATCTAAATTGATGAATCAGCACAAAGTAAATGTGTATCAAACGTCAGATGCGATCTTAGCTCAACAACTAAAAGGTTGGGATAAAGTAATTGGTGATTTCAATAAGAAAGATCCATTCTTTAAAAAGATTGTAGACTCACAAAAAGCTTATGCTAAGAGAGTTATGAAATACTTACTCATGAACCAACCTAATTACAAGTTGGCTTACGAGAATGAGTTCGGTTCAATAGCAAAAGTTAAAATTTAATTATATTTTAAACATAAAAGGGGGCGTATTTGCGCCCCCTTTTTTTATGGAAATTATAAAAAAATTAGAATAGTTTAAAATTTCATGAGGGGATTTATTCATTTTGCAGATACTTTAAGTACTTCCGTAGGAAAGGCATTTTCTTGGTGCATTGTAATTTTAATGGGAGGAACTTGTTATGAAGTCGTTATGGCATATGCCTTCAATGCTCCTACTTTGTGGAATTTCGATTTTAGTTTACAAATGTACGGTGCAATTTTTATGATGGCAGGCGCATACACTTTATCTACAGAAGCTCATGTTAGAGGTGACGTAATTTACAGACTTTTTAAACCAAGAACACAAGGTTATATCGATTTAGTTTTATATTTTATATTTTTCTTCCCTGGTGTACTCGCGCTTGCGTTTTACGGTTATGAATATGCTTCGCTTGCATGGAAGATAAAAGAAACAAGCTGGAATAGTCCGGCACAAATCCAAATTTATATGGCAAAATCTTTGATACCTGCAGCAGGAATATTATTAGTTATCCAGGGCATCAGCGAAGTATGTAGAGCAATTATTTGTATTCAAACCGGTCACTGGCCTGCAAGAATGGTTGTGGCAGAGGAAACAGAAAAAATGTTAATGAGAACTTCACAAGACGAGGATCAAAAAGATGTTATTTAGTTTAACCAATCCTGAAATCGCAATTCTAATGATGAGCATATTCCTGTTTGCAGTTCTACTTGGTTTTCCAATTGCATTTACATTAATGGCAATGGGAGTTGGTTTTGGTTACTACGCTTATTTTGATCCCTCTAGAATGGAACATTTTTTTGATAATAGAATTTTCCAATTATTTGTTCAGAATACTTATACAGTGATGGATAATACTGTTTTAACCGCCGTCCCACTCTTTTTATTTATGGGCTACTTAGTTGAGAGAGCCGGAATTGTTTCTAGATTGTTTTTTGCGATAAGACTAGCATCTCATAGATTACCAGCTTCTATGGCTGTTGCCGCTCTTGTAACTTGCGCTTTATTCTCAACAGCGACAGGAATTATTGGTGCTGTTGTTACACTAATGGGATTACTTGCATGGCCTGCAATGATAAGGGCAGGATATGATAAAAAATTTGCTTCAGGAGTAATTTGTTCTGGTGGATGTTTAGGAATTTTGATTCCTCCAAGTATCATGTTAATTGTTTACTCAGTTATTGCTCAGCTTTCTCCTTTAAGATTGTTTGCAGCAGCAATTTTCCCAGGATTATTATTAGCTGGTCTTTATATAATGTACGCAGTTACACTTGCTTATTTTAATCCATCAATAGCGCCTAAACCTCCAAAAGAGGATATTCCGCCAAGATCTGAAATTTTAAAAGAGGTTATGGTTTCGTTCTTACCTCTTTTCTCATTAATTATATTAGTATTAGGAACTATTTTAGGAGGGCTTGCTACACCTGCAGAGGCTGCAGCAGTAGGAGCCTTTGGTGCATTAGTGCTTTCTTATTTTTACAAGACTTTAAAATGGAAAAATTTTAAAGAGTCTGTATTTCTAACAGCAAAAACAACTGCAATGATAATGTGGTTATTCATTGGCTCTTGGACTTTCGCATCTGTTTTTTCTTACTTAGGTGGCCATGAAGTTTTTGAGCATTTCTTTAAATCAATGAATTTACAACCATGGCAATTCTTAGTAATCACACAAATAATTATTTTCTTATTAGGATGGCCATTAGAGTGGACAGAAATTTTAATTATATTTGTTCCAATATTTTTACCTTTAGTAGCTTTCTTCGAGGTAAATCCATATTTTTTCGCAATGCTTATCGCTTTGAATTTACAAACTTCATTTTTAACACCGCCGATGGCAATGTCCGCCTACTATTTAAAAGGTGTCCAATCTAAAAATGTAGAGTTAATGGAAATATTTAGAGGCATTATGCCTTTCCTAGGTATTGTTATATTTGCCATGTTTTTAATGTATCTATTTCCAGGAATAGCTCTTTGGTTGCCAGATACATTATTCGCTAATTAACAATTTAAATGATAGACGTTACATCTTTAAGTGCTTACGATTTGTCGCAAAAACTTCATTCTGGTGAAATTTCTTCATTAGATCTTTGTAAAGCTTATTTAGATAGGATTAAAAAATTTGAAAAAGACGTCCAGGCTTGGCAATTTTTAGACAAAAAACTTTTATTAGAAAAAGCTGAAGAAGCGGACACTTATAGAAAATCTGGAAAACCCCTCGGGCCATTGCACGGTATGCCAGTTGCAATCAAGGATATTATAGGTACTTATGATATGCCAACTGAATGTGGGACAGTCTTTAGAAAAAAAATGTCTAATTCACAAGACTCGGAAATCGTAAACCTATTAAAAAATTCAGGGGCAATTATCATGGGTAAAACTGTTACTTGTGAACTTGCATATATACATCCATCTAAAACAAAAAATCCTCATGATTATTCAAGAACACCAGGGGGATCATCAAGTGGATCAGCAGCAGCAGTTGCAGCTCATATGGCACCTTTATCTGTGGGTTCTCAAACTGGAGGATCAGTAATCAGACCAGCATCATATTGTGGTGTAGTTGGATATAAACCCTCATATGGATTAATCTCTAGAAACGGTGTTTTAAAAGTTTCTGATAAACTAGATACAATGGGCGTATTTGGTAAAAGTGTGAAAGATGTTGCATTATTAGCTAAATCACTAATTAGAAAAGATTTACATGACCCCTCAACAATTTATTTCGCTGCTGATAACATGATTCAGGAATGTGAGAAAGGACCAGTTTTTGATCCAAAGTTTATTTTTTATAAAACGAAAAATTGGAATAATATAAATAAAAAATCACAGCAAGCTTTTGAATTTCTAATTAAAAACTTCAAAAAAAACATAGAGGTGTTTGATACACCGTCATACTTTGACGATATTCCAAAGTATCATCAAATCATTCATGAAGTTGATATGGCAAATAATTTTCAAGTTTATTATAAAAAAGATAAAACTAAACTTTCAAAAGAAATGAGAGAAGCTATCTCAAGAGGATTAAAATATTCAGCAAAAGAATATGGTGATGCTTCAGATTTTATGAAACAAAGTTATGAGTCTTATAAAGAAGTTTTTGAAGATTACCACGGAATTATTACTCCATCATCAAGCGGAGTTGCTGACAAAGGATTAAAATCTACTGGAAGTGCGGACTTCCAAAAAATCTGGACTTATCTTGGTTTGCCCACAATTTCATTACCTTTACTTACAGGTGAAAATGACTTACCATTAGGAGTTCAGTTGGTTGGTGATAAGCTTGATGATTTAAGATTTTTAGGTACAGCTAACTGGCTGGAGAAAAATTGTAGAGATGAAGGATAAAATTACAATAATAATTGGCGTTGGTCTCTGTACCCTTTTTTTAATTGGTTTAGCCACAACACTAACTAGATCAATGATGATAGGATTTTTTGATGTGCTTCCTGTTTATATTTTAATGGGTATGGTAATTGTAATGATGTTCTATGAAGCCTTCATTGACAAAAAATAATCCTTACGCTCCTTATTTACTTTTGTTAATCCAGCCAATTTTTATGGCTACAAACACTATTGTAGCAAGAGGTGGCGTTGAGTCAGTACCTCCTATTTCTCTAGCATTCTGGCGATGGCTTACAGTATTCACTATATTATTTCCATTTTTTTTTAACGAAATCTTAAAAAATAAAAAATACTTTAATAAAGAGTTTTTTAAGCTTTTTTTCTTAGGCTCAATGGGTTGCGGTATATGTGGGGCTTTTCCAAATCTTGCAGGCATGACAACAACAATGGCAAATATTGGTATAATCTATACATCTTCACCAGTAATAATAATTTTTTTATCGATATTATTCTTTAAAGAAAAAATTAATTTTTTTAGATTATTAGGCTTATTTATTTGTATTGCAGGTGTTTTTACAATTATATCTAAAGGTAATTTAGATTTTTTAATAAACCTAAATTTTACAATAGGTGACTTATGGGTTTTGGGAGCAGCTTTAGGTTGGGCTCTTTACTCAATTTATTTATTAAATTGGAAATCAAAATTTAGTTTAATGGCTCGATTTACTTTAATCGCAATGTTTGGATTTATATCGCTTTTCCCATTTTTTATTTTAGAAAATATTTATTTTGCTAAGACTACTTACAATCAGACATTTTTGTTCTGGATTGTTTTTGCTGCTATTTCACCTAGTATTATTGCTTTCTCCTTATATACACGGTTACAAAAATATGTAGGCGCATCCTTTGCTGGGTTTACTTTATATTTATTCGCAGTTTATGGATCTATCTTTGGAATTATAATTTTTGAAGAACCTCTCTTAAGTTTTCATTATTTAGGTGGTTTATTAGTTTTTACTGGAGTTTATTTCGCTAGAAAAAAAGTATGAAGTATCTTTACTTAGCGCTATCATCTATTTTATTAGCATACGTAATAATTGTACTTTTCACTTATTTGTACCAAAGAAAATTACTTTATCACCCAAGTGAAAATAACTACACGGGAGATGAAATTCAATTTGAATATAAAGAAGTTTTTATTGGGGTTGATAAAGATATAAAACTTAAATCGTGGTTTTTGGAAAAAGACTTAAAAAAATATAAAACAATTTTATACTTCCATGGTAATGCAGGTGATCTAACCAATAGGGTTCATAAACTTAATGAGTTAAATAAATTAAATGTAAATATTCTTATTATTTCATGGAGAGGGTTCAGTGGTAATCTAGGCGAACCAACAGAGAAAAATTTGTACAATGATGCTAGAAAATCTGTTGAATGGCTTAATAATACTGGAGTAATTAATAAAAATATAATTCTTTACGGTGAGTCACTAGGCACAGGTGTTGCTACAGAGTTGGGCCAGGACAATTCTTTTGCAGGCATTGTTTTAGAGTCACCTTTTACCTCAATCGCTGATGCAGCAAAAATTTATTATCCTTATTTACCTATCGATTTATTGATTAAAGACAGGTACGATTCTTTAAAAAAGATTAAGAATATAAATATTCCTATTTTAATCATGCACGGTAAGAAAGATGATGTTGTTCCCTTTAAAATGGGTTTAGAATTATTCGAGAAGGCGAATAACCCAAAATTTAGTTACTTTTCTGATAATGACGATCATATGATGGAATTTAATGATCAATTAATGAATGCTTTGAGAAATTTTTTAGGTTTCAATACCTAAAAGAGCTTTTGAAAAATATTCAGCATTGAAAGGTTGTAAGTCATCTTCTTTTTCTCCCATTCCGATTGCTACAATAGGTAAATTATATTTTTTACAAATAGCAAGAACCACCCCGCCTTTTGCAGTGCTATCAAGTTTTGTAATTATAAGACCTGTGAGATTGTGTATTTTGCTAAACTCTTCAACTTGATTCAGTGCATTTTGACCAGTAGTAGCATCAAGAACTAGAATTACTTCATTTGGAAAAGACTCATCTATTTTTTTCAGGACATTGATAATTTTTTTGTATTCTTCCATTAGATTTTTTTTATTTTGTAGTCTTCCTGCTGTATCGATTAAAGCAACATCAATTTCATTTTTTTTTGCAAATTCAGCAGTTTTAAAAGCAACAGAAGCCGGGTCACTATTTATCTCTGACTTAATTATATCTACTTTTACTTTCGCAGCCCAAACTTGTAGCTGATCTATAGCTGCTGCCCTAAAAGTGTCTGCAGCTCCAAAGACAACAGATCGATTATTGTCTTTAAAATATTTGCCAAGTTTTCCAATACTTGTAGTTTTTCCAACACCGTTTACACCAGACACAACGATTACAGAAGATTTTGCGTTTCCCATTAGACTTAAATCTTTTTCATACTTCTGTAGATTTATTGCTAATTTATCTGCTAAAAGTTTTAAAATTTCTTTATGATCGTCTAATTTTTTATCTATTTTAAAATTTTCAAAATCTTTTCGAAGCTCTTTAGCCACATCAACACCAGCATCAGATGAAATAATTAACTCTTCAAATTCTGTAAGAACATTTTCATCAATTTTTTTTTTGGAAAATATATTTTTAAAACCTGTACTGAGCCCATCAGAACTTTTACCTAATCCTATTTTAAATTTATCAAATAAACTCATTCAGATCTCAAGTTTAGTATGTTTTATTTCTGAAACTGGACCTCTCATAAGTATATTAAAATCTGCATCCATTTTTATATTTAAACTTCCTTCTTCAAATTTAATATTGATATCGTTTTTAGTTAACTTCTTGATAAATGCTGCAACAGCAGTAGCACAGGCAGCAGTTCCACATGCTTTTGTTAATCCTGCACCTCGTTCCCAAACATTAACTGTAATGTTATTCTCATCATCTATTTGAGCAAAAGTAACATTGGTTCTATCAGGAAATAATTCATGATTCTCTATTTTTGGTCCTAATATTTTTAGATCATATTCAAAACAATCTTTGACAAAAAAAATTATATGAGGGTTTCCCACGTTGAGGCTAAACCCATCAGTGAATTTTTTACCATCAATATCAAGAGTTATATTTTTGTGATCTAACTTTTCTTTTAATGGAATCTTAGTCCATTCAAATATAGGTTTCCCCATTTCAAGTTGAACATCTGACTCTCCAATAATTTTTGCATTAAGAAATCTATTATTTGTTTTTAATTTGATTTCTTTATTATTTAAATCTTTGCTTAATAAGTAAGCAACACACCTACTTCCGTTTCCACACGCACTTACCTCACCTCCATCTGAATTAAAAATGGTTATTGGAAAAGCATTATTAATTTCTTTTTCAATGAATATAATTTGATCAAATTCGATACTACGATGAAAAGACTTTAGATTTCCCAAATGAATTATTTTTTCTTTGGGTATATTTATGGATTTTTCTCTTCTATCTACGATAATAAATCTATTACCTAAACCATCCATTCTAAAAGCATTAATCAAAGGCATATTAGTAGATTAGTATAATTATTCATTGACTTTTAAAACCCCAAATTGTAGTTTCCACAAACTTTCCGCAAATACACATGTTTTTGCGGTGCTCTTGAAAACAAGAGTGTCGACACTAGTCAGCGAAGGTTCGCCCACTAGTGCGATAGGTGTTGGATGTTTTAAAAATGTTTGAAAATTTAACAAATAAATTAGAAAGTATTTTTTCTAAACTAAAAAGCGCTCCCTCATTGACGGAGGAACAAGTTGACTCTGGCTTAAAAGAGATACGATTAGCTTTATTAGAGGCTGATGTGGCTCTTCCAGTCACTAAAGAATTTATAGCCAATGTTAAACCAAAAGCAATTGGTAAAGAAATAATAAAATCAACATCTGCTGGGCAGATGATAGTTAAAATCGTTTACGATGAACTTGTAAATATTTTAGGCTCTAAAAATGAGGAACTTAACTTTAAAGCTGTTCCACCAGTCTCACTTTTATTGGTTGGATTACAGGGTTCAGGTAAAACAACTTCTGCAGCAAAGCTAGCAAAAAATATAGAAAAGAACTATAAAAAAAAAGTAATGGTAGTTAGTTTAGACGTTTACAGACCAGCTGCTCAAGAACAACTTAAATTACTCGCCGAAACAAACGGAATTCAATGTTTGCCTATAGTCGACAAGCAACAACCAATTGACATTACTAAAAGAGCATTAAATGCAGCTAATCTTAATGGCTCAGATGTTATTATATTTGATACTGCAGGAAGAACCCAGATAGATTTACCAATGATGTCTGAGATTAAGCAAATTAAAGACATTACAAAACCAGCAGAAACAATTTTAGTAGCTGACTCATTGACGGGACAAATTGCTGTAAATGTTGCAAAGGAATTTGACACTGCTGTTAATCTTTCTGGAATTATTCTTACACGTGTTGACGGAGATGCTCGAGGAGGCGCAGCATTAAGCATGAAACACGTTACAGGCAAACCGATTAAATATATTGGAGTGGGAGAAAAAATTACTGACCTTGAACTTTTCCATCCTGACCGATTAGCTAATAGAATCTTAGGAATGGGTGATGTAGTAACTTTAGTAGAAAAAGCTCAACAAGATTTAAGTGAGGAAAAAATTAAAGAGACAGAAGATGAATTAAAAAAAGGAATATTCACAATGGACTCATATCTTTCACAGTTAAGGCAAATGAAAAAAATGGGTGGAATGGAAGGGGTTATGTCTATGTTGCCAGGAGTGAATAAAATGAAAGCAAAAATGGATCAAGCAAATATAGATGAAAAAATGTTAGTGGAAAATGAAGCAATTATTTTATCAATGACCAAAAATGAAAGAGAAAATCCAAAAATTATTAGCGGATCAAGACGTAAAAGAATTTCTAAAGGAGCAGGTGTAGATGTTTCAAAAATTAATAAATTGTTAAAACAATTTAAAATGATGTCAGACATGATGAAAAAAATGTCTCAAGGAAAAAAAATTCCATCTGGGATGATTCCAGATGAAATGCTCAATCAACTAAAATGAAAGGTATAAAATGTTAAGAATAAGACTATCAATGGGCGGCGTAAGAAAAAGACCCATTTATAAAATTGTAATTGCCGACAGTAGATATCCTAGAGATGGAAAATTTATTGAAAAAATTGGCTCATACAATCCTTTACTTCCAAAAGACAAAAAGGAAAGAATTAAAGTAGAAGCCGAACGAGTAAAATATTGGATGAGTAAAGGAGCTCAGCCAACCATGAGAGTTTCTAGACTACTAGGAGAAGTGCAGTTGATGCCAATGCCTAAACCTGGAAACAATCCTCAAAAGGCTATTCCTAAAAAAGATAGAAAAAAAGCTGAAGGAGATAAAAAAGAAGAAACAAACAAGGATACTCCAGCAGCTGACGGTAAAAAGCCAGATCAAAAAGATGAAGTAAAAAAAGAGGATCCTAAAAAGGAGCAACCTAAAGCAGAGGCTAAAAAGGAAGAGCCAAAGAAGGAAGAACCTAAAAAGGAGCAACCTAAAGCAGAGGCTAAAAAGGAAGAGCCAAAGAAGGAAGAGAAAAAGTCTTAACCAAAAGGTAATTAGAGATGTTAGAGGTAAAAATTTTTACTTTATATCCAGATATATTTCCTGGACCTTTAGACATAGGGATATTTAAAAAGGCAAAGGAAAACAAGATTTGGGATTTAAAAGTAATTAATATCAGAGATTACTCTAAAGATAATCACGGTACTGTAGACGACACTCCTTTTGGCGGAGGAAGTGGAATGCTTTTACGTCCTGATATATTAGCATCAGCGCTTGATAATAATATAAAAAAGGGTGAAAAGATTATCTACTTATCTCCTAGAGGTAAAAAATTTGATCAAAACGTTGCTAAATCTTTAAGTAAAGAAAAAAATGTAAACCTTATCTGTGGTCATTTTGAGGGTGTTGATCAAAGACTCTTAGAGACAAGAAATATTGAAGAATATAGTTTGGGTGATTTTGTCCTATCAGGAGGAGAGCCAGCTTCTTTTGTAATAATTGATGCTTTAGTTCGATTATTACCGGGAGTTCTTGGAAATAAAGAATCTGTTAAAGAAGAAAGTTTTGAAAATTTTCTTTTAGAATATCCTCAATATACTAAACCACGAGAATGGGAAGGTAAAAGCCCACCAGAGGTCCTTTTTTCAGGTGATCATGCCAAAATAAAAGGGTGGCGTTTATCTCAATCTGAGGCTATAACACGTCGCCAGAGACCCGATCTTTGGAAAAAATATTTAGAGAAAAAAAATGAAAAACATTGAAGATATTAATAAAGCAGCAATTAAAAAAATACTCGCTGACAAAAAAATTACGGATTTTTCTCCAGGTGATACAATTAAAGTTGGTGTTAAAATTATAGAGGGAAAAAGAGAAAGAATTCAATTTTTTGAAGGTGTCTGTATTGCTAAAAAAAATAGAGACATAAACTCCTCTTTTACTGTTAGAAAGATTTCTTTTGGTGAGGGAGTTGAAAGAACTTTCGCTCTTTATAGCCCGAACGTTGACTCAATAAAAGTTATTCGATCTGGAAAAGTTCGAAGGGCAAAACTATATTATTTAAGAGATAGAAAAGGAAAATCCGCAAGAATTGCTGAAAAAATTAAAAAAAAAATTGGTGTTGATGTTTCAGTGAAGCTAGAAGACCCTAAAGCGAGTCCCACTTCAGAAGTTAAAAAAGAGGATAAATCTGACGAAGAAAAAAAAATACCTTTAAAATCTGAAACTAAAACTGAAAAAACAACTACTGAAAAAAAATAAAATTTGATGTCAAAGACTTTATACGACAAACTTTGGAAAAAAAATCTTGTACACGAACAAGAAGATGGTACCTCCCTAATATACGTAGATAGACATTTAGTTCACGAGGTAACAAGTCCTCAAGCTTTCGAAGGATTGAGATTAAACAATAGAAAAGTGAGAAGACCTGATTTAACTTTAGCTGTGCCAGACCATAATATTCCTACAACCGATAGGTCAAAAGGAATTGATGACAAAGAAGCTAAAATACAAATAGAAACACTAAGAAAAAATTGTAAAGACTTTGGTGTGCAATTATTTGACGTTAATGACAAAAGGCAAGGTATAGTTCATATTATAGGTCCAGAACAAGGTTTTACACAACCAGGTTCTGTTATTGTTTGTGGAGATAGTCATACAGCTACACATGGAGCTTTTGGAGCTCTTGCATTTGGTATAGGAACATCAGAGGTTGAGCACGTTTTAGCCACTCAAACATTAATGCAAAAGAAATCAAAAAACTTCAGAATTAATATTAACGGTACTTTACCGAAAGGTGTTACAGCCAAAGATGTAATTTTAAAAATTATAGGCACTATTAGCACCGCTGGAGGTACTGGTTATGTAATAGAATACGCTGGTGATGTGATCAGAAATTTCAGCATGGAAGAAAGGATGACCGTTTGTAATATGACTATAGAAGCCGGCGCAAGAGCTGGATTGATAGCTCCAGATCAAAAAACATTCGATTATTTAAAAGGAAAAAAAATGTCGCCTAAGGGAGAAAACTGGAACAAAGCTTTAGATTATTGGAAAACCTTATACTCTGATAAAGATTGTAATTTTGATAAAGAAATAAATATTGAGGGTCAAGATATAGAACCTTTAGTAACTTGGGGAACTTCTCCTCATGATATTTCACCTATTAGTGGCTTTGTACCAGATCCAGATAAAGAGACAAATGAGGATAGAAAAATGGCCATTAAAAGATCTTTAGAATATATGGGTCTAAAACCAAACACAAAAATTTCTGAAATAAAAATAGATAAAATCTTTATAGGAAGCTGCACAAATGGAAGGATAGAAGACTTAAGATTAGCCGCAGAGCTTCTAAAAGGAAAAAAAATTGCAGGCCATGTAAGCGCAATGGTAGTGCCTGGTTCTGGATTAGTTAAAGAGCAGGCTGAAAAAGAAGGTATAGATAAAGTATTTAAAAACGCTGGATTTGAATGGAGAGAACCTGGTTGTTCTATGTGTTTAGGAATGAACCCTGATCAATTAAAACCAAAAGAAAGATGCGCCTCCACATCAAATAGAAACTTCGAGGGAAGGCAAGGAAGAGGAGGAAGGACTCACCTAGTTAGTCCTGGCATGGCTGTTGCAGCAGCTATTAGAGGACATCTTACAGACGTTAGAGAATTACAATAATGGAAAAGTTTAACAAATTAAATTCCATACCATCATATTTACCATTACAAAATATAGATACAGATATGATAGTACCAAAACAGTTTTTAAAAACTATAAAAAGAACTGGTTTAGGCAAAGGTTTATTTTATGAGATGAGATATGATGAAAAAGGACAGATGATAAAAGATTTTGTTTTACACAAAGACCCATATAATAAATCAAAAATTTTAATCGCTGGTAAAAATTTTGGATGTGGTTCGTCAAGAGAACATGCTCCATGGGCGCTTTTAGACTTTGGTATTAAGTGTGTAATTAGCTCAAGCTTTGCAGATATATTTTACAACAATTGTTTTAAAAACGGAATTTTACCAATCCGATTAGATGAAAAAGTAATCTTACAATTGGCTGAATACTCTAATAGAAAAAAAGAAATTGAAGTAGATTTAGAGGACCAAGTAGTAAAATTTGGGAATGAAATTGTAAATTTTGAAGTAGACGGATTTAAAAAAAAGTGTTTGTTGGAAGGTCTAGACGATATAGCTTTATCTATGGGTAAAATAAATCTAGTTGAAAATTTTGAAAAAAAAGTAGAGGAAGATAGGCCTTGGCTGCTTAAAAATGATTAAGGTAAAAGATAGAAAACTTTTACTTTTACCTGGAGATGGAATTGGACCTGAGGTAGTAAGAGAAGTAAGAAAAATAATAGAATGGTTCAATAAAAATAAATCTTTAGATTTTAAAATTGAGGAAGGTTTAGTTGGAGGCGCCTCGTACGACAAACATAAAACCCCAATTACTGATGAGGTATTCTATAAAGCACTAGAAAGCGAAGCTGTTATTCTTGGTGCAGTTGGGGGTCCAAAATATGACAATCTTGAATTTTCAAAACGTCCTGAAAGAGCCCTATTAAAATTAAGAAAAGAATTAAAGCTTTTTGCTAATTTACGTCCGGCTATTTGTTTTAAACAATTAGTCGACGCTTCTTCATTAAAACCAGAAATAATTTCTGGGTTAGATATAATGATTGTACGTGAGCTGACAGGTGGAATTTATTTTGGTGAACCTCGTGGTATTGAGCCAATAGAAAATAATGAGAGAAAAGGAATTAATACACATACATACACAACAAACGAAATCCAACGTGTTGCTAGAGTAGCTTTTGACTTGGCGAAAAAAAGAAAAAATAAAGTTACGTCTTGCGAAAAATCCAATGTAATGGAAGCAGGTATTTTGTGGAGAGAAGAAGTTCAATCTTTAAAAGATAAAGAGTATAAAAAAATTGAACTAGAACACATGCTTGCGGATAACTGTGCAATGCAACTACTTAGAAATCCAAAACAATTCGATGTGATTGTTACCGATAACCTTTTTGGAGATATTTTATCTGATGAAGCGGCAATGCTTACAGGATCATTAGGATTGCTTCCCTCAGCATCTCTAGGCGCTCGAGACAAAAATGGTAAAACAAGATCAATGTACGAACCTGTACATGGCTCAGCACCTGATATTGCCGGGAAAAATATTGCAAATCCAATAGCAACTATTCTCAGTTTATCTATGGCTTTAAAATACTCGTTGGACTTGGATAAAGAAGCAGAGCAAATCGATAAAGCTGTTCAAAGTGTTCTTGATGATGGTTTGAGAACAAAAGATATCATGTCTAAAAATATGAAAGAGGTTTCAACCTCGGATATGGGTGATGCAATTATCTCCAAATTGAAATAAACTATTAAATTATGAATCTTGCAATTATTGGCGCATCTGGAAACGTTGGGAGAAAAACTATTGAAATTTTGGAAAAATCCAATTTATCATTTAATAATTTATACCTAGTAGCTTCTTCCAAAAGTTCTGGGAAAAAAATAATATTTAGAAAAAAAGAAATTGAAATCGAAAATTTAGAAAATTATGACTTTTCAAAAGCGGAAATAACTTTTTTTGCTGTCGGAAGCCAAATTGCTAAAGACTGGGTCCCAAAAGCAGCAAAAAAAACTATTGTAATTGACAATTCAAGTTATTTTAGAATGAACAGTGATGTTCCGCTAGTTGTTCCAGAAGTAAACTCTGACGCACTTGATAAACACAATAATATTATTTCAAATCCAAATTGTTCTACAATGCAGATGGTACTGCCATTAAAACCTCTGCATGATGAGTATAAGATTAAAAGAGTAGTGGTTTCAACTTACCAAGCAGTTTCTGGTGCAGGCAAAGCACCTATGGATGAGCTTTTTGAACAGACCAGAAAATATTTAGACGGAAAAAAAATTAATTCTCAAAATTTTACAAAACAAATCGCTTTTAATTTGATTCCTCATATTGATGCTTTTGATAAAGATGGGTATACGAAAGAAGAATTGAAAATGACGAACGAAACAAAAAAAATTTTGGAAGACTCAATTGATGTTACTGCGACTTGTGTGAGAGTTCCAGTAAGAACAGGTCATTCTGAGTCGATTAATATTGAATTCGATAATCTTTACGATTTTGAAAATATTATTAGAATTTTAAAAACAGCTCCGGGATGTAAAGTAATCGATGAGAGAAAAGATGGCGGTTATATTACTCCCATTGAGGCAGAGGGTAATTATACAACTTATATTTCCAGGGTAAGAAAAGATAATACTAATATTAAAGCAATTAATTTGTGGGTAGTTTCAGATAATTTGCTTAAAGGAGCGGCTTTAAATACTGTGCAAATTGCAGAGTGTTTGATGAAAAAAAAGTAACTTTAGTTTATAAGTTGAATATGGAAAATAAAAATCCTTTAAGCCCACATTTACAAATTTATAAATGGCAAATATCTTCTTTATTATCAATTACGCATAGAATTATTGGGGTTATAAACTTTTTTGCAATAATCTTAATTTGTAGTTGGGTAACACTTATTATTTTTGGTCAAAATAATTATCAAGTTATTTTTAATATTTTTAACTCTACCTTTGGGAAATTTTTGATAATTTCATTATGCTGGACCTTTAGTTTCCATATTTTAAACGAATTAAGACATCTAATCTGGGATGCAGGTTATGGATTCGATTTAAAAGTAGCAAAAATTACTGGGGTAGTAGCGCTGATTGGTTCCTTTGTATTAACAATTTTAATATATTTATTAGGGAGAAATTTTTTTTAATGCATGTGTCTACAAAAAAATGGTTATTTACTAAAATTAGTTCATTGATTCTAATTCCCTTAATGATTTGGTTCTTGATAAATTTCGTCTCTATTTACGACAAAGAATACAATAAAATTTTAGAATTTTTTACTAAACAACCATCTAAAATATTATTTTCTATATTTATTGTAATTGCTTTCTTTTTTTCAGCTTTAACTATAAGTGAGATATTTGAAGACTATTTACACGATGAAAAAATCAAAAATGTCGCAAACAAAGTGCTGTATTTATTTGCTATAGCTATTCCATTATTAACTATTTTAGGTATATATACTCTTAACATATGAGCACTTATAAAATTATAGACCATGAATATGATGTTGTAGTTCTTGGAGCGGGTGGATCAGGATTACGAGCAGCCGTAGGCTTATCTGAGTCAGGTTTGAAAACAGCATGCATATCAAAAGTTTTTCCAACTCGAAGCCACACATCAGCGGCACAAGGAGGTATTTCAGCAGCTCTAGGTAACATGGGAGAAGACGATTGGAGATGGCACATGTACGATACAGTCAAAGGATCTGATTGGCTTGGGGATCAAGATGCAATTGAATACTTATGTAAAGAAGCTCCCAGAGCAGTTGTAGAACTAGAAAGATACGGAGTTCCTTTCAGCCGAACTGATGATGGTAAGATTTATCAAAGACCTTTTGGAGGTATGACTAAAAATTATGGGAATGGTACGGCTCAAAGAACATGTGCAGCTGCGGATAGGACTGGACATGCGATTTTACACACGCTTTACGGTCAAGCTTTGAAACAGCAAACAGAATTTTTTATAGAGTATTTCGCTTTGGATTTAATTATGAAGAATGGTCAATGTAAAGGTGTGATTGCCTGGAATTTAACTGATGGAACAATTCATAGATTTAGGTCTCACATAACTATAATTGCTACTGGAGGGTATGGAAAAGTATATTACTCAGCAACGTCTGCTCATACCTGTACAGGAGATGGTAATGCCATGGTATTAAGAGCTGGCCTACCATTACAAGATATGGAATTTGTTCAGTTTCATCCTACGGGTATTTATGGAGTTGGTTGTTTGATAACTGAAGGAGTAAGAGGTGAAGGCGGATTTTTGGTTAATGGTAAAGGTGAAAGGTTTATGGAAAGATATGCTCCAAACGCAAAAGACTTAGCCTCTAGAGACGTAGTTAGCAGGTCAATGGAAGTAGAAATAAATGAGGGACGGGGTGCAGGAAAAAATAAAGATCATATTAATCTACATTTGGATCATATAGATAAAAAAGTTATAGATGAACGACTCCCAGGAATATCAGAGGCGGCGAAAACTTTCGCTAATGTGGATGTAAGCAAGGAACCTATTCCTGTGGTGCCAACAGTTCATTATAATATGGGTGGCATTCCAACAAATTATAAAGCAGAAGTTCTTACACTAAATGGTTCTGAAAAAACAGTGCCTGGTTTGATGGCAATAGGCGAGGCAGCTTGCGTTTCAGTTCACGGAGCTAATAGATTAGGCTCAAATTCTCTGATTGATTTAGTTGTTTTTGGAAGGGCTGCCGCCAAAAGAGCTGCTGAACTTGTTAAACCAGGTAGTGCGCATGAAGAGATTTCTAGTTCTGAAACAGACAAATGTTTGGAAAGATTTGACAAAATCAGAAATTCAAACGGATCAACGAAAACCTCAGAACTAAGAGTGGAAATGCAAAAAACAATGCAGTCTAAATGCGCTGTATTTAGAACTGAAAAAACTTTAAAGGAGGGTGTTAACCAAATTAGAAAACCTTTTGAGGGGATGAAAGACGTATCTGTAAAAGATAAATCATTATTATTTAATACAGATTTGGTTGAGACTCTGGAGTTTGATAATTTGATCAGTCAAGCGTTAACTACTATGGATTCTGCGTACCATAGAAAAGAGAGTAGAGGGGCACATGCTAGAGAAGATTTTACTGAAAGAGATGATAAAAATTTCATGAAGCATACATTGGCATGGCAAAAAGGAAAAGAAGTGGAGATTAAATACAGAGATGTTCATTCCAGAACTCTTACAAACGATGTTCAATATTTCCCTCCAAAGGAGAGAGTTTACTAAGAAATGGTTCAATTTAACCTACCACAAAATTCAAAAATTGAGGTAGGAAAATACTTCAAAGATAATACAAACTCTAAAAATTTAAAAAAAGTAAATATATATAGATGGGACCCTTCTACTGGAAAAAATCCCAGAATAGATACATTTGAAGTAGATATGGATAATTGTGGCCCTAAAGTTTTGGATATATTATTTAAAATAAAAAATGAAATAGATCCATCCTTAACTTTTAGAAGATCTTGTGCTCATGGCGTTTGCGGCTCTTGTGCTATGAATATCGATGGAGTCAACGGACTTGCATGTATTAAATCTCACACAGATATTAAAGGAAACTTAAATATTTACCCTTTACCACACTTAAAGGTGGTTAAAGATTTAATTGGCGATCTAACAAATTTATATAAACAATATGAGTCTATTCAACCTTGGTTAAAAGTAGATCAAACAGGTCAAGAAAAAATAGAATTAAAACAATCTCAAAAAGACAGAGAAAAACTAGATGGTTATTATGAATGTATTTTATGCGCTTGTTGCTCAACTTCTTGCCCAAGTTATTGGTGGAATGGAGAAAAATATTTAGGTCCGGCAGTTCTGTTACAGGCTTATCGTTGGATAAATGATAGTAGGGATGGAGATAAAAAAGAAAGATTAAAAAAAGTTGCAGACGAGTTAAAATTATATAGATGCCATACTATTATGAATTGTACAAACTCATGTCCCAAAGGCTTGAATCCTGCTAAAGCTATTGGTTCTATTAAAAAAATGCTTGCAACAAGCTAAAAGCTTATTTAATCAATAACATCATGAAAACAATACAACATTTTGTTGGTGGCAAAAGCTTTTCAGGTCAGTCTAAAAGGACAAGTAAAGTGTTCAATCCAGCAACAGGCGAACAAAGCGCTGAAGTTAAATTAGCATCAACAAAAGATGTTAACGATGCAGTCTCTAATGCGCAAAATGCTTTTGTTTCTTGGTCTGAAAAACCACCTCTTCAAAGAGCCAGGGTTATGTTTAAGTTTAAAGAGCTAATCGAAAAAAACTATGATGAATTGACAAAGATTATAGTTTCAGAACATGGGAAAGTTTATGAAGATGCAAAAGGTTCGCTAACTCGTGGTCTAGAGGTAGTAGAGTATGCATGTGGAATTCCACAAATGCTTAAAGGTGAGTTTACTGAAAACGTTGGCTCGAATGTTGATAGTTGGTCAATTAGACAACCTCTTGGAGTTTGTGCGGGTGTTACTCCTTTTAACTTCCCTGCAATGGTTCCAATGTGGATGTTTCCCATGGCAATAGCTTGTGGAAACACCTTTGTATTAAAACCCTCAGAGAAAGATCCAACATGTTCAATCCGACTTGCTGAATTATTAAAAGAGGCAGGATTACCAGATGGAGTATTCAATGTTGTAAATGGAGATAAAGAGGCAGTTGATGCTTTAATAAATAACAAAGACGTAGTAGCAATGAGTTTTGTTGGTTCAACTCCAATCGCTAAATATATCTATGAAAATTGTGCTAAAAATGAAAAGAGAGTTCAAGCTCTAGGTGGAGCTAAAAATCATTGTGTTGTTATGCCAGACTGTGATTTGGACCAAGCAGTTAATGGTCTTATGGGAGCGGCATACGGTTCAGCAGGAGAGAGGTGTATGGCTCAATCAGTTGCAGTTGCAGTTGGAGGAATTGGCGATAAATTAGTGAATGCATTATCAAAGAAAGTTGAAGCTTTAAAAGTTGGACCCGGTATGGATAAAGAGTCTGAGATGGGGCCACTTGTTACAAAAGAGCATTTAGAAAAAGTAAAAGGATATGTTGATATTGGCGTTAAGGAGGGAGCAAAATTAGTTGTTGATGGAAGGAAATTTAGGATACAGGGATATGAAAAAGGTTTTTATATTGGAGGATGTTTATTTGACCACGTAAAAAAAGATATGAGGATTTATAAGGAGGAAATTTTTGGGCCAGTTTTATCAGTAGTAAGAGCCAAAAATTTTGATGAAGCTCTTAAATTAGTTAATGATCACGAATACGGAAATGGAGTTAGTATATTTACAAGAGATGGAGATACAGGAAGAACATTTTATAACAAAGCAAAAATAGGAATGGTTGGAATTAATATACCTATACCCGTGCCTATGGCGTTTCATAGTTTTGGTGGCTGGAAAAGATCTTTATTTGGGGACCAACACATGCACGGTCCTGAGGGAGTGAGATTTTATACCAAATTAAAAACGATAACCTCTAGATGGCCATCTGGACTCAGATCAGATCCTGAATTTGTGATGCCTACAATGAAATGAGGTTAAAATAATGAGAAAAAAAATTACAT
Source organism: Candidatus Pelagibacter communis (assembly GCF_001179945.1). GTDB lineage: Bacteria > Pseudomonadota > Alphaproteobacteria > Pelagibacterales > Pelagibacteraceae > Pelagilacustribacter > Pelagilacustribacter ubique_A. The sequence continues at coordinate 20,924 of NZ_CVSG01000012.1, read as the reverse complement.
TAATTGGTGCTGGGCAAATTGGAGGGACTCTAGCTCATTTAATCGCATTAAAAGAACTTGGAGATGTTGTTTTATTTGATGTAGCAGCAGGTATTGCAAAAGGAAAAGCTTTAGATATTGCTCAATCTTCTCCAATTAACAAATTCAATATTAATTTACTGGGAACAGACAATTATGAAGACACAAAAAACTCTGATGTAATCATTATCACCGCAGGTGTTCCTAGAAAACCAGGAATGACAAGAGATGATTTACTTGGCATTAATTTAAAAATAATTAAACAAGTAGCTAATGGTATAAGAAAAACGTCACCTAATGCCTTTGTTATTTGTATTACTAACCCGTTAGACGTTATTGTTATGGCGTTACAAAAATATTCTGGTTTACCTAAGAATAAAGTTATAGGTATGGCTGGAATTCTAGACTCCTCTAGATTTATTTATTTTTTATCACAAGAATTAAAAGTCCCTGTCCAAAAAATAAAATCATTTGTACTAGGTGGACACGGGGATACCATGGTTGCTATGCTTGAGTCCACAGAAATTGATGGAAAAAAAATCTTAGATCTAGTGAAAGAGGGAAAAGTTAAGCAGCAAAAATTAAATGAAATAGTGGATAGAACTAAAAGTGGTGGAGCTGAAATAGTAAAATTACTTGGAAACGGATCTGCATTTTATGCACCTGCAGCTTCAGGAGTTGAGATGGCAGAGAGCTATTTAAAAGATTTAAAAAAACAACTTCCTTGTGCAGCTTATTTAAATGGAGAGTATGGCACAAAAGATTTATATGCTGGAGTTCCTGTAATAATTGGGTCTAGCGGAGTTGAGAAAGTGGTTGAGATTAAATTATCTAATCAAGAAAAGGAAAATTTTAAAAAATCTATTGATGCTGTGAAAGAACTTTTTAATGCTGCAAAAAAAATTGACCCCTCTTTATAATTAGTTTTTTTTAAGAACTATTCTTCTTCCCATACAAAATATTTTAGGAAACAACTTTACTAATATTCTATCAATTTTGTTTAATAAATTTAAAAAGAAATTATTTAAAGGTATACATTTAGTTTTTGAAGTAACTCCACCTGAGTTTAAAAAAATAAAACATTCCGTGAGTTTTTCATATTCAATTTTAAAATGTTTACCTAAATTTTTTTCAAATTTTGCTTTATCATCAAATATTAAGTGTGGAACAGCAATATTGCCATGCCAAGCATTTTTTTCATCACTTTTTGGATTTTTTTCATCCCATACATCAAGAGTAAAATCGAAACCTTCATGTTTCATAATTATGGTAGCCAACTGAAATATTAATGAGCAATAAGACTCGAATATGATTAATTTCCCACCTTTTTTTAAAATTCTATTCATTTCCTTAAAAAATTTAATAGGATATGGAATATGATGAATCATATTTGAGGCGATTACGTAGTCGAAACTTTCACCTTCAAAACCTGTACTTTGAGCATCTATTTTCTTAAAATCTAAATGATCATCTTCTCCTATATCAGTTAGTTTGAAATTTTTATTTTTTATAAAATCTTTTGAAAAACCTGCACCAGACCCAACTTCTATCCCAGTCTCTTTATCTTGAATAAAATCATTCATCCAAGAAAACCTTTCACTTAAAAGAAACTTTACGTTTTTTGATTTTGATGAATAATACAATTCCCTAGCAATTTTGGTATCTGCTATAGATTTCATTCGATTTTCGTTATGGGAAAACTGAACTTTTTTAAATATCTTTATCATATTTGTAATTATATAAATTTAAAAAATAGATTATATGTTTATAATACAGTTGATCTTTTCAAAACATGTTTTTAAAAAAAACCACATTAAAAGAACTTCCGATAATAGCAGGAATTTCAATTTATGCTTTCTACATCAATTGGTTCAGCGGTAACATCGGCGTTTTGCCTATCGACTCATTCGGGTTTTTAGATACTGGTCACAGTATTTTAAAGGGTAAACTGCCGATAAGAGATTTTTGGATATTCACTGGTTTGTTAGTCGATTATATGGAAGCCTTTTTCTTAACCATATTTGGAAACAGCTGGAACAGCCATTTGATCCACTCATCGTCTATGAATATTTTTGCTGTATTAGTTTTGTATTATTTTCTAAAAGATTTTAAATTTCAAAAAAAATATATTATCGCCTATTGTATTTCATTTGCAACACTATGTTACCCAGTTTCTGGTACACCATTTGCCTATATTCATTCATACATTTTCTCTTTGGTAGCAATTATGTTTTTTATTTTAGCAATTAAAAATAAAAATAAAATTACTTGGTTCTTGTTTCCATTTATTTGTTATTTTTCTTTTTTTTCGATGCAAACGCCGTCTGGCTATATATTATTAATTTTACTACTTAGCTTGATTAGCTATTTTTCAACTACAAAAGATTTTGAAAGTTTTAAGATCTTTTTAGCAGGTTCTTTTAGTGCTACATTGATGTTTCTCTTTTTTTTATATATCACAAATACACCTTTTGAAAATTTTATCTATCAGTATATATTATTTCCATTAACGATCGGAGAAGGAAGAATTTCAAGTGACACAGCTGCTTATGTAAGTTTATTAGACCAAATTAATTTTAAAAGATTAGTAGGTGATTTTAAATTTATTCATTTGATTTTAATACCTTTAATATTCTTATCTTTTAAAAATTTTGACAAAAATAAAAAAATAATTAATTATCTTAATTCTATATTCATAATATCTGTATTTGCATTTTTATTTAATCAATTAATTACTGCAAATCAGATTTATATATTTAGTCTTATTCCTATTTTAGCTGCATTACTTCATTTAAATATTGAATTATCAAAGGTAAATCGAAAAGTAGTTTTCTTGCTTTTTTTCGTAGTTTTGTTTGCAACAATAAAATTTCATTACAGATATAATGTAGAAAGAAAGTTTCATGATTTAGAAAGCTTAGATAAAAGTAAAGCTGTAGAAGCAAAACAAATACATCAAAATTTGAATAGTCTTAAATGGATAAGTAAAAATGATGTACCTGGAATTGAGGCAGAAGTTTTACAAAAAGCAATCCGAGTAATAGAAAATGATAAAAGGGAAAAAACATTGATAACTCACTACCAGTTTATATCTACGGTATTGGATGAAAATCTTAATATACTTAATCGATGGTATCTTTGGGACAACAATACTCATCCCACAGAAAACCATAAATATTTTGATAATTACAAATCTTTGGTAAATAAAAACATTAAATCTAATAATGTTGAGGTTATTTATCTTTTAGGGCAAAAAAATGAGATAACTTTTGATAAAGTTAAAAATTACTTTACCGATGTTTGTTTTAAAAGTAAAACGCTCATGGAAAATAAATTTTCAATCCATGAAATAGTTAGTTGTAATAAATAATATGAATATTCATGAACATCAGGCTAAAGAAATTTTAAAAGAGTTTAAAGCCCCAGTTTCAAACGGAATAGTAATTTATTCTAAAGATGAAATTGAAGATAAAATTTCAATTCTTAAAGGCAAACAGTATGTTCTAAAGGCCCAAATCCATGCAGGAGGAAGAGGTAAAGCCGGCGGGGTTAAGCTTATTAAAAATGTATCTGACTTAGTATCAGAGGCAAAAAAAATGATGGGAAAAATTTTGATCACTCATCAAACAGGGCCTGAAGGTAAGGAAGTCAAAAGACTCTATGTTGAAGAAGCATCAGATATTTTAAAAGAATTTTATCTTTCATGTTTAATTGATAGAGAGTCATCAAAAATAGCTTTTATTAGTAGTACCGAAGGAGGGATGGACATAGAAAAAGTAGCTGAAGAAACACCTAATAAAATAATTACAACAAAAATAGATTTAAAAAGTGAAGGTCCAAGTAAAGAGGAAATTGAAAATATTATTTCAATATTTAATTTCGATGAATCACAAAATAACGTTGCTTCAAAATTAGTGCAATCACTTTATAAAATTTTAATTGAGAAGGATGCTAGTCTTATAGAAATAAATCCACTTATAATTACAAAAGAAAATAAAATTATTTGTTTAGATGCAAAAATGAATTTTGATGATAACGCAATTTTTAGAAGACCAGAGATCTTAAAATTAAGAGACTTGAACGAGGAAGAATCGGCAGAAATAGAGGCAAGCAAACATGATTTAGCTTACATAAAATTAAATGGTACAATTGGCTGTATGGTAAACGGTGCAGGTCTAGCAATGGCTACAATGGATATAATAAAATTATATGGTCAAGAGCCCGCAAATTTTTTAGACGTAGGCGGTGGGGCTTCAAAGGAAAAAGTAACTGCAGCATTTAAGCTAATCTTAGCTGACAAAAATGTAAAAGGGATTCTAATCAATATTTTTGGAGGAATAATGAGATGTGATGTTTTAGCCTCAGGTGTAGTTGAGGCTGCAAAACAAGTAAACCTTTCGGTGCCTTTAGTAGTTCGATTAGCAGGAACTAATTATAAAGAAGGTAAAGAAATTTTAGACAAATCAAATTTAAAAATTTTATCAGCAGCTGATTTGAATGATGCAGCTAAAAAAATTGTGGAGGCTATAAAATAAGTGTCAGTATTAATAAATAAAAATACAAAAGTTATCTGCCAAGGTTTCACTGGAACTCATGGAACCTTCCATTCAGAGCAAGCATTAAAATATGGAACGAAGCTCGTGGGAGGAGTTACTCCAAAAAAAGGTGGGCAAAAACATTTAAATTTACCAGTGTTTAACACTGTTCAAGAGGCTAAAGATTATACTTCAGCAAATGCAACAATGATTTATGTTCCTCCTCAATTTGCTGGCGCTGCAATTATTGAGGCAATAGAGGCAAAGATGGATTTAATAGTTTGTATAACTGAAGGGATACCTGTCATTGATATGTTAAAAGTAAAAAAGATTTTAAAAAATAGTAAGTCAAGACTAATTGGACCAAATTGTCCAGGCATAATAACACCTGATGAATGTAAAATAGGTATCATGCCAGGTAATATTCATAAAAAAGGTTCTGTAGGAATTGTTTCAAGATCTGGAACACTCACTTACGAAGCTGTAGCTCAAACTACATCTAATGGTATTGGACAGTCAACCTGTATCGGTATTGGTGGTGACCCGATAAATGGAACAAATTTTATAGATTGTTTGGAACTTTTTCTTAAAGATGAAGAAACAAAATCAATAGTTATGATAGGGGAAATAGGCGGATCTGCTGAAGAGGAGGCTGCAGAATTCATTAAAAAAGAAAAAATAAAAAAACCGATGGTTGGTTTTATTGCAGGGCTTACAGCGCCTCCTGGTCGAAGAATGGGACATGCAGGCGCGATTATATCTGGGGGAAAAGGTGGAGCTGAAGATAAAATTGAAATGATGAAATCTGCTGGAATTTCTATATCAAAATCACCAGCAGACATTGGTAGAACTTTATTTGATAAACTAAATAGTTGATTTTTAAAATTTTGTGTTAAAATAAACATCTTATGTCCTCTTCAAATAACAATACTACTTACAAAAAAACCTCTTTTTTATCTGGAATTAATTCTGAGTTTATTAATCAATTTTATTCTGACTATTTATCAGATCCAAAATCTTTACCTCAGGGATGGAGAAAGTTCTTTGAAGGATTGAGTGAGGATGAAAAACTTGTTTTAAACGATTTGAATGGTCCAAGCTGGTCTCCTACAAAAAAGATTAATAGACTAAACATTCTAGTACCTGAAATTGAAAAAGAGAAAGAAGAAAAAAAGAAATTTGACTCTTCTTCAATAAAACAAGCTTCACAAGACTCAGTAAGAGCTATAATGTTAATCAGAGCATATAGGATAAGAGGTCACCTTATAGCAAATTTAGATCCGCTTTCCCTACAAAAAAAAAATGAACATCCAGAATTAAAACCTGAAAGTTATGGTTTTACTGAAAGAGACTATCAAAGGAAAATATTTCTGGATGGAGTGCTTGGACTTCAATATGCCAATTTAAGTCAGATTATTAAACTTCTTAAAAAAACTTATTGTTCTACTATTGGTTACGAATTTATGCACTTAGGTGATCCAGAGGAAAAAGCTTGGATAAGAAATAGAATTGAAGGTCCAGAAAAAGATATAACCTTTACTGATAATGGAAAAAAAGCAATTTTAAATAAAATTATAGAAGCAGAAGGATTTGAAAAGTATTTACATGTGAAATTTGTAGGAACAAAAAGATTTGGTTTAGACGGTGGAGAGTCTTTAATACCAGCTTTAGAACAAATTATTAAAAGGGGAGGAAACCTTGGTGCTAAAGAGATAAAAATTGGAATGCCTCACAGAGGTAGACTTAACGTATTAGCAAATGTAATGGGTAAACCTTATAAAGCAATTTTTAGTGAATTTTTTGGAAAATCAGTTAATGCTAGTAAAGATTTTGAAGGAGATGTCAAATATCATTTGGGAGCATCTTCAAATAGAGAGTTTGATGGGAATCTGGTTCATATTAGCTTAACTGATAACCCTTCTCATCTCGAAGCAGTAAACCCAGTTGTTTTAGGTCAGGTGAGAGCTAAACAATTTTTTCATCAAGATAAAAATAGAAAAAAAGTTATTCCAGTTTTAATGCATGGAGACGCTGCTTTTGCTGGTCAAGGAATAGTTGCAGAGTGTTTTGCAATGTCAGGTTTGCCAGGACATAATATTGGAGGAACTATCCACGTAATTGTAAACAATCAAATTGGATTTACTACAGCACCTAGATTTGCTCGCTCATCTCCGTATCCATCCGATGTTGCTAAAATTGCCCAGGCTCCCATATTTCATGTCAATGGAGATGACCCCGAGGCAGTGGTTCATTGCGCAAAAATAGCAACAGAGTACAGACAAAAATTTAATCGTGATGTTGTTATAGATATGGTTTGTTACAGACGCTTTGGACATAACGAAGGTGACGAACCTTCATTTACTCAACCTTTAATGTATAAAAAGATAAAATCACACCCCACTACGTTAAATATTTACGGAAACAAACTAAACGATGAGGGCCTCATATCTAATGAAAAACTTCAGACGGAGAAATTAAATTTTAAAAAGTATTTAGAAAAAGAATTTGAAACATCGAAAAATTATAAATCTGAGCTGAAGTGGTTTGATGGTGTTTGGTCAAGGTTTAAACCAGGTTTAGGAAAAGACAAAAGAGGTGCCAGCGGCTTTGATGAGAAAAAATTAATTAAGATCGGAAAAAAAATCTCGACAATACCGGAAAATTTTAATGTTCACAAAACACTGAAAAGAATTTTTGAATTAAGATTTGAAATTTTCAATAAAACAAAACAAGTTGATTGGGCAACAGCTGAAAATTTAGCATTTGCAACATTATTAACTGAGGGATTCTCAGTAAGATTATCTGGACAAGATTCAGGTAGAGGAACTTTTAGTCAAAGACATGCTGTTTTACGAAATCAAGATAATCACGAAAGATACATTCCTCATAACAATATAGAAGCAAATCAAAAAAAATTTGAAATAATTGATAGTCTATTATCTGAGTTAGCAGTTTTAGGTTTTGAGTTCGGTTACTCTCTATCTGAACCAGAGACATTGGTTCTTTGGGAAGCTCAGTTTGGAGATTTTGCAAATGGTGCACAAATAATTATAGATCAATTTATAACTTCAGGAGAGTCAAAATGGGGGAGAGCTAGTGGTTTAGTAATGTTACTACCCCATGGTTATGAAGGTCAAGGACCCGAGCATTCATCTGCAAGATTAGAAAGATTTTTACAGTTATGTGCTGGCGAAAATATACAAGTGGTAAATTGTACTACACCATCTAATTATTTTCACGTATTAAGAAGGCAAATGCACAGAGAATTTAGAAAACCACTTGTCATCATGACACCAAAATCATTGTTAAGACATAAAAGATGTATGTCTGATATATCAGAATTTTCAATAAAAAGTACTTTTCATAGAGTTTTAGAAGATGATGCTTATAAAAAAATAAATAATCTACTAACTTTAAATAAAGATAATAAAATTAGGAAAGTGATTATTTGCTCGGGAAAAATATATTATGATTTAATAGATGCACGAGAAAAATCAAAATATAAAGATGTAGTAATAGTTCGTTTGGAGCAGTTGTACCCTTTTCCAGCTAAAACTCTAGCGAGTATATTAAAAAGATACAAAAATGCTGATTTCATTTGGTGTCAAGAGGAACCAAAAAATATGGGTGGATGGAATACTGTTAGAAATTATATAGATAGAACTCTAGAGATGATAAACTTCAGAGATATCAACGTAAAATATGTAGGTAGACAAGCTTCTTCATCAACTGCGACTGGAAATGCAAACAAACATCTTGCACAACAAAAAGAAATATTAGAAAAGGTATTTAAAGTTTAAATGTCAGAAAAAATTACAGTACCAACACTAGGCGAGTCAGTCACTGAGGCGACAGTTTCTAAATGGCTTAAATCTCAAGGGGACAAAGTAGTTGCCGATGAACCTATTGTTGAATTAGAAACAGATAAAGTCAATGTTGAGGTGCCGGCACCATCAAACGGTATCTTAGGGAGCATTGCCGTAAAAGAGGGAGAAACTGTAAACGTTGGATCATTGTTAGGCACAATAAACGATAAGTCAAGTCAAGTGACAAATACACCAAAAGAAATAAAAAACTATAATCCACCAAAAAAACAGGTTTCAAATGAGCCAAAATTATTTGAACAAGAAATTAAAAAACCTACCTCAAAAAAAATAAATAAACCTAAATTAGCAGAACCAGTATTAAAATTGGATAACGAGAGTATTACTAATGAGGAAGCTCCTTTGATTTTGAATGAACTTCATAAAGAAAAAAAAGCTGTACAAAAAACAAGTTCTGTAAAACAAGATACTTTAATGTCTCCTGCTGCTCGCAAGATGGCACATGAAGCTAATGTAGATATTAATGAAATACGTGGGACCGGTAAAAATGGAGTGATATTGAAAGAGGATATAATGAGTTTAATGGGATCTAAACCGTCTCCATCGGAAAGAAAAGTCAAACATGGACCAGAAGAAAGAGTAAAGATGACTAGATTGAGATTAACTATTGCCAAAAGACTCAAGGAAGCACAAGAAAATGCAGCTATGCTTACAACATTTAATGAAGTAGATATGAGCGAAGTAATAGCAATGAGAAATCAATACAAAGATGAATTTCAAAAAAACTATGGTGTTAAATTAGGTTTCATGTCTTTTTTTGTAAAAGCATGTGTAATAGGTTTAAAAAATTATCCAGCAATTAACGCTGAAATTCAAAACGAAGAGATAGTTTATAAAAATTATTACAATATAAGTATAGCAGTAGGAACTGACAGAGGTTTAGTTGTACCTGTTTTAAGACAAACTGATGAAATGTCATTTGCTGATATTGAGAAAAATATTGGAGAGTTAGGGCAAAAAGCTAGAGACGGAAAAATTACTATTGAAGATTTACAAGGTGGTACTTTCACGATTACAAACGGAGGCATATATGGATCGATGTTATCTACACCAATTTTAAATCCGCCCCAATCCGCTGTTCTTGGTATGCACAATATTATTCAAAGGCCAATTGCTGTAGATGGCAACGTAGAAGTTAGACCGGTTATGTATTTGGCTCTATCTTATGATCATAGAATAATTGATGGAAAAGAAGCTGTCTCATTTTTGAAAATTGTAAAAGAGTCTCTTGAACAGCCAAAGAGACTTTTTTTAAATATATAATATGGATAATTTTGATTTAATAGTTATTGGCGGAGGACCTGGAGGTTATGTTTGTGCGATACGAGCTGCACAATTAGGTCTTAAAACTGCCTGTGTGGAATCCAGAGGAACATTAGGTGGGACTTGCCTGAATGTTGGTTGCATACCATCAAAAAGTCTACTTAATTTATCTGAAAACTTCCATAAAGCAAAAAAAGATTTCAACAAGCAAGGAATAGAAATTGAAGGTATTAAATTAAATATAGAAAAAATGATGTCAAACAAAAACAAATCAGTTCAAGTGCTAACAAAGGGTGTAGAGTTTTTATTTAAAAAAAATAAAGTTACATATATCAAAGGCAAAGGTGTTTTGTTTTCAAAAAATGATATTGTAGTTTATGAAAATAACAAGAGAGCGAATTATAAAGCAAAAAATATTGTTATAGCTACAGGGTCTGCAGTTGTTTCTCTACCAGGCATAGAAATTGATGAAAAAAATATAATTTCTTCAACTGGAGCATTGTCTTTGAATGAGGTGCCAAAGAAATTAGCAGTTATTGGCGGAGGTTATATAGGTTTAGAAATGGGTTCGGTATGGTCAAGACTAGGCTCAGAGGTTACTGTAATTGAATATCTCGATCATATAACTCCTGGTATGGATAGAGAAATATCTGACGAATTTAAAAAGATTTTAACTAAACAAGGAATAAAGTTTAAGATGGGTTCAAAAGTGAATTCTGTTAAGACTAATGGAACAGGAATTTTAATAAATTTTACAGATGTAAAAACGTCGAAAGCTGAGTCATTAGAATTTGATAAAGTTTTGGTCTCGGTTGGTAGAAAGCCATACACAGAAGGATTAAATTTGACAAAAGTCGGAATAAAAAAAGACAGCAAAGGTAGAATCGAAGTTAATAGTAAGCTTCAAACATCAATTAAAAATATTTATGCGATAGGAGATGTGATTAAAGGACCAATGTTAGCTCACAAAGCAGAGGAGGAAGGGATCGCAGTTGCTGAAATTTTGGCAGGTCAAGCAGGTCATGTAAACTATGATGTAATTCCAGGAGTTATCTATACATCTCCCGAAGTAGCCACGGTTGGCAAAACAGAGGAACAACTGAAAGAAGAAAAAAAATCTTACAAAGTTGGAAAATTTCCTTTTTTAGCTAATTCGAGAGCGAAAGTTAACAACGAAACAGATGGATTTGTAAAGATTTTAGCTGATAGTGAAACTGATAAAGTACTAGGCGTGCATATAATTGGCCCGCATTGTGGAGATATGATTGCAGAGATGGCTTTAGCGATGGAATTTGGAGCAAGTTCAGAAGATATTGCTAGAACGTGTCATGCCCATCCTACACATACAGAAGCCATTAAAGAAGCAGCTTTAGCTGTTGATAAAAGACCAATTCATTTTTAAAAAAGTAAAATTCAACTACTATTAAAATATGAAAGCACAAGTACTGCTGCCTAAAATATTTAATTTTTCATTCACATACGAAACAAAAAAAGAAAAATTGACTCCAGGTGATATTGTTGAAGTCCCGTTTGGAAAAGAAAAGGCGACTGGTGTTGTGTGGCCAGATAAAATTTTTGCGCCAAAAGACATAAAAATTAAAAATATCCATAAAAAGATAGGCAAAATTTCTTTAAATAAAAATTTCATTAATTTTATGAAATGGTTTGCGATGTACAACGTAACACCCTTAGGGCTCGTTCTTAAAATGGTCATTGGAGGAAATAAAAATTTATTTATAAAAAATGACAAAAATTTTGATCTAAGAATTATTAAAGCGAAAAAATTTAACTTAAATCAAGAACAGAATAATGCTTTTAAATTTCTAAATTTAAAAAATAATAGATTTGATGTTTCTGTCCTTCAAGGAATAACTGGTTCAGGTAAAACACTTGTATATTTTGAGAGAATAAAAAAAATTATTGCTGAAAATAAGCAAGCTTTGGTTTTACTTCCTGAAATTTTTTTAACTAATGAATTTAAATCAAGATTCTATGATTTTTTTGGTTTCGAACCTGCAATTTGGCACTCAAAAATAACGCCAAAAAATAAAAAAATTATTTGGAATGGCATAATTAATAATAATATTAAACTAGTAGTTGGAGCAAGATCTTCTTTACTTTTACCTTTTAAAAAACTTGGAGTTATAATTGTTGATGAAGAACATGACACTTCTTATAAGCAAGATGAAGGTGTAATATATCATGCAAGAGACATGGCAATAGCCAGAGCTTCCTTTGAAAAAATACCAATCCACTTGATTACTTCGATACCATCACTTGAAACTTTTAATAATATTCAAAATAAAAAATTTAGACATTTTAAAATTAACAAAAGATACGCTGACTATCCTTTACCAAAAACAAAAATTGTTAATTTAAATTTAAGAAAAATTAAAAATAGTTTTATTTCTGATGAGAGTATTAAAATAGTTAAAAAGTTCCTTGAGAAAAATGAACAGGTTTTATTTTTTTTAAATAGAAGAGGATATGCCCCATATCTGATTTGTAAAAACTGCGGATATAAACAGATATGTAATAATTGCTCAATGTATTTAACATTTCATAAAAATAAAAATAAAGCTATCTGCCATCATTGTTCTTCTGAAAAAAAAATAACAAATAAATGTAAAGATAAAAAAAATTGTGATTTTATAATGTATGGTCCAGGTGTTGAAAAAATCTATGAGGAAGTAAGTAAATTATTTCCTACTAGCAAAATAGAAATTTTTTCAAGTGATTATATGAAAAAAAAAGATCATATTAATTCTTTGTTTAATAGAATCAGAAATAATCAGGTAGATATTTTAGTTGGAACTCAGATGATTTCGAAAGGCTTTAATTTTCCTAAACTAAATTGTATAGTTGTAATCGATGCAGATTTTTCGGGAAGAGGTTACGATTTAAGAACTACTGAAAAAAATATTCAATTATATAACCAGTTAAGTGGAAGAGCTGGTAGATTTAGTTCTGAGTCTTTAATTGTTTATCAAACATTATCTCCAGAGGATATTACTTTAAATGAGTTAATCAAAAGTAATCCTGATGAAATTTTAAAAAAAGAACTTATTTCTAGAAAAGAAAATTCTCTACCTCCTTTTTGTAGACTCATTGCAATTATCGTATCGGCAAATAATCAATCTTTAAGTATTGAAGGAGCTAGACAAATTAAAAGACATCTAAGTAAAATTATTGGTTTAGAAATCATGGGTCCCGTAGACTCGCCTTTACTGAAGATAAAAAAAAAATTTAGATCAAGATTATTAATTAGGTTTAATGAGAAAAGCTTAAAGCAAAAAATGGTTTCTAACCTTCTAAATTCATTGAAAATCTCAAGTAAAATTAAACTTACGGTTGATGTCGATCCTGTAAATTTTGGTTAATTTATAAATTGGTAACTTGATCAAGGTAAACTCTTATGATACGAAACCTTCATTATTTCACAATAATTTCAATAAAAAATGAGCACACATAAATCTTTCTCAACAGAAACTTCAGAAAGATACTCTCGCGCACTTTTTGAAGTAGCCCAAGAAGCTAATGAATTAGAGAAAATAGAAAATGACATCAAGAACTTTGCCTCTCTATTGAATAATAGCCTTGAGATAAAAAATTTCATACACAATCCAACTCAAAGTAAACAAAATCAAAATAACGTATTAAAACTATTGGCTGAAAAGCTGAGTCTTTCAAAAAATTTAAAAAACTTTATGTTTTTATTAATTGAAAAAAGAAGGATATTTTTTGTTGAAAAAATTGTTGATAGTTTTTTAAAATTATGTGCAAAAAAAAGAGGAGAAGTTAAAGCTTCTTTAATATCTTCTAAAGAATTATCAGAGACTGAACTTGAGAATATAAGTAAAGAACTATCTTCTTCAACAAGCTCAACTATAAAACTTAACTATAAGGTTGATAAAGAACTTATTGGAGGATTAAAACTTCAACTTGGAAGCTTTATGATCGATACCTCAATAAAAAATAAATTAAATAAATACAAACAGGCGATGTTAGAAAGTTAATATGTCTATAAACCCTTCAGAAGTTACTAAATTACTTAAAGATCAAATTAAAAATTTTGGTGAAAAAGCTGAAGTTTCAGAAATTGGAAAAGTTTTATCAGTTGGTGATGGAATAGCGCGAGTTTACGGTTTGGATAATGTTCAGGCTGGAGAAATGGTCGAGTTTGAAGATGGCTCTAAAGGCATGGCTCTAAACTTAGAAAATGACAATGTCGGAGTTGTAATTTTTGGAGATGATAGAAAAATTAAAGAAGGTGATACAATTAAAAGAACCAATGCAATTGTTGATGTTCCAGTTGGAAAAGAATTATTAGGAAGAGTTGTAGATGGTTTAGGAAATCCAATAGACGGAAAAGGAGCTATCTCTACAAAAGAAAGAAAAAGAGTTGAAGTAAAAGCCCCAGGTATAATTCCAAGACAATCTGTAAGTGAACCAATGCAGACAGGACTAAAATCTATCGACTCGCTAATACCTGTAGGCAGAGGCCAAAGAGAATTAATTATTGGTGACAGACAAACAGGTAAAACTGCAGTTGCTATTGATACAATTATTAATCAAAAAAAAATTAATGAGTCTTCTGACGAGAAGAAAAAACTTTATTGTGTTTATGTGGCAATTGGACAAAAACGTTCAACTGTAGCTCAAATAACTAAGACTTTAGAAGAAGCAGGCGCACTTAAATACACAACCATAGTTGCTGCAACAGCATCAGATTCTGCGCCACTTCAGTTTTTAGCTCCATATACTGGCTGCACGATAGGTGAATATTTTAGAGATAATGGAATGCATGCTTTAATAGTCTACGATGACTTGTCAAAACAAGCAGTAGCATACAGACAAATGTCACTTTTACTTAGAAGACCTCCAGGAAGAGAAGCCTACCCTGGAGATGTTTTTTATCTTCACAGTAGACTTTTAGAAAGATCTGCAAAATTAAGTGACGCAAATGGAGGGGGATCATTAACTGCATTACCAATTATTGAGACTCAAGCAGGCGATGTTTCTGCTTATATTCCTACAAATGTAATTTCTATTACTGATGGACAAATATTTTTAGAAACTGAATTATTTAACCAAGGAATAAGACCTGCAGTTAACGTTGGCTTATCAGTATCGCGAGTAGGATCAGCAGCACAAACTAAAGCGATGAAAAAAGTAGCTGGCTCAATCAAATTAGAACTTGCCCAATATAGAGAAATGGCAGCTTTTGCTCAATTTGGATCAGACTTAGATGCTTCTACTCAACAGCTATTGAATCGAGGTGCAAAATTAACAGAATTATTAAAACAAGACCAATACTCTCCAATGACTGTTGCAGAACAAGTAATCTCAGTTTTTGCTGGAGTAAAAGGATATTTGGATGACATTGATTTAGTAAAAATTAAGGGATTTGAGAAAGATATAATCGAAAAAGTCAAAAATGATAAACCAGAAATAGTTGAAGCAATTCAATCATCTGGAAAATTAGATGAAGATACAGAAAATCAATTAAAACAAATTATAGAGGAATATAAGAAAAAATAATGCCTAGTTTAGATGATCTAAAAAAAAGAATTAAAAGTGTAAAATCTACGCAAAAAATTACTAAGGCAATGAAGATGGTTGCCGCTGCTAAACTAAGAAAAGCTCAAGAAAGTGCAGAGAAAGGCAGACCTTACAGTCAAAAAATGCAAAATATAATATTGAATTTGACTAAATCCATCAATGACCCTCAAAATGCCCCAAAACTTTTGGTCGGAACAGGAGAAGATAAAAAGTATTTGTGTGTAGTTTTAACTGCTGACAGAGGGCTTTGCGGAGGATTTAATTCAAATATTTGTAAATTAGCTAAGACTAATTTTAAAAAAATTCTAGGTGAAGGAAAAGAACTTAATATTATTACAGTTGGTTCGAAAGGACATGATCAAATTAAAAGAGAATATGAAAAATATGTGATTAAAAAATTCAGTTTTAAAGATAAAAAAAACATAAGCTTTAACGAAGCGGATGAGGTAGGAAAAGAAATAATATCTTTATTCAATCAAAATAAATTTGATAAATGTATTATATTTTACAACAATTTTAAAAATGTAATTACACAGATACCCCAAGCTCAACAAATAATTCCAGCGGAGACAAAAAATTTAAAAGAAAACAATAACGAAAACTTTTCATATGAGTTTGAACCAGAAGAAGATGAAATTTTAGAGGACTTGTTACCAAAAAATATTTCAACTCAAGTTTTCAAAGCTCTACTTGAAAATGCAGCAAGTGAACAAGGATCAAGAATGACGGCGATGGATAATGCAACGAGAAATGCTGGGGATTTAGTCGATAAACTTACAATTGATTATAATAGAAGCAGACAAGCCTCTATTACAAAAGAATTAATAGAAATTATATCAGGAGCAGAAAGTTTATAATTATGAGCAAAAAAGGAAAAATAACACAAATCATTGGTGCAGTAGTTGACGTAAATTTTGATTCTGACTTACCGGAAATTTATACAGCTTTAGAAGTAAACAATTCAGGAAATAAACTGATCTTAGAAGTTGCTCAGCACTTAGGAGAAAACGATGTAAGAACAATTGCGATGGACGCAACAGAAGGTCTTAAAAGAGGTGATGAAGTCATAAATACTGAAGCGCCGATTAGTGTGCCAGTTGGTCCTGAAACACTAGGAAGGATTATTAATGTTGTTGGTGAGTCTATAGATGAAAAAGGTGAAGTTAAGACAAAAGAAAAATGGCCAATACACAGAGAAGCTCCAAAATTTACTGATCAAGCAACTGAAACTGAACAATTAGTAACAGGCATAAAAGTTATCGATCTTTTAGCACCATATGCGAAAGGTGGAAAAATTGGATTATTTGGTGGAGCCGGAGTTGGAAAAACTGTAACGATCATGGAATTAATTAATAACATTGCAAAAGCACATGGAGGATTTTCAGTTTTTGCAGGTGTTGGCGAAAGAACTAGAGAAGGAAATGATTTGTATCATGAAATGATTGAGTCAGGAGTAATAAAAACTGATGGAAAAGGATCAAAAGCAGCACTAGTTTATGGACAGATGAATGAACCCCCAGGAGCAAGAGCAAGAGTTGCTTTAACTGGATTGACGGTTGCCGAATACTTTAGAGATAAAGAAGGTCAAGACGTTTTATTCTTCGTAGACAATATATTTAGATTCACTCAAGCCGGTTCGGAAGTATCAGCTCTATTAGGAAGAATTCCTTCAGCCGTTGGATATCAACCAACACTTGCTACAGATATGGGTAATTTACAGGAAAGAATTACTTCTACAGACAAAGGTTCAATTACCTCTGTTCAGGCTATTTATGTTCCTGCTGATGACTTAACAGACCCAGCGCCCGCTACATCTTTCTCGCACTTAGATGCAACAACAGTATTATCAAGACAAATCGCAGAAATAGGAATTTATCCTGCTGTAGATCCGTTAGACTCAACTTCAAGAATATTAGATCCAAGAGTAGTTGGAGAAGAGCATTATAGAGTAGCTAGAGATGTGCAAAAAATTTTACAAGCATATAAATCTCTTCAAGATATTATTGCTATTCTAGGAATGGACGAACTCTCCGAGGAAGATAAATTAACTGTTGCTAGAGCAAGAAAAATACAAAGATTTTTATCACAACCTTTCTTTGTTGCAGAGGTTTTTACAGGATCTCCGGGAAAGTTAGTGGATTTAGATGCAACTATAAAAGGCTTCGACTCTATTTGCAAAGGAGAATATGATCATTTGCCAGAGGCAGCTTTTTATATGGTTGGTGGTATAGAAGAAGTAGTAGAAAAGGCAGATAAGCTAGCTAAAGAAAACAAATAATGTCGGAGAAATTTACAGTTGAAATTATTTCACCCGATGGGACTCTATTAAAAAGTGAGACCAGCGAGGTAATAATTCCCTCCTATGAGGGCGAAATGGGTATTTTAAAAGAGCACATTCCGCTTATAACTTTCTTGAGGCCTGGGATTATAAAAATAAAAGATAATGAGGAAAAAAGTTTTTTTGTTGAGGAGGGCACGGTAGAGTTTGTAAACAATAGTCTTTTAATCTTAACATCAACAGCTAAAGAATTAACGGATATTGATCAAAACTTTATTAAAAATAGTGTTATTGAAGTAGAAAAAAAAATGAGTGACAATAAATTATCAGACAAAGAAAAATACGTACTTTCCTATAAAATAAATACCCTAAAAAATATCAATCAATAAATTTTTTTAAATTTTTTAATAAATCTAAATATAATTTTTTTTTAAAATTAACAATTACATTCGGAAGCTCATCAGGTAAAATCCATTTCCATTCTATAAACTCTGGGTGTTTTGTACTGAGATTTATTTCATTCTCATCCCCAGTAAATTTTGTTATAAACCACTTTTGTCTTTGACCTCGAAATTTACCTTTCCAAATAATTCCTACGAGATTATCTGGTAGTTCATATTCAAAAAAACCATTTATCTCCTTTAAAATTTCAATGCTTTTTATACTAGTTTCCTCTAAAAGTTCTCTTTTCATCGCTGATAGATAACTTTCTCCTGAATTAACTCCACCTTGAGGCATTTGCCACTTATCTATTGGATTATCTTTTCTCTTAGCAACAAAAACATGATTTTTTTTATTAAGAATTATTATACCCACCCCGTCTCGCATGGGTAATTTTTTTCTTTTCATATTTTAAGAATTAAAAAGTTTAATAGCGTAATTAAGCTGGTTATCTTTTTCTGAGTTTATTAAAAAATCTTCACCTTTTTCCTCTACTAAAATATCAGGTGTCACTCCCACTTCAGAAATAGATTTTCCAGATGGCAAGTAATATTTCGATATAGTTAACCTCATGCCTCCACCGTTTCTCAAAGGAATAATAGACTGAACAGAGCCTTTACCATATGAGTTCTCACCTAATATAATCGCTCTTTTATGATCTTTTAATGCTCCGGCAAAAATTTCCGATGCAGATGCAGAACCATTATTGATTAAGACTATAATTGGTTTGCCTTTTATTTCATCTCCTTTTCTGGCAAAAAATTTTCTAGTTTCAGAAATTTTCTTTCCTTTAGTAGATACTATTTCACCGTCTTCTAAAAAAAAATCTGTAATATTAATTGCTTGCTGAAGTAAACCTCCTGGATTGTTTCTAAGATCAAGCACATACCCTTTCATTTTTTGATTTTTTTCAAATTCTTTCACAGATTTCAAAAATTGTTTATCACTATTTTCATTAAATGATTTTAATCTTATATAGCCAAGATTTTTTTTCTCACCGATTGTATTTGAACTGACAGATTGAACCTCAATAATTTTTCTAACTATTTTAAATTCTAATGGTTTTTTTACATTTTTACGTCTAATAGTAAGGTCTATAGATGTGCCAACGGGACCCCTCATTAATTTTACTGCTTCTAATAAAGATTTTCCTTGAACTTGTTCATTCCCAATTTTCACAATGTAATCACCAGCTTTAATACCAGCTTTAGCAGCGGGAGTATCATCAATAGGGGAAATTACTTTTACTACTCCTGACTCCATCCCAATCTCTATTCCCAAGCCTCCAAACTCACCTCTTGTATCGGTTTGCATCTCTTTGAAAAGTTCTGGGCTCATGTATGCCGAATATGGGTCTAGAGACTGAAGAACTCCATTAATAGCAGAGTCCATCATCTCTGCCTGATCCACATCATCAACATAATCCTTTTTTATATTTTCTAAAACCTCACCAAATAAATCTATTTTTTCATAGAGATCACTTTTTGAATAAACTGGAGATAACAATATATTGACAAAAAAAATAGAAATTACAAAAATTTTTTTCATATGATTGCCTTTTGTTTTGGAATTTCTTCTGACCACATTTTTTCTAAGTCATAAAGCTCTCTTTTCTCTGGATGAAAAATATGAACAATTACATCATGTGCATCAACTAATTTCCAATCATTACTATTTTTTCCCTCTATACGACAATTATCTATACCTAATTTTTTTAATTGGGTAACAAGTATTTCAGATAATGCCTGTAAATGTCTTGAAGATGTTCCAGAAGCAATGACCATATAATCTGCAATGTATGATTTATTTTTTAAGTCAATGCTCATAATGTTTAGCGCTTTATTATCGTCTAATATTTTTTCAATATTATTTTTAATATCAATAATTCCCATTAAGTACTTGATTTTGAATGCTTTTTTAAAAGTGTTGATGATATAACTATTGGTTTGTTTTTTATAAAAATTATTCTATTTTTAAAATTTTTAACCACAGTAGATTTCATACCCTTTCTATCATATCCTCTTCTAGAAAAAACTATTAATTTTACTAATTTTAGTATTTTTTTCCAGCTTTTCCACTTGTGAAATTGAGCTAAATTATCAGAGCCAATTACAAAATAGATATTTTTTATCTTCTTTTTTTTCATAAAGTAATTAATCACATCAATAATTCTAGAGGATTTAATAATATTTTCTAAATAGATTAATTTAATCTTCTTTTCAGTTTTAGCTATTTTTTTGGCAAACTTGATTCTTTCTTCTAAAGAATAAAATGTTTTATTTTTAAAAGGATTTTTTCTTGTAATAACCCAGTAAATTCTTTTTAGTTTTAATTTTTGTATAGTAATTTTTGATATCCCCAAATGCCCTTTATGTGCTGGATCAAAACTACCACCTAATAAACCAATATTTTTTTTTTGGGTATTTGCCATCAACTATTGTCTAACAATTCCTTTTCCAGAAACAATATATTTATAAGAAGTTAGTTGATTTATTCCTACAGGACCTCTAGGTGGAAGCTTATTAGTTGAGATACCGATTTCCCCACCAAAACCAAATTCTCCACCATCAGCAAATTGAGTTGAAACATTATGCATTGCTATTGAGCTATTAACACCATTTAAAAAAATCTCGGCATTTTTTTTAGTACCAGTAATAATGCTATCGGTATGCATTGTGCCATATTTCAAAATGTGATCGACAGCTCCATGAACATTTTTAACTGTCTTAATTGAAATAATGGCATCTAAATATTCAGTTTTCCAGTCTTTCTCTGAAGTTTTTTAATTTTCCTTTAAAAATTTTATTAACTTTTTTGTCAGCTCTGACCTCACAGCCTGAATTTAAAAGAGTATCTATTATTTGTTTAGCATGTGAGTTTAGGGCTTGGGAATAGAGATTGGGATGGAGTCAGGAGTAGTAAAAGTAATTTCCCCTATTGATG
>NZ_CVSG01000011.1 GCF_001179945.1 Candidatus Pelagibacter communis | reverse complement strand
CCGTCAAGATCCTTTATCTCAAGATTTTAAACCAGCCTCATATGGAAACGCTGGACATTTTTCACCTTACGCTGTTTTACAACTCAATCGCCCCGACATTTTATTTGATGTTCCGAAAATGCTCTTCAGTTCTTATGGACCTTTAGCCTTAAAATGGAATTACATCCCTAAAATGTTAAATTGGTTTTTTTATTATTTAAAAAACTGTAATAAAAAATCTATGATGCATACTGCTAAAAATATGCATCAAATTCTAAGTCTATCTAATGATGCCTATGAGGAAATTTTCCAAGA
Organism: Candidatus Pelagibacter communis; assembly: GCF_001179945.1. GTDB lineage: Bacteria > Pseudomonadota > Alphaproteobacteria > Pelagibacterales > Pelagibacteraceae > Pelagilacustribacter > Pelagilacustribacter ubique_A. The sequence goes on along the minus strand of NZ_CVSG01000011.1, from coordinate 6,028 downwards.
AATAAATACGAGAGGATTAGTTGAAAAAAAAGGCATTATTTATGTTTGGACAAATAAAAATCTTAAAAGCAGAAATTTAGAAATAAAAGTTCGTGATGAACTTGGAATTAAGCAAAAACTATTATCACAAAAAGAAGTTTTAGAATTAGAACCTAATTTAAATCCAGTTTTTGATGCTGGGATTATCTATGAGTCCGCTATGCACGCTAGAGATCCACATGGAATACTAAAACAAATTTTCAAATTATTTTTAAATAAAGGTGGAACATTTATTCAAACGAATATCAAAAGCATTGAACAGTCTAAAAATGATGAAACTATACTGAGATCAGAGAATGAAGAATATAAATTTGAAAAATCTGTGGTGGCCTCAGGAGCTTTCTCCAAACAGTTTACAGATCAGTTGGGAGAAAAAATCCCCTTGGATACTGAAAGAGGTTATCATGTCCATTTTAAAGGACAAGAAAAATTGATATCAAGACCGGTAATCTTCTTAGATAGAGGTTTTGGAATGACACCTATGAACCAAGGACTAAGAGCAGTAGGAACTGTAGAACTTGGTGGAACTGAAAATCCTTTATCAAAAAAAAGAATTGAATATGTAATTAGATGCGCGAAAGAACTTTTACCACAACTGGGAGCTCACGAAGATGAATGGCTAGGATTTAGGCCTACGCTACCAGATTTTTTACCAATACTTGGGCCATCCTTAAAAAATAAAAACATCATCTATGCTTTTGGACATCAACATTTAGGCTGGACTTTAGGAGCTATTACAGGCAAAATTGTGTCAGGTATTGTTGCTGGAGAAAAAACAAATTTAGATTTATCTCCATACAGTTCAAAAAGGTTTAATTAGAAAATTCTTGTCAAAAAATTATTTAGCTTATACTTTTCTTACATTGGCAGCTTTATTCTGGTCAGGAAACTTTATTATTGGAAAATTTGCTACTTTATTTGAAGTCCCGCCCCTTACTTTAAATTTTCTAAGATGGGTGATGGTATGGTTTATATTGATACCTTTCACTATCAAAGAAGTAATATTAAAGAAAAGTTATATTAGAAAAAATATTTTGGTAATTGGTTTCATGGGCGTGTTATCAATTAGTACATTTAATTCAGTTGTTTATTTTGCTTTAAACTTTACACAAGTCATTAATGCTGTTTTGATGTTATCGGCTATTCCAGCAGTTATTATTATCTTTTCATCAATTATGAAAATCGAAAAAACTAATATATTTCAACTCTCTGGATTAATTTTATCAATAGCTGGTGTTGGCACAATTATTTCAAACGCAGATATTCAAAAAATAGTAACATTAAATTTTAATAAAGGTGATTTATGGATGATAGTTTGTGTTCTTAGTTGGGCATTATATTCAACATTATTAAAAAAAAATAAATCTGAATTATCTACATTTTCTTTAATCCATATTATGGTTTCTGTGGGATTAATATTTTTAGTTCCACAATTTTTATATGAACAATCAATTGGATTAGATTTTAAAATAAACAAAGCTTTTATCTTTATTTTACTTTATGTTGTTATTTTTCCTGCAATTGCAGCTTACTACTGTTGGCAAAAAGCTATTGAGCTTATTGGACCAAATAGATCAGCTATGTTCATTCAGTTGATGCCATTATTTAGTGCATTATTGGCGATAATAATTTTTAAAGAAAAATTTCAATTATATCATTTGATTGGAGCAGCTTTTATAGTATCAGGTATTTATTTATCAAATAGGAAAACCCAATGATTAAGGTTGCAGTACTGGATGATTATCAAAGTGCCTTTGAAGAGATTGTTGATATAGAAAAATTTAAGAATAAATTTGACTTTAAAATTTTTAATGAAGCCTTTAACGATGAAAATGAAGCTATTGAAGCCTTGGAGGAATTTGAAGCATTATTTATTATGCGAGAAAGAACACCCATCACAAAAAGTTTATTAGAAAATTTACCAAATCTTAAATACATAATGACCTCAGGTATGCGCAACAATTCAATTGATTTAGAAGAAACGAAAAAAAAAGGTATTTTGGTTTGTGGAACCGAAATAAATCCAAATCCAGCAGCTGAGATCACTTGGACTTTAATATTAGGTCTTTTAAGAAACGTTAAGCAAGAAATTGATAATATGTTTCAAGGATATTGGCAGACTACCATTGGTTCAGAGTTAAAAGGTAAAATGTTGGGAGTAATAGGCTTAGGAAAAATTGGAACACAAGTTGCAAAGGTAGGCAAAGCTTTTGGAATGGAAGTTTGCGCTTGGAGTGAAAATCTAAATTTGTCTCATGCAAATGAACTTGGTGTATTACCTATGAGTAAAGAAGATTTACTTAAAAATTCAGATATAATTTCTATTCATTTAGTTTTAGGTGAAAGATATAAAAACTTAATTACAAAAAAAGAGATTGAAATGATGAAAAAAACTAGTTTTCTAATCAATACTTCGAGAGGCCCAATTATTAATGAAAACGATTTAGTTGAAGCTTTAAAAGATGAAAAAATAGCTGGTGTTGGTTTAGACGTTTATAATAAAGAACCTCTTCCGCAAGATCATAAACTTCGATTTTTTCCAAATGCTTTATTATTACCTCATATCGGTTACGTGACTGCTGAAAATTACTCAAAATTTTATTCGCAAATGATTGAAAATTTAGAAAGTTGTCTAGAAAACAAGCCTATAAGGGTAATCTCATAAAAAAGCGCTTCCATCGCAGGTTGTATTATATAAACTCATTTTGAGTGATTCGTTTGTTTTATAACGAACAAATCTCTGCTTAAATTAGGGAAATTATAAGAGGGAGAATGAAAAAAATTTTAGGTTGTTTGCTCGGACTCACTTTACTAACTGGTTGTGCAGAGTCACTAGCTCTATTAGGACCTACCTCTACCGCAGTAACCGGTGGAAAAATTACACAATCAGCTTTTTCTACAGCAGTAAATTATGGAGTAAAAAAACAAACTGGAAAAAGTGCGATGGAACATATGATGACATATGCTGAGGAAATGAACCCGCAGAAAAAGAAAGAGCCTTGCTTATCATTTGCTGAAAAAACTAACTCAGAAATTTGTGCTATTGTGAAAAAGCAATTAAAAATAACTAAATCGAAGATCTTAGAAAAATCAAAAGAAAGGTCTTTAAAAGATCTTACTTCATCACTTCAGCTCAACATAAATAAAAAATCTAAAGTTAAGTACTTAGATTAACAAATCTTAAACAAAAAGAAGCCAAACAAATTTAAAATCTTGACAACTGTAGGTTGTGTTAATAAAATTAATGCGCTAACAATTAACTTTTAATTAAAGATTAAGCAGATATGAACCAATTAAAACAAATTTCAAACATGAAAAAAATATTAATTCTATTATCAACGATCTTCTTGCTTACTGGGTGCGCTGAGTCTTTAGCATTACTCGGTACTGGAACATCTAACGGAAAAATATTACAGTCTTCCCTTAATTCAGCAGTAAGTTTTGGAGTTAAAAAACAAACAGGAAAAACCCCTTTAGAACACGTTATTGCTTACGCAGAAGAAAAAAATCCTGGGAGAAAAAAAGAAACCTGCGTTTCTTCATTTGAAATAACAAGATCTGAATTTTGCACGATTGTTAAAAAACAAATTAAGTCTAAAAGCACTGATATGATGGAAAAGACTACAGAAATTGCGAAAGAATATCCAAAAAAAATAATTAAAGAAATATCTAAGATTGAAAAGATAGCCAAAAAATCAATTATTTATAATAGAAGGTAAAATTAATTTTTTCTTAAAAGATGGCCCCAATATAAATAATTGGAACCACCTAGTTTATTTTTTATGCAGCCAAAGCTTGTTTGATATCTGCAACAATGTCATCTGGATGTTCTATACCAATTGATAATCGAACATAACCTGGCGTAACACCTGCAGCTAACATTTCTTGCTCAGTTAATTGACTGTGAGTTGTTGTAGCTGGATGAATTGCTAAGCTTCTAGCATCACCAATATTTGCCACGTGGTAAAGCATTTTTAAGTTATCAATAAACTTAGCTCCTGCTTCTTTTGTGCCTAGATCCATACCTATCAAAGATCCATAACCACCTTGCATATATTTTTTAGCTCTATCTCTAATTTCACCTTGGTAATTAGTTGGATAGATTACTTTTTTAACTTTTTTGTGCCCATCTAAGAAATTAACAACTTTTTCAGCATTGCTACAATGTTGTTTCATTCTTAAAGCTACAGTTTCCAAACCTTGAATGATTTGAAAAGCATTGAATGGACTTAATGGAGCACCCAAGTCTCTCAATAAAACTACTCTTGCTCTAATAACAAATGGGATATTAGCGCCAGTTAATTGTGGTACTGCATCTGCCCAAACTGCACCGTGATAACTTTGATCTGGCTCATTTAATAGAGGTTGTCTTTTTCTATCTTTAATCCAGTCAAAATTTCCACCATCTACAATTATTCCTCCAATTGAAGTACCATGACCACCTATATATTTTGTCAAAGAGTGCATTACGATCGCAGCTCCATGTGCTAAAGGTTTACATATTACTGGTGAAGCTGTGTTATCGATTATTAAAGGTATACCTTTTTTTCTACCGATATCAGAAACTTCTTTAATTGGAAAAACACGAAGGTATGGATTTGGAAGAGTCTCACCGTAGTAAGCTCTTGTTTTTTCATCAGTCACTTTTTCAAAGTTTTTTGGATCTGCAGGATCTGCAAATCTAACTTCAATACCTTGTTGTCTTAAAGTATTTTTAAATAAGTTTACTGTGCCTCCATATAAGTCAGTCGAAGCAACGATGTTATCTCCAGCTTGTGCTAAGTTTTGTATACACATTGCTGAAGCAGCTTGACCTGATCCAACCGCGCATGCCGCTACACCGCCTTCAAGCGCTGCAACTCTTTTTTCTAGCACATCAACAGTTGGGTTCATTATACGTGTGTAAATGTTACCAAACTCTTTTAGACCAAATAAATTTGCAGCATGTTCTGCATTTTTAAATTGGTACGAAGTTGTTTGATAAATTGGAACCGCTACAGCCGTTGTAGTAGGATCAGCTCTATAATCACTACCATGTAAGCCTATAGTTTCCGGATGTTTAAAATCAGCCATTGATTTTCCCCCTTATTGTTTCTTTTTTCGTTTCGTTCATTTTTTCTCCGTATTTCTGGAGAAGAATGAACGAAGTTTAATTCTGTTCATCTTCTCCTTTTTAGTACTTCGGCATATGCCAGGTGTACAATATGGTTCAAATACCCGGTTTAATTTTAGATTGTTTCCAAAAAAAAACCACCGGCTAAAGCGGTGGTCTTAATGACTTTTGCGCTTTAGCTGGATTTATTAAGCGCCCGCAAGTTGCCTTAACTCAGCGCTAATTAATTTATAGCAATAATTTCAGGATTTTGTCAACTATCAATTAAATATTATTCCAGAACGATTTTGCAAGGTTTATTCCTGACAAATCTTTATATGCGGTTAGTCCAGTAGGGCTAGTAACGTTAATATCACCGATTAATTTTTCTTGTACGAAATCTACCCCAGCAAAATATATATTATTTTTTACTAAAAGTTTCCCTATTGCTTTACTTGCATTAACTTCTTTACTTGTTAGTTTCGTTAATTTCGCTTTAGCTCCCTTACTCATATTAGATAAAATACTACCTTTTTTTGGCACTCTAGAAATAGCACCTACAATCTTTCCTTTAATAATAAAAACTCTTTTATCACCTTTAGAAACTCCAGGTAAAAACTTTTGAAAAAATAAATGATTATGATTTTTTATTAATTTTTTAATTTTATTAGCATTAAAGGTTTTAAACAAAATTACATTATTACCACTAAAACCATTAATAGGTTTTGCCACAATAGCTTTATATTTTCTAAAAAATAATTTAATTTCTGAAAGGTTTTCACTAATTAGCGTTGGAGGCATATACCTCATTAGATTCATAGAAAATAACTTTTCAGATATGTTTCTTACAGCAAAAGGGTGATTAATAATCTTAACCTTCTTTGAAATATGGTTCAG
>NZ_CVSG01000010.1 GCF_001179945.1 Candidatus Pelagibacter communis | reverse complement strand
AGGTAAAAGTATCCATGATATGGATCCTTCAAGCACCTATGTTGATTTAAATCGTTCTGGAATAGCTTTAATGGAAATCGTTAGCAAACCCCATCTTCGTTCGCCCGATGAAGTAAATGCTTACATAAAAAAATTAAGAACCATTATGAGATACTTGGGCACATGTGATGGCAATATGCAAGAAGGTTCATTAAGAGCAGATGTAAATGTATCAGTAAGAAAAGTAGGTGATAAAAATTTCGGCACAAGATGTGAAATTAAAAATGTGAATTCAATTAAATTTATGCAAATGGCGATTGAATATGAGGCTAATCGACAGGTTGAATTACTAGAAGATGGAAAAGAGATAGATCAAGAAACAAGATTATTTGATACAAAAAAAAATGAAACAAGATCAATGAGATCAAAAGAAGATGCTCATGATTATAGATACTTTCCTGATCCAGATCTTTTACCATTAAAACTTGAACAAAAATTAATTGATGATTTAAAAAAATCTTTGCCTGAGTTGCCAGATAATAAGAAGGAGAGATTTATTCAAGAATATGGGCTTAACTCATACGAAGCAAACGTATTGGTTTCCGAAAAAGAAATCTCTGATTATTATGAGGAAGTTGCAAAATTAT
>NZ_CVSG01000009.1 GCF_001179945.1 Candidatus Pelagibacter communis | reverse complement strand
AACCATCATCTAATGCATAGCATGAATCAATTAGATTATCTAATAAAAAGTTTTCAACAGAAGGTTTGCGTTCTTTTTCCCCATCATAATGTGGGCAGCAAGATCCTTTGAGGAAACCCATACAGTCCATAACATTCAAATTACTTGCCCAAGAATCAGTAATACCCTTTTCAAACCAGCAAATAGCACCAGCACTAACGCCACAAAGAATAGCGCCTCTTTGATATGCTTTTAATAATAGTTTGTCAAGTTTCCATTCTCGCCAAACAGCAAGCATACTCTTAGTATTCCCACCACCTACATAAATTATATCTTGTTTATTGATAATTGAACGAAGACTTGGGGTCCTCTGAAAAAAACTAATATGTTTTAAATTACAATTTAATTTACTAAAAGCTGTATAGAAATTGACAGTATATGATTTATCTTCAGCACTGGCTGTAGGAATAAAACAGACATTAGGAGTTTCAACCGATGATTGCTGTAAAATATATTTTTCAATT
>NZ_CVSG01000008.1 GCF_001179945.1 Candidatus Pelagibacter communis | reverse complement strand
CTGCAAGTGCAAATTTTTGATTTGCATTTATAAATTAGCCCGTTACGTCGGAACCATCTCGAACGAAAGAACAGCCTTTAGACACCCGTCGATCCTAATTCACCCCCGTAAGTTGTAAATGGTGGAGGTGGTGGGTACTGCCCCCACGTCCGTGATGTTTATTACGAAATTCGTTTATCGTCATAGTTGGAAAACCAACACTATTAATATAAAACTCTTTTAGAGAGATTCAATAAATTAATTCTAAATGAAACTAACTAAAGAACAAAAGCAAGAAATTGCAGATCAACAAGCCCAAAAAAATCAAACTAAAAGAGTAACTTCACTAGAATTAGAAAAAATTCTTTATGAAGCTTTACCAGTTTTAGACCATGGATTTGTTAGAGTTGTTGATTACATGGGTGACGACTCTTCCATTGTTCAATCAGCCAGAGTTTCATACGGAAAGGGAACTAAAAAAGTTTCTACCGATGAAGGGTTGATTAAATATTTGATGCGACATTGGCATTCAACGCCTTTCGAGATGTGCGAAATAAAATATCACGTAAAACTTCCAATTTTTATAGCAAGACAATGGATAAGACATAGAACAGCAAATGTTAATGAATATTCTGCAAGATATTCAATCTTGGACAAAGAGTTTTACATTCCTTCAAAAGACCAGCTTTCTGCTCAATCTACTTCTAATAGACAAGGAAGAGGAGATTTGATTACTGGAGAACAGGCAGATGAGGTTCTTAAAATTTTAAAAGATGATGCTACTAGAACATATGACAATTATGAAAAAATGCTGAATGAGAAGTACGATGGCACCAAAATTGATGAAAATAAAAACGGATTGGCTAGAGAACTAGCTAGGATGAATTTGACCTTAAATTCTTACACTCAATGGTATTGGAAAACAGATTTACTTAATTTACTTAATTTTCTATTTCTTAGAGCAGATAGCCATGCTCAATATGAAATTAGAGTTTATGCTGAAACCATGCTGGAAACTGTAAAAAAATGGGTTCCGATTACTCACTCAGCTTTTTTAGACTACAGAGTCGGTGCAGTTCATGTTTCTGCAAAAGGAAAACAAGTCATTCAACAAATGATAAAAGGTAATTCAATTTCTCAAGATAAATCAGGACTATCCAAAAGAGAGTGGAATGAACTTATGACATCTTTTGGATTTACTGATAAAGTGATTTAAATTTTTAAAAAAGACTAATGTTAATATCTATTATAGTTCCAGTTTTTAACGAGGAAAAAACTATAAAAAAAATATTAGAAAAAATTAACGAACTAGAGATTTGGAAAAAAAATCAAAATTTAAGTAAAGAAATAATCGTTATTGATGATAAATCAGTCGATAAGACTAGAAGAATTCTGGAAGAAAGTTCTGAGTTATTTACAAAACTTATTATAAACGAAAAAAATTTCGGGAAAGGCTATAGTGTAAAAAAAGGCCTTGAAGTTTCTGCAGGGGACTATGTTTTAATTCAAGATGCTGATGAAGAGTATGACCCTAATGATTATGTTAAATTTTTGGAGTGTGTTGAAAAATTTGATGCAGATTTAATTATTGGTAGTAGGTTTATTTACGACAGATACACACGATCTCACAACTTTTTAAATAAAATAGGTAATGGCTTAATTACATTAATTTTTAATTTAATTTATAACACCACTTTTACAGATATTTATTGTTGTTATATATTTTTTAAAAGAAAACTAATTAACCCAAATAATTTAAAGTCCAAAGGTTTTGAGCAACATGCTGAAATTTTGAGCAAAATAGTAAAAAAAGGTGATAAGTTTTTTGAGGTACCAGTAAATTATAATGGACGTACTATTTTAGAAGGAAAAAAAATAAGATTTTATCATATTTTTTCAATTTTATTTCAGATGATAAAAAATAGAGTCGTTTAAATAATTTTATATAAATATAATATTTCTACTCCTTCAATTTCACTTACTATTTCAAGATTTTTATTTTTGACCAAATATTTAGAAATTACAAAATTTGCTCCCTGTTTTTTTGCTTCTAAAAAATCAATTTTAACATTTTCTGGATCAGATACAAATGCATAAACTCTATGACCCCATTTTAAAAAATAATCTCTAAATTCAGAACTTGAATCAAGCTCCTTTTTTATGATCTTATAAAATTTTTTTTTATATGATAGTGGATATAAATTATGTTCCCCATCTAATGTGTAAATTCCGTTCATCACAGCAACCATAGGGTCGACGTTCCAAAGAGAAATAACTTTTTCATCTCCAACTATACTTTTTATTTTTGAATAACTTTCTTTTAAGTAATAATCTTTAAAAGAGTAATAATTTCGAAAATTTTCAACTTTAAATGGTTTTACATATTTTTTAGCTAATGGAACAAAGTTGGAATTTATCTGAAACAATAGCACTAAACAAATAGATAGTGGAATTAATTTTTTGTAAGTTTTTAATACAAAGAGGAAAATACAAGAATAAATAAAAATTGAAAAAATGAAATAGTAACCTGGGTTCCAATATCTAGTTATGTAAAGATCATAAGATATTAATAATGAGTGATACAATATCCATAATGAAAGACAAATCAAAACCAGTTTAATTATTTCTTTATTTTTTGAAAAAAAAACAAGTGGAAAAAAAATTACTGTATAAAAGATGAAAGGTATATCTGAAGCTAAGCTATAAGTAAAAAACTCCTCTCTCCAAACAAAATTTAAATAAAATAAGCTTGATATTGCCTTATAAAAATTAAAATCCTCTACCATTCTTTCCATCTCTTCTCTATGAAATGGGCCGTCAAATATAAAAGCATAAAGGATGTTTGAATTTGAAATTAAAACAAAAAAATAAAAAACAAGAGATATAAAAAACAAATTTTTAATTTTTTGTTTTGTAATTGAGTTAAACGATATTAAAAAAATAACTAAAAATATAAAGAAATAAGGTGAGTGAACTATTTCTGAGTTTAATGCCACTAAAAACGTTATTAAATAATGTTTAAAATTTAGATTTGTTTTAAATAATATTATGTAAACGAAATAAGGAAAAGTTGAAATCAATAGTCCCCAAACAGAAAATGTATTCATCGAAGCAAACAAACATGCGCTTAAAGAGACAATTAAATAATTTTTAGTAAATTTTTTTGCTAAAATATAGAAACTTAAATATGAGACTATTTTTGTAAAAATATCGAAAAACCAATAAGCAAACTCAGTATTGAAAATATATAATAAAGAAAAGGGTTGAAACAATCTTCTTAGCCAATATATTTTAGTTTCCCCATTAAGAAAAATATCAGCTGCGTTATATTCGCCTCTGTAAAAGTTTCCTAGTATATGATTGTAAACGATTTCGTTATCTAGCCTATCGATGTAAAACAGAGTGAAACTGCCAAAGAGCAAATAGGATACAAAATATCCTACAAATAAAAATAAGAAAAAAAAATGATAATTAAAAAATTTATTTAAGTTCATCATATTTTTAAACCTGCTTTTCAAAGTTTATCTTATTTTATCTAATGGCAAAAGGTGAAAAAAAAAGTATCTCATGAAATTTCAGATCCTAAAAAAGGAGAGTAGAACGAACAGTTGAGTTCATTTAAGTTTAATGCTAAAATTATCAAATGAGTTTCTTTCTCAAAGCAAGAAAAGTTATCTCAGAAAAAAGACTTTTAAAAACTATAAAAAAAAAACTTTTTCCTTATCTAAGAGGCTTACAATTATATTTTAAGCCAAATAATAAAATTATTAAAATTTATATTTCTAAAGAAAATAAGATCGATAAAAAGGATTTATCATTAGCGCAAAGAATATTTAAGTCATATAAGCAAATGAAAATTGACCAAAAAAAAAAATCTTATTTATATAAACCATCTTCTTTATGGCAATCACATATTGATAATGACTTTAGTTTTTTGCTAGAAAGTTACAAAAGTAACGATGTTGAAAAATTTTTATTTTTCCTTCAAAACTTTGGTAATTGGAATAATTATTTGGGAGTTGAAAATCAAAACTTAATAAAAAAATTCAATAAAAACCTATTTTTGAGAAAATTTCTATCCGAGGAGATATTTGGCGGTCAACTTGAATTATGGAAATTTTTTAATAAAGGGTCAAATTTTTCCGAATTAGAGATGCCAATGTATGGAAATCAAATTGGAGCAAAAATTGATAATAATTTTGTAGTTATTGGAAGTTTTGTAAATGATATTTACACAAAAAACTTGAAAAACTATTTTGAAAAACAAGATGGACAGATACTTGAGATAGGTGGAGGATATGGAAAATTTGCATATTATTTATTAAAAGATTTAAAGAATTTTACTTACATTGACATCGATATACCTGAAACCTTAACATTAGCCTCCTATTATTTATCCAAGTGCTTTCCAAACAAAAAAAATTTTTTTTATGGGGAACAAATTTTTAGCAAGCAAATAAAAATCGATTATGATTTAATCTTTTTACCTCCATGGGAAATTGAAAATTTAGAAAATAATACATTTGATCTAGCAATTAACAAAAATAGCTTGGGAGAGATGCAACCTGAAACAGCCAAAAACTACTTAAAACATATTCACAGAACTTCGAAATATTTTTTTTCAATGAATCATGAGTATTTTAGAAATCATTTTACAGATGGAAAAAAATCATTGATCAATAAAGAGTATAATTTAGATGGAAAGTTTAAAGAATTAATAAGATATCCAGACTTAGGTCATTTAACTTATGAAAATAATAAAATTGATTTCGATAAAAATACCTTTTTTTATATTTATGAAAAAAAATATTAATTATATAAAAATTTTGTTAAATATAGAAACTAGCTTAACGAAAGGTTTATTTTTTTTGCAATATCGTTAAATAGCTTAGAAACTTTGTGCTCAGGGTCAGAGTGGGTTAATGGATCACCTTTGTCTGCAGAACTTCTTAAATCTTGATGAATAGGCAAGTGTCCTAAAAATTCTTTTTTGAAATCTTTTGCAGTTTTTTCTACACCGCTTTCACCAAATATTTTATATTCTTTACCATCATCACCTTTAAAAAAACTCATATTATCAATTAAGCCTAAAATTTTAACACCTGTCTTATCAAACATTTGAATTCCTCTTTTTACATCAAGAAGAGCTAAGTCTTGTGGTGTTGCAACAATAATTGCTCCATCAATTTTTACTTCTTGTGCGAATGTTAATTGTGTATCTCCTGTACCAGGAGGCATATCTATTACTATTATATCTCTGTCTTTCCATAAAACTTTTTGTGTCATTGTTTTTAGAGCACTGATTACCATTGGACCCCTCCAAATCATGGGTGTTTGTTCATCTACTAAAAATCCCATTGACATACATTGAACTCCAAATTTTTCTAAAGGTGTTATTGTTTTATTATCTTCGCTCTTGGGTTTTTCATTTAAATTCAAAAGTTTAGGCAAAGACGGCCCATAAATATCTGCATCAAGTATTCCAATTTTTAATCCTAAATGTTGTAAGGCAAAAGCAAGATTTACTGCTATTG
>NZ_CVSG01000007.1 GCF_001179945.1 Candidatus Pelagibacter communis | reverse complement strand
AAAAACGTGATAAGCCTGTTCTAATTCTTTTAAAATATTCTCAAGTTCAATTGTAGTCGTGCTACCGTATCGTCCATAGGTATAATGAGATATTTTCTTGTGTTTCTTAACTTTGAGTTCATGTTGATACATTTCTTGCATTGTGTTGAATAAAATAGTTGAAGCGCGGGTTACTGGAGGATTTGCGGATCTATTTGAGCTATCTTTTGTTGGATGTTTCAGAAATGTGCTTATAGACTTTTTCATAAAATAAGTATAATTGAAACTTATATATAACTTTACATATTAAGATAGAGAAAAGGAGACAAAAATATGGGTTACCCCAAAAAGCACCGTGGTAGAAGAAAAATTGGCTCAAAAAAAAGAAGAGCAAGAAAAAGAAATAAAAAGAAATAATCTAAAATATTTATGAAAGAAATAACTCAAATTAGAAAGTTGAGTTTGTGGATCTTTTTTATTCCATTGCTGGCAATAAATTTATGTCTTTTTATATCTCAAAATCCTGAGTTTTTAGACAATACAATTTTCCAAGTAGATTTTATAGGTAGATCGAATTTTTCAATTCCATATATCGATGGAAGTTTATCAATAAGTCGAGCTTCAAGAACTTTTCCTCAGTATCTAATTTTTAAGCCATCAATGATTTTAACAGCAATACTTTTGTTTCTTTATTGGAAAAATAATAATGAACTAGTAAATAAATTATATTCAACTGAAATAAACTATAAATTTAAAACATTTGGCATATTGTCTGCAATTTTTTTAGCAATCCACTCTATTTTTTTAGGTATTAAATTTGATATTCAGTTATATAAACTGTTTAGAAGATTAGTTCTCCTTCTATTCATTATATTTGAATTAATAGCACAAGGTTATTTAGTTTTTCATTTTTATAAACTTAAAATTAAATTAGAAAACTTAATTAATAAAAAAGTCCTTATATTAAAGTTAGCATTAGTAAGTGTTTTAATTATTGTTGCAATTTTAAGTGTTCCAACACTTGTAACTAAAGGCAATACTCACTTTAAGCATATGTTGGAATGGAATTACTTTGTTGGAGTAATTTTGTTTTACTCCTTTTCTTATTTTCTTTGGAAAAAAACTAAGGTATAATTAGTAATGAATGTTTTTACACAAGAATTTTTAAATTGTGATAATAAAAAAATCGTTAATGAAATCAAAACTAAAGGTTTTTTTAAATTTGAAAACGCACTAACTCAAGATTTTATAAATAATATAATAGATGATGTAAAAAATGCAGATTTAAGTTTAAATAAAAACAACATTGCTGGAGTATATTTCACGCATGGTAATCAATTTTTTTTAACTCATATGCTGGCTGCCTCTAAAAACTTTTATAATTATTGCACTAATTTAAAAGTAATTAATTTTTGTAAAGAAATTTTTGGTAATTTATTTAGACTAAAGGCACTCAGATATTACGAAAACTTTGGTGGTCAGCATATGCAATGGCATACTGACAATAGAAGATATGACAGAGATAAAGGAGAAACACACACAACGGCGCCGGGAATTATTTTTCTTGCTTATTTAAGTGATGTGGAAGATGGTGAGTTTCAGTATATTGAAAAGTCACATATATGGTCAGGAGAAAATACTCATCACGATTACACTGTAGATTATGTTGAGCAAAACTTTAAAAAAGACGTTGTTGGTTTTAAAGGAAAAAAAGGAACTATCTTAATCTATAATTCTTGGGGGGTGCACAGGGCTAAACCAACTAATAATAAAAATTTTGTTAGAAAAACACTTTTTTTTCAAGTGGAGAAAGATACCAGCCAAAGTGAACCGATTTTATTAAATGCTGAATTTTTAAATAATTTAAATGACGATGTAAAAATGTTTTTGGGATTTGGAAAAAAAGCAACCAATGATGTTTATCCAAATACTGACATTTATACTATGCCATTGAACAAAAAAACTTTTAAAATTTTTTATAAATGGATTTTAAGTCGTTTAGTTTTATACATTCCAGGTTTTTTGAGAAAAAAAATTAGGAAAATTTATAGTATTCCTTCAAATAAATAACAAATCTGTAAAACTATTTTTTTTAAAGTAAATCTGATAAACTTTTTCTAGGGTTTCTGAAGATAAATTTTTTTTCATAGGTTTTAGCTCCTTTAAATCATAAAAATTTTTGTAATATTTTAAGACATATTTAAAATATACTTTCCAATTTTTATTCAAATTAGACGGTTCAAATTCTAATACGATTGGGATTTTTTTTGACAAAGTATTTTTTGATGAAATTAGTATCCTGCTTTCCTCACCTTGAACATCAATCTTAATAAAGCAATTATTCTTATCAAAGCTTTTTGTGTAATTATCTAAAATATCAGTTTTAACATGGAAAAAATTTTTTCCTCTTTTTTTTTGTGATATTAACTTATTGTTTCCCCTATTTAGTTTAAGATCTGCATGCAAAGTTTTAAATGTTTTTTTGTCACTTAATGCTAGTTCTTTTATATTAACTTTGTTTTCAAGATTATTAATTAAAATGTTTGACTTTAATAATCTTAAACTTTCAGGATTAGGCTCAAAAACTAAAGCATTTTCAAAAAAGTTGTTTTTAAGCGAAGGTATTGTAATTGAACCTATATTTGCCCCAATATCTACTAAGGTTCTCCTCCTTTTTTTAATTAATTTCAATGATTTTGCAAATTTTGAAAATTCAAATTCTC
>NZ_CVSG01000006.1 GCF_001179945.1 Candidatus Pelagibacter communis | reverse complement strand
AAAGAAGAATTCTTTTAGAAAATTTACAGGATGAGGAAAATAAAGATGGTGATCATCCAAAATTGTGGAAAAATTTCGCCAAAGCTCTTGGAGCAAATGAAATAGAAATTGAAAATACAAAGCTTGATTGGTTCACAAAAGATATGATCGATAATTTTTTTGCTCAAGCAAGAAAATCTTATGCGGAAGGTTTGGCATCATTGTATACTTATGAAAGACAAATTCCTGAAATTGCAGAAACAAAAATTCAAGGTTTAAAGAAATTTTATGGAGTAAACTCAAAAGAGGGACTAGAATTTTTTGAGGCGCATAAATCTGCCGATGTAATTCACAGAGCAGAATGCGAAAAACTTTTAGATGGCTTAAGTAGTGATGAGCAAAAAAAGGCAGAAAATGCCTCGTTATTAACTGCAAGGTATCTATGGAATTTTTTGAGCGGCATGGTTTCAAAGCATAAACTGCAAGTAGCCGCCTAGTTCTAAAGTCTTGATTGACAATTGAGATTAAGAAGAATACCTATGATTAATTAGGTATGGAAATTTATCTTCCAATTGTACAAGTCCACATAGATGTAATTTTTATTTTATTTGTCAGCTTTGCCGTTGGAGTTTTGTCCGGCCTATTTGGTGTAGGCGGTGGTTTTTTGATGACACCCTTTTTAATTTTTTTAGGGATTCCGCCTATTTATGCAGTGCCAAATGAAATTAATAATATTTTAGCAACATCAGTATCTGGATCCATGACTCATTGGTTTAAAAATACATTAGACTACAAGATGGGATTAATGATAATTATAGGTGGTACAGTAGGTACAATTCTTGGAATCATTACATTCACTTTTTTTGAGGAAACAGGTAAATTAAGTATTATAATTTCACTGTTCTACATGTATCTTCTTGCAATTATAGGCACTTTAATGCTTATACAAGGTGCAAGCGAGATTGATGCTGCAAGAAAAAAAATAATTTTAAAGAAAAAACTCCACTCACACTACTGGATTCATCGTCTGCCTCTTAAATTAAGATTTCCCAAATCAAGACTTTATGAAAGTGCTTTTACCCCAATACTTCTTGGAATAATTGTAGGTTTTGTAGCTGCGTTAATTGGAGTAGGAGGCGCCTTTTTGATGGTTCCTGCAATGATTTATTTAATAGGTATGCCAATAAAATTAATTCCTGGAACTTCTTTATTTGTGACAGTATTTATAAGTGCATTAGTAACTGTGTTACACGCTTTTAAATACAGTTCAATTGATTTAATTTTAGTTATTGTTTTAGTCGTAGGATCAATTGTTGGTGTACAGGTTGGTCAAAAGATAGGTCAGTATCTTAATAGCTCTCACTTAAAAACTCTGTTTGCAATGTTATTATGTTCAGTCGCTATTGCTATTGCATATGATACATTTTTTTATGAGGGAGTTAGAAAAATAAAAGAAACTGAAATTGTAAGCTTTGAAAATATGAATTTTTTTTCCAAATTTATTTATAAACTTTCTGATAGTAATCCACTTCTTTATGGATCATTAGCAATTTTGTTAGCGATAATTCTTGGAATTGTAGGCGCAGGAGGCAGACAATTATTAAGTAAATACAAACATGTCTTCTTAATCCAAAAAAAATAAAGAATATGAGGAAAATTTATGAATAAAAAATCATCTAACAAAAGTTTTGGGATATTATTTTTTATCGTTTTTTTAGGATTTGGCTTATGGCCAATTATTAATGGCAAAAATCCAAATATATATTTAATCATAATTTCAATCATCTTTTTAATTTTAGGATTAGTGAATTCAAAAATATTATCTCCTTTAAACAAAATTTGGATTAAATTTGGGGAGCTTTTAGGTAAAATAATTGCCCCTATAGTTATGGCAATAATTTATTTTATTATATTAACCCCAATTAGCTTGACAGTCAGGCTTTTTGGAAAAGACTTATTAGGTCTTAAATTTTTAAAGAAAAAACAATCCTATTGGATAAAAAGAAAAAAAGATATTGGATCAATGAAAAAACAATTTTGATGAAAAAAATTTTGTTTGTTAATTTCTTAACCATCATATTTATTTTTTTAATAATAGAATTCTCTTTAAGAATTTTTAACATAGTCGAATTACAAGGGTTTAATAAAAAGTCTTTTTTTAAAAAGGATGGCATAACATATCATAAGCCCAATATATCTATGGTAGTTATGGGTGAAATGATTAAGACAGATCCTAATGGATTTAGAGTGCCTCTTACAGACTATAAATTAATAGATAATCAAAAATCTATAATTATTTTGGGGGACAGCGTGAGTTTTGGAGTTTCCGTAGAGGAAAGAAACACTTTTATTGGTAGACTCAGAAGCCAATCAAAAAAAAATTTATTAAATACATCTGTGGCTGGACATAGATTAGAAGATTATACATTTTTAATAAAAAAATATAATAATGATTTCCCTCAAGTAAAAGAGATATTAATTTTTTTATGTTTAAATGATATCGTTCTGCAGGAGGGAGTTTTACAAAAAGAAAACTTAGAAACAGAAATTTATGATAATAAAAATTTTATTTCAAAACTAATTAATAATAAATTATTTATTAAATTAAATTTTTTTTTAAGAGATAAGTCAGCCACATTTAATCTCATTAAGGCAGTAAGTACAAATAACGTAAAAAGGCATTATAATTATATGTCACCTTATTATTTAAATAAAAATTATTTAGAAGAGTATGAAAAAAATCTTAAAAAAATAATAGACTATGCAGACAAAAAACAGTTAGAGGTAAAATTTATATTATTACCCTACAAGTATCAAATTAAGAAAGATTGTCAGTTTGATATTATGAACCCTCAATATCAAATTAGTCTTTTATTTAGAAAATTAAATCAGCAATTATTTGATTTTTCTAATGATTTTTGCAATAAAAATGATAATAAAAAACTTTTTTTAAATTTTGATCCTGTGCACTTATCTTCTGCTGGACATAAATTTGTTTCAAAGTTATTAATTGATAAAGGTGTATTGAATTAGGTAAAATGATTGAATTTATAAAAGAATTCTGGGAATTTTTAAAAGAAAGAAAAAAATATTGGTTGTTACCTATAATTCTAGTTCTAGCTTTATTTGGAATTTTAATTGTTTTAAGCCAAGGTTCAGCAGTAGCGCCGTTTATTTATACAATTTTTTAAGTGACATCTATACTTGGCATATCAGCTTTTTACCATGACAGTGCAGCAGCACTTATAATAGACGGTGAAATAGTAGCCGCAGCTCAAGAGGAGAGATTTTCTAGAAAAAAACACGATGCTAGATACCCTATAAATGCTATAAATTATGTTTTGTCAGAAGCAAAAATAAAATTAAGTGATATTGATCATATAGTTTTCTTTGAAAAACCATTTTTAAAATTTGAGAGGCTTCTCGAAACTTATATGGCATTTGCTCCAAAAGGATTTAAATCTTTTAGTTTATCAATGCCTATTTGGCTTAGAGAAAAGTTATTTCAAAAAAAATTTCTTTTCGATAATCTTAAAAGTCATGATGAAGATTTTAAAGATATAAATAAGATTAAATTTTCTGAGCATCATTATAGTCATGCAGCTAGTGCATTTTATCCATCTCCATTTAAAGAAGCTATTGTTTTGACCTTAGATGGTGTCGGTGAATGGGCAACAACAACTGTTGCTATTGGAAAAGAAAATAAATTAAATATGTTAAAAGAAATACATTTTCCACATTCATTGGGACTACTTTATTCCGCTTTTACTTATTACACAGGTTTTAAAGTTAATAGCGGAGAGTATAAAGTGATGGGTTTAGCTCCTTACGGAAAGCCTAAGTATAAAGATTTGATTATTAAAGAATTAATGGATTTAAAGGAGGACGGCTCTTTTAAGTTAAATATGAAATACTTCAACTATGCAACAGGTTTAACAATGACAAATAAAAAGTTCTCAAATTTATTTGGCCAACCAGTTAGGAACTCAAAAAAAGATTTATTAACAGATTTTCACATGGATATAGCATCTTCAATACAAGCAGTAACGGAGGAAGTTGTATTAAGATTAACTAGAGATATTGTCAAAGAGTATAAAATAAAAAATTTATGTTTGGCTGGTGGAGTGGCCTTAAATTGTGTTGCCAATGGTAAAATTTTAAGAAAAAATTATTTTGAGAATATATGGATACAACCAGCAGCTGGTGATGCGGGAGGATCTTTGGGTGCAGCATTAGCTTACTGGCACCGAGAACTAGATAAACCTAGAAAAGATTTGAAAGATAAAATGAAAGGAGCTTATTTAGGCCCTCGACACGAAGCAAGCTCTATAGAAAGAAACTTAAAATCTTTAAAAGCAGTTTACAAAGAAAAAACATCTTCAGAAATTTCATCACAAGTTGCTAAAGAACTTGCAAACAGTAAAACTGTTGGTTGGTTTCAAGGTAGAATGGAATTTGGACCGAGAGCCTTAGGTGCTCGTTCAATTTTAGCCGACCCAAGATCAGAAAAAATGCAAAAAGAATTAAATTTAAAAATAAAGTTTAGAGAAAGTTTTCGACCTTTTGCGCCCTCAGTTTTGAGAGAAGATGTTAAGGAATGGTTTGAAATAGATTATGACAGCCCATACATGCTTTTAGTTTCTGACGTAAAAAAAGAAAAACAAATTACTATGTCAGAAAAAGATAATAAATTATTTGGAATTGATAAGTTAAATATTAAAAGATCATCAATACCCGCAATCACCCATGTCGACTATTCTGCAAGAATTCAGACTGTCCATAAAGAAACTAATCCAAAATATTATGATTTAATTAATGAGTTTAAGAAAATCACTAATTGCCCAGTTCTTGTAAATACCTCTTTTAACGTTCGTGGAGAACCTATAGTTTGTAGTGTAGAGGATGCATTTAATTGTTTTATGGGAACTAATTTAGATGTTTTGGTAATTGAAAATTTTGTTCTTTTTAAAGAAGATCAAGATAAGTCTTTATTAAAAGACTATAAAAATAAGTTTGAGTTAGATTAATTTTATTTGAGCACAGAAGCAGGGTCCAACTTTACTTCAAACCAATTCAGCCTTATATCTAAATGCGGACCTGTTGCTCTGCCACTTTGCCCAAGAGTCCCAACAATTTCTCCCTTCTTAACTTTCTGGCCTTTCTTAACATTTATATCCTTCATGTGCATATACAAAGTACTTACGCCGTGGCCATGATCGAAAATGATTGTTCCACCTGTAAAGTACATATCATTTGCTACTAAAGTGACAACTCCATCCATCATGGATTTAACTGGAGTACCTTCTGGAGCATGAAAATCTATACCATAGTGAGGTCTTCTTGGTTTACCGTTTAAAATTCTCTGGCTGCCGTAAACTCCTGTAATAATATATTTATCAATTGGGTAAATAAATTTATCTTTAAAAAATACTAATTTACTATCGATAGATCTAGCTTTGCCAATTAAAACATTATCTTTTTTAATTCTCTCATAAACTTCTGGTGGAGGTGTTACCTGTTTTGGTGGTAGACCATCAATTCTTTGTACTTTATACTTTCTTTTAAAAACCTTTTTTTCAATTAACTTAGTTTCTTTTCCAGTTTTTACTTTAATTAAAACATTATTTTTTCTATCTCTATCTAATCCAAAAGCGAAATATCCATCATTTGAAACTCTTACTTTTCTATCATCAATAAATACTTTTGAATTTGGATCTGTTTTTCCCAAAATAAAAGAGCCTTGTTTGAAATCACCCAAAAATTCAACTGCGTGAGAAATATTAAATATTAATAAAAAAAATATTATAAATTTAATCATAATAGAATTTTTAAATCCTCATATATTAATTGGATAGCTACGATTAGTATTGCAAATAACCCAACCCAACTAATCCAAGAATATTTTTTAATCAGTTTAGCAGTATAATTAGCTGCAAAAGCCATTAATAGTATTGATAGACCTAAGCCAAAAGCAAGAAGAGTATAATGATCTCCTGCTGCACCAGCTACACCTAAAACGTTGTCTAAACTCATTGTTACATCTGCAAGAATTACTGTAAAAATTGCTTTTTTAAGATTTGAGTTGTCAACTTCGATATTTTTTTCTTCAATTTTATTCTGAATTACATCTCTGTAAAGTTTGTAGCAGATATAAAGTAATAAAATTCCTCCAATTAATCTTAAACCTGAGATTTGCAATAAATAAGCTGTAATAAAAGTAAAAAGAATTCTCAAAACAACGGCTCCACCAATGCCCCAGAAAATTATTTTCTTTCTATTAGAATCTTCAAATTTTGAAGCAACCATACCAATAATAATTGCGTTATCTCCTGCTAAGACCAAGTCAATAAGGATGATTTCTATCAATATAATTAGTTGCTCTGTCATTATGAAATTTATATCTTATTAATTGATGAACTATAAAAATATTAAACTAGAAAAGCGAGAAAATTACGCAATTATCGAAATTGCTAACAATAAAAATAATAGTTTAGATCAAAAAACACTTAATGAAATTGGCGATGCAACCAAAAATTTGAATAAATCAAAAGAGATAAAGTGCATCGGTTTAATTGGAGGTCCAAAGTTTTTTTCGCCTGGAGCCGATATCAAAGAACTTGAAAAACTTGACTCAAAAAAAGCAAAAAAACAAAAACTTTTTTCTAAAGTTGATGATTTACAAAAAATCGATATTCCAATTATCTCATTCGTCGAGGGCTATGCATTAGGAGGTGGTTTTGAGCTTGCTCTCTCAAGTGATTTAATCATTGCAAGCTCCGAAGCGAAATTTGGTTTGCCTGAAATTAATTTAGGATTAATTCCAGGTATTGGTGGTACACAAAAAACAAAAAAATTTACTTCAAATCAAAATGTAAAATATTTAGCAATGTCAGGAGAAATTATTGATGCTGAAACTGCAATGAAGTATGGGATTGTTTCACAGGTTATTCCTAAGGAAAATTTTAAAGAATTTACTTTAAACTTTTTAAATACAATCTCGTCAAAGCCAAAAAAATCACTTCAAGTAATTAAAAATTTAGTTAATTCAGAGGAAAATTTAAAAAAATCTTTAATAAAAGAGAGACAAGAGTTTTATAAATTGCTTGATAGCGAAAATAAAAAAATTGGAATAAAAAGTTTTCTTAATAAAACAAAGCCTAATTGGAAATAAATCATCTTCAAGTTGTAGACAATTTGCATACCTGTAATTAAAATTTAACATAGTTAAACTATTCTAAATTTAATTAAGATTACCTATGAAATTTAAATTTATTTTAATTGCAACTCTATTATTTATGGGCTCAGCGATAGCTGCGGGACATATAACAAAAGCTCAAAAAGAAAAAACAATAGAGTGTCTAGGACACTATAGTGCTACAGCTGTTTTACCTGCAGAAACTATTGAAGTTAAAAATATGGAATTAGCTTTAGCTTCGGTAAAAGTAATTAGGGAGTATCTTGCGTCTGAAGGCGTAAAAGAAGATGAAATGAATAAAGGTATGAATGTTTACGTAGATAAAGTTTATGGCAAGCCTTTTAATAAATCTAAGAATACCGAGTGTAATAAATTTATATATAAACAAATTAAAGGTTCAGAAGAAAAAATTGAGAAACTATCCAGAACAATTTACGCAGGATAGACATGAGTGGATACGTAATTGCTAATATAGACGTTAAAAATCCCGAAGCTTATAAAGAGTATGTTGGTAAGGTAGTACCTACGGTTCAAAAATTTGGAGGGGAATATCTTGTTCGTGCTGGTGAATACACAGTGATTGATGGTGAATGGAAATATCCTAGAACAGTAGTAATTAAATTTCCAACATATGAAAAAGCTTTAGAGTGGCATGACTCTGAGGAATATAAACCAGTAAAACCAATTCGATTAGCAAACTCAGTTGCTAATGGAATAATAATAAGAGGAGTTTAAATTAAAGTAAAAAAATGGAAAAAGAAATGTTGGTATATCTTAAATTTAAAGAGAGTAAATTAGAAACTTTTACGAAATGGATGCAATCAGATGAAGGTATGAGCGTTAGAGAAAGTGTTGCATATCCGGAAAAAACTGTTGGGGCTATGATCCCAGATAAAAGCGGAATGTTATTTAAAGTCAATGTTCATAACGAAGCTGGGATGAAAGAGTTTGTTACAGGGAACAACCCTAAAGCTAAAGAAATTTATGCTGAGTGTGTAGATAATGCTCAGTTATATGAACTATCAAAAATAAACCTATAAAGGAGGAAAATGAAAAACTATATGGTAACGCATACTTTTAAGTCTGCCGAAATGAAAAAAAAATTTACAGATACAGTGGCTTCTATGAAGATGGAAGATATTGTTAAGAGCATGAAAAGTGACAATGCTGCTTGCCAAATGACTTGGAATACACCAGGAGACACGATGGAAATGTATTGTTGGTGGAAAGGAAAAGATGAGCAAGCAATTATTAATCAACTAGGTCAAATGAATGATTTTTTCACTCCTCATAAGTTTGTGGAGTGCACAGATCAAGTCATGGACTATAACGCATAGGATATTTATGATAGACAAATTTGGAAACGCATTTTATTTAATAATTTACTTAGCACATTTTATTATAGTTGGTAGCTACGCTTACCAATTAGTCTTTGATACTAAAAAATTTCTAAAAGGTAGAGGAGTAGATAAAACTGCTACTTTAATTACAAGATTTGCAGGCTCATTCATGATCGCTACAGTTTTAATGGCAATATATATCGCTTTTATAAGATCAGGTGGTGTAGAGGCTACTTGGGCCTTCTTTAACTTGGTCTTTATAATGAATGTTTCGATATTAGTTGTAAATTTTTATACATTAAAAATTGATAAAACAGGTTTAACTAAAAAAACTAGAAACGATGGAATATATGCTCCACTCGTTCTTGTTATTATCAGTGCTATTCTTTGTTACGGTTTAGCAGATAAAATTTACGTTTAAGGAGATACATGGCAAAGTTTATGAATATTGTTAGATGTAAAGTGAAATCATCTAGCAGAGAAGAATATTTGAAAAAAATAGATGAGATGCCAAAGTTCGATGGGCAAATTTCAGCAAAATACGTTGAAACGAAACCTAATGAATTTTTTATGATAGGTGAATGGAATTCTGAAGATGATATTGCTACAGCAAGACCAAAAATGATTGCATTTTTGGATACGCTTCGGCACACTTTAGAAGAGCTGTCATCAGATTTAGGAGTAACTGATCCTCATTCTGGTACAGTTGTAATCGAGAAATAGGAAAGGGGAAATAATATGACAAAGATGTACATTATGGGAAACTATACCGAGAAAGCCTTTCAAGGTTTTTTAAAAGATCCAAATAGTGACAGAAAAGCAGTAGTTGAAAAACTTGTTAAAGGTGTGGGTGGAACATTACACACTATGGATATCGTAAGAGGATCATACGATTTTTGTGTAGTTGCAGATCTTCCAAGTTTTGATGATTTTGCTGCTGTTAAATTAGTAGTGGAGTCGACTGGAGCTGTGAAAAACTTATCAGCACTTGAAGCTATAGATTTTGCGAAGGCTACAACAAAAGCTTCGAAGATGTCTTATAAGGCTCCGGGTCAATAAAAAAAAAAGGAGGTAACAATGGCAAAATTTTATACATTAGGATGTTACACAGCTAAAGGTCTTGGAGGATTTGTAAGTAATCCATCTACTGACAGAAAAGCTGCTACATCTGCTCTTGCTGCTTCTGTAGGAGCTAAAGTAACTCAATATTCAGGCCTTAGAGGAAAATATGATTTTATGGCAGTGATTGAGGGAACTTTTGAACAAGCTGCTGCAGCTGCAATGGTTGCTGTTTCTAGTGGTGCTGTTTCAGATTTTACAATTTTAGAAGATGTAGATCTGAATGAGATAGCTAAAACTGCTCAGAAAATGGCTTCATCATATAAAGAGCCAGGAAAATAATTATTTTCTGTAGCTAATACATTTTAAGGTATCAGTGAATTTTATTTGATTTTTATACTTTAATTTAATTTCACTGATACCAAGTTTAATATCTTTATCGCTCATGTTTAATAAGCATGAAATATACCTCTCTTTAAGCATTCTTACATATTTTTGCTTAGATATATTTACTTTAAAGTTGAGGTTTGTGCAGCTAATAGCTTTCAAATTTTTTTTGATTATCTTAAATAAAACTTCGTCTCTTTTTAAACTTTTTTCTAAATTTTTTCTCATTTTTTTAAAACAAGGTATCTTATTATTTTTTGTTTTTAGAGAAAAAATTAATATTTTACCTTTGGTGTTTAATCTTTTTTTAGCAAGATTTAGAAGACGATTTAAATTTGTTTTTGAAAAAAAATGAATAGTTTGTTTAATTAAGATTAGATCATATTTCTCTTGTTTATTTAAATATTTTAAAGCTTCTACTCTTTTAAATACGATATTTTTTTTAACACCCTTATTACCAACAATATCAATTCCAATAGGTTTATTTCTAAATTTATATTTCTTTTGAAGGGTACTAATAATATTTGCTCTTCCACATCCAATATCCAATATTTTTGAATTTTTATTTAAATTAACTTTTCTATTAAGAAATTTATTAAATTGAGAGATATACGATTTAGATGATAACCAGGTTTTATTATCCCAGTTTTTAAGTTTTTTCATTTAGTTTTTTTTAACAGGTTTATCAAAAACGCCTGGTTCTAATTGCAGATATATCAAATTGTAATAGTCGTAGTGTCTATCTGTAGAGTGAGCAGTGATAATTCTGTTTTTATCAAAATCAATTACTACTTGTTGTCCGTATGCACCGTCCATCATTAAAATAGGTCTGTCAATATCGATTGGATCAAAAAGAAACTGACCACCATAAGTTTGTGCAACTCTGTGGTTACCTCTTAACTTACTATATTCATCATATTGTCTATCAACTCTATTTTCATAAATTGTCTTTATGTATTTACCAACGCAAGTGTTATTTTTCCAATGATCTAATATTAATTTTGCAATTCTTAAATAATCATATCTTTGGGCATAGAATGAATATCTACCGTATTCTCCAGATTTTCTATTACCAACTTTATTTTTATTTAACGTTTTGCCAAAATAAACTCTTTTTTCAACTTTTGCGTCTTCAACGAATACCTTGTGAAGTAATTCTTCCCAATCATCACCAGTTTTGTAAATAACATAATTCATAACAACATTAGTTGTTAAAGCACTATAATTGTAATTAAGACCAGGTTCTAAACCCAAGTGCTGTTTATCTTTAAAATATCTCTTCATAACTTTTTTAATAGGAATAGTATTTGTATTTGGACCTTTACCTCTAATAGGATTGTCTTTCCCATAAAGTCTATCACCAATAATTCCATCATCACCTGCAGTCATATTAAGCAAGTTTATTAATTTTTGGTCTTCATATAAAGTATCTGCAACAGTAGGGTAATCTATTCTATCAAAAACTGAATGATTAATATAACCATCACATAAGGCATAACCTGTCACAAGGCTGACTAAACTTTTACCTACAGAATGTGAAGGATAGTAGCCTCCTCTGTATTTACTTTTTCTATTTTGATCAACTAAAATTTTATTATTTTCAAATAAGATATAACTTACTAAGCCTGTTTTTTTATCTTTAAGTTGCTTATCCACCTTTTTGGATAAATCGTTATTTTGTAAATCAATTTCAAACTTATAGGTGTCATTTTTTTTATCACCTATTTTATATTTATACATACAATCAAAACAGTATTTTTCATTAGCATGATGAGCTAATACAAGTGAATAACCTGTATTTAACAAAAGTATGCTTAGAATTAAAATTGATAAAAGTTTTTTCATTAATTTTCTCATAATATTTAGATAGCATTCAAAAAATTACTTTGCTATAATTTAATAATGAGTACCTCATTTCAAACAAAAATTCCTAATTCTTTAAATGAACATTGGATGCCATTTTCATCTAATAAAGATTTTAAGAAAAACCCTCGTATCATAATAAAAGCAGAGGGTATTCACCTCCATACTCATGATGGAAAGACTTTAATTGATGGTAGTTCTGGATTGTATTGCAACCCTCTTGGCCATGGGCGTAAAGAGATTATCGAAGCTATTAAAAATCAGTTAGAAAATTTAGATTACACTATGCCTTTTCAACAAGGTTATGGCGGCTCGTTTGAATTAGCTACGATGATAGCTCAAAAAACACCAGAGGATTTAAATAGAATTTTTTATACGATTTGTGGATCGACTGCAGTGGAGACAGCAATTAAAATTGCAGTAGCTTACTTTAGATCAATCGGTCAAACTAATAGATTTAAATTTGTTGGAAGAGAAAGAGGTTATCACGGTATGAACATTGGAGCTTTAACAGTTGGAGGTATTCCAAACAATTCAAAAGAATTTAAAAATATTTTGATGCCCGGTGTAGAGCACATGAGACATACTTTTTTACCTGAACATAAGTTTATTAAAGGCCAACCTGATACAGGATCTGAACTAGCAGATGATTTAGAAGTAATTGCAAAAAAGTTAGGTGGTGAAAATATAGCAGCTTGTATTGTAGAACCTATTGCAGGATCCACTGGAACTTTAATACCTCCAAAAAATTATTTACAAAAGTTGAGAAAAATTTGTGACAATCATGGCATACTTTTAATTTTTGATGAAGTTGTTACAGGTTGGGGAAGAACAGGATCAGCATTTGCAGCCCAGGAATTTGGTGTGACACCTGATATTATAACAATGGCCAAAGCCACAACTAATGGAATAGTTCCTATGGGAGTCGTTGCAGTTAGAGAAAAAATTTATCAATCAGTAATGGATGCTTCACCAGATGGAGCAGTTGAGTTATTTCATGGATATACTTATTCTGGAATTCCTGTAGCAGTATCAGCCGCAATTGCAGTACAAAAAATATTTGAGAAAGAAGATATCTTTAATAGAGTAAAAAATTTATCAAAATATTTTGAGGAGGGCTTGCATTCACTTAAAGATCTTAGCTGCATTGACAGCATAAGAAATTATGGGTTATTAGGCGGTTTAGATATTTCTATGCGTGATAAACCTGGAAAGGCTGGCTTTAATGTTTATAAAAAATGCTATGACGCTGGAGTTAATATTAAACCAACTGGAGATGCTTTGATAATTGCACCTCCATTTGTTTGCGAGAAAAAAGATATAGATGAAATTATTGACAGGATGCGTAAGGGAATTTCCGATCATCTAAAATCCTGATTGAATTAAAGAAACACAATTTTATTCATTTTGGGCCGAATCACACCTCTTAGACCAATTTGATCAAACATATTATTTAAAAATTTATTCATTATGTTTTAATTTATTAATGAGTTCGCAATATAAATTTGAAAATCATGCCCAAGATATTAGGCAACAAAGTAAAGTCAAACTTACTGACCTTTTATCTAGAATTAATGAAGAAAAAAAAATTGAAAGAAACAGAAATCTAGCTCTTAGTGTAGCAGCAGTTTCAGCTGTGACAGTTTTTGGAATAATATTAACTCTTTAAAATCAAAAATTCTTCAAGGATTTGCCTTATTAACTAGCTTTATTTCAATTTAATAATCATAAAAGCATTGGTATAAGAAATTAATGAAGATTAATAAATGTAGAGCATGTAAAAAAAAAAATCTTAAAAAACTTTTTTCACTCGGGAACATGTGTTTTACAGGTAAGTTTCCTCGTCAAGATCAAAAAATTGAAAAAAAACCAATAACCCTCGTAATTTGTAATCATTGTGAACTAGTTCAATTAGGACACAACTTCGATTTAAAATATCTTTACGGACCAGATTATGGATATCGAACTGGAATAAATAAAACGATGACTGATCATGTAAAAAATATAACTCAGACCTTAGCGAAAAAAACTTACTTAAAAAAAAATGATATAGTCTTAGATATCGCTAGCAACGATGGCACTTTATTGAATTTTTATAAAAAAAATATTGTTAAATTTGGAGTTGACCCAATACTCAATAAATATAAAAAAAATTATAAAGAAATTAAATATTCCGTATCTAGTTTCTTTACAGCGGAAAAAGTGAAAAATAAAACAAATAAAAAATTTAAAATTATTACGGCTCTTTCAGTTTTTTACGACTTAGTGAATCCAAATAAGTTTTTAAATGATGTAAAAAAATTGCTTTTACCAGAGGGAGTTTTTTTACTTGAATTTGCAGATTTGGCTTCAATTATAAAGTATAAAATGTTTGATACAATATGCCATGAGCATTTAGAGTATTATAGTAGTAAAGTAATAGTTAATTTGATCCAAAATAACGGATTAAGAGTATTCGATATCAAGCAAAATAATATAAATGGTAGTAGTAAACAATATTTTATTTGTCACAATAATTCAAAAATAAAATCAAAAACCAGAGTAATTAAAAAAATTTTGCTTGAAGAAAAAAAATTAAAACTCAATAAAGTACAATCTTTTAAAATTTTTATAAAAAAAATCAATTCTTTAAGAAAAAAACTTAATGATAAACTTAATTCAATTAGAAGAAATAATGAAACAGTGCATTGTTATGGTGCGTCCACTAAAGGGAATGTTTTATTACAATATTTCAGAATCGATAATAAAAAAATAAATTTTGCTGCAGAAAGAAATAAGAATAAATACGGATTAATTACTCCAGGCTCAAAAATAAAAATAATATCCGAAAAACTTTCAAGATCAATGAAACCCAATTATTATCTAGTATTACCTTGGCATTTTAAAAAAGAAATTTTAATTCGTGAACAATTAATGAGAAACAAAGGGACTAAATTTATATTCCCATTACCAAAATTAGAAATTATTTAAGTTTATATAATTTTTCAACTAACTGTTCAAAGTGCACTTGAAAATAGAAATCATATCCATAATTACCATTAGGATATACAAGAGGAAAATTTGGCGCTGACTCTAACAATCTTGGCACTTTAAGAGCCTCAGCTATTGCGAAGCCAAAAGATAAATTTCCAATGAAAAGTTTCGAACTTCTGATTATAGATGCTAGTTCAAGAAAATCTTTACAGTCATAAAATTCAAGATTTTTTATTTGAAATTTCAAATCATCAAATTCATCTTTCAAACCAACAAAAACTAAGTTTTTGTAATTTGATAAAAAAGAGAAATCTAATTGTTTATTTTGACGTCTAAGACTTCTCATAATTACAACATAGTTTTGAAATTTACTATTCTCATGAACATTTAAATAGTTATTTGTAAGATTTGGAAAACAACCAGTTAAATGTGAATACCATCTCACTGAGTCGATGTTAAAATTAATTGGTAGCTCTCTAAAAAAATTTAAATCAATATCAATTTTTTGGTCTTTGTAAACTTCAACATTGTTTAAAAATTTTTGATATTTCAAAAGAGGAATTAACTTATTGATACTGTTTTCTACTAAATATACTCTCCCCGACGGGTGATCTTTTGAAACAACGTGTTCAGGAATTTTCTTATCTTTTTCAATAAATAAATTACATTTTTTTATTTTAGAAAGTTCCTGAATGACGGGTAGGCTATTTATGATGTCCCCAAGATGTCCATAATGTAAAAAAGAAATCTCAGATTTAGAATCAATCTTTTTTCTAAATTCCTTGATTTTAGGGAGTATATATTCTTGATATCTTTTTTCGTTTGTTTGATTTTTATTTTTAAAGAAATTTTTAAAAAGACTCTTCACAATTAAAATTATTAATAGCCTTCTTTTTCAACAAATTCTAAATCAGCTTTCACCATATCCTCTACAAGCTTTTTAAAATCATATTTGGGCTTCCATTTTAATTCTCTTTTAGCTTTACTACAGTTTCCTAACAGACTTTCAACTTCAGAAGGGCGATATAATTTCTTTTCTACTTTAACAAATTTTTTGTAATCTAAGTCTACTAATTTAAATGCAAGTTTAGCAAAATCTCTTACGGTATAATGTTTGCCTGTACTAATAACGTAATCTTCAGGTTTTTTTCTATTGAGCATTAACCACATTGCTTCAACGTAATCTTTTGCATGCCCCCAATCTCTTTTTGCATCTATATTTCCAAGTTGTAAATCTTTTTGAAGTCCAAATTTTATTCTTGCAACTGCATGAGTTATTTTTCTAGTAACAAACTCAAAGCCACGTCTTGGAGACTCGTGATTAAATAATATTCCACTACAACAAAATAATTTATATGCTTCTCGATAATTTCTAGTTAAATCAAACCCAGCTACTTTTGATATACCGTAAACAGACCTAGGATAGAAAGGGGTTTTCTCATTTTGTGGCACTTCTCTAACTTTTCCAAACATTTCTGATGATCCGGCAAAATAAAATTTTGTTTTTGGAGAGAATTCTTTAATTGCAGATAGTAAAAAATGTGTGCCATTAATATTTGTATTAATTGTGGAAAATTCATCTTTAAAAGCATAATCAATATAGCTTTGAGCGCCCAAATGATAAATTTCGTTAGGTTTAATTTTTGTAACAATATTAATTACACTTGCATAACTTTCTAAAGATCCAGCATGGATATTTAAACTTTTTTTTATATGTCTTAATCTCCAAAAACGATGAGACTCATCTTCCGCTGCAACTCTTCTTACCATACCATGAACCGAGTAACCTTTTTTCAGTAAAAATTCAGCTAGATAAGATCCATCTTGACCAGTAATACCTGTTATGAGAGCTTTTTTTTTCATTATTTTGCTTTATAAAATTATTAAATTTAGATTATAACTATAATATTATTTTGACTAATTCTATAAAAAAGAAATTACAATCTATAACAAAATATATCGGGTATAGTATTTTTTCTTTTTTTTTCGGAAAAATTAAAGGAATTGTCAATTCCGCTAATCATGAATTAATAGATGTCTTTAAAACTACTTTCGACAAAAGTTCCTCATATAAAATATTTAAAATTAATAAAGGTAGAATTTATACAGATACAATAAATGATACTGCATTTATAATTGAAAATAAATTAATAGAGGGTCCTTCGTTTCAATTAAGAAATGTAAAAAACTCAAATATCTCAAATAATATTGTTCTTACTAAGGGAACACCAAGATTTAAAAAAGAGCTTAAAGGTTCTGTTTTCTCTCTTTTAACTGGTGGGGCAGGTAATGCGAATTATTGGCATTGGTTATATGATGTCCTCCCTAGACTTAAGATTTTAGAGGATAAAATAAACATAAATGAGATAGACTATTTTTTATTTCCAGATTTAAAAGAAAAATTTCAAATTCAAACCTTAGATTTTCTCAAAATTCCAAAAGAAAAAAGGATATCAAGTAAAAAATTTAGACACATCCAGTCAGATATAGCTTTTGCAGTAGACCACCCTTATGTAATAAATAATGACCCTTCAAATGAAATTCAAAATATTCCAGATTGGATTATACAATTTCTCAGAGCTAAATTTTTAAAAAAAACATCAAAAAAATTTCCAAGTAAATTTTACATAGATCGGAGAGATGCTAAATCTAATCATAGCAAGTTAAGAAGAATAATAAATGAAGAAGAGTTAAAAAAATTTCTTATAAAAAAAGGATATTCAATAATTGCTTTAAGTGATCTCTCTTTTGAAGATCAGATAAGCTTATTTAATAATGCTTCTGAAATTATAGGTTTACATGGTGCTGGATTTGCTAATCTGACTTTTTGTAAACCACAAACTTTAGTTCTTGAGCTTAAACCAAATAATGCGGGTTTCATGTATTCTAATCTTGCAAAAAAATTGAAACTTAATTTTAGTGATATTTCAGTGGCGGCATCCACATATTCAAATGATCAACAAGGACTAATTAGTATCCCATTGATTTCGCTTGAGGAAAAATTAAATTGATATTATGAAAAAATATTTTGGGATTGAAATTTTAAGATTTTTTACATCACTATCAGTTTTATTTTACCATTACAGACATTTCTTTAGTCCATTTAATTCAACTTCATCTATAAATTATAAAGAAACATTTGTTTATTTACCTTTTTCTGATTTCTTAAATGTTTTTTACCAATATGGAATTTACGGTGTGCACGTTTTTTATGCAATATCTGGGTTTGTTTTTGCCCATGTTTATTTAAGTAAAGAAAAATTAGTTACAAGCCGAGAGTTTTTTCTTAACAGATTTGCAAGACTTTACCCACTTCATTTTGCTACATTAATTATAATTACTATTCTGCAATATATTAGTTTGTTTCATTTTAAAAGTTTTCAGATAGTTGAGTTTAACGATTTATATCATTTTTTCTTACATTTGTTTTTCATCTCCTCATGGGGTTTTGAACAAGGTCACTCGTTTAATGCACCCATATGGAGCGTCTCTATCGAAATAGCAATTTATATAATTTTTTTTTTAACGCTTTCTTTATTAAGAAGGTATAAATTTATCTTTGTAATCATTTTAAGTATTTTTTTAATATTACTTGCTAAAATTTTTAAAATTGAAAGTTTATTTTTAGAATGTGCCAGACTTTTTTTTTCAGGTGTAATTGTTTATTTAATTACAACTTATTTTAATAAACCAAAAATATTAATATTAATATCTATAATGATGATCACAGTATCATTTGTTGGAAATTATAAAACTTATTTATTTTGCCCGTTTGCTGTTCTATTATTTTCTCAAATTGATTATTTAATTAAGAAGAAATCAATACAGAATTTATTTTCTTCTCTAGGTGACTTAACTTATTCAATTTACCTTATCCATGTACCTTTACAAATTTTTATTATAATAAATTTTGATATTTTTAATTTAAGCGAAACTCTTTATGCTACTAAAACTTTTTTCATATTTTTCATGGTTTTGCTTATGATAATTTCATACCTTTGCTTTTTAAAATATGAAAAGCCTTTAAATTATAAGATAAGAAAAAAGTTTAAATAAATTATAATATCCATTATAAGTTAATTTTTTGGCGAGGTAGCTCAGTTGGTTAGAGCACAGGACTCATAAGCCTGGGGTCGGCGGTTCGAATCCGCCCCTCGCTACCAAATTTTATGAATAAAGTTTCAATTTTCTGTTTAACTCTTGAACCTAGTCATGAACAATTAATCAAAAAATTATCGTATATTCCTGTAGGATTAGGAGAGAAAAAATTTTCAAAAGATTTTTTCACTGATAAAAATGGATTGAGTATTTCTGAGAAAAACTCAAATTATGGTGAGTATACGTTTCACTATTGGTTATGGAAAAATTACTTGAATAAAATTGAAAGCGAATGGATTGGTTTTTGCCAGTATAGGAAGTTTTTTTTAAAAAAAACTATTACAAGAGAAGACATTTCATTCGAAAATTTACAGAGTTTATCAATTAATGAAATAGATAATAATAATTTTGATTGTATCCTTGGAGAAAAATTTTCTGTAGAAAATTATAAATTTTCAAAAATAATTAAAAATCATTTAAGAAGCTTTCTTAAAAAACCATCGTTAATTTTTAATAAAAAAAAAAGAAATCTTAAGTTTCATTTTGATTTATTTCATGGGAAGGGTAATTTGGATATAGCAATCGATCTTTTAAATGAAAAAGATAAAAATGCATTCAGAGAATTTATGAACAAGGAGACATCTTTTAACCCTCATAATATGTTTATATGCAAAACTGAAATTTTAAAAAACTATTATGATGTTATTTTTCCATGGCTTAACAGATGCGAAGAAGTTTTTGGAATAAATGAATTAAAAGGTTATGGTTTACAAAGAATTTACGGTTTTTTAGCCGAAAGATTTTTATCTTATTGGTTTAATAGGAATTTCAAGATAAAGGAGTATCCTATTTTAGTTAAAGATTTATCTGACTACAAATAATTAAAATTTGATAAAAAATCTTTAAATGAACCTAAATTTTTATCTTTTTTAGATATTTTAAATTTTTTCCCTGGCCAATTAATATTTAAAGATCTATCCAAAAGATTTATTCCTTGCTCATATTTAGGCTTATAGTAGTTGGTCAATTTATAATAAATAATGTTTATTTTTTCATAGCTATAAAATGCATGTGCAAACCCCTCTGGTATATATAAGCTTAAACAATTTTTATCGGATAATATTATTTTAAAAGTTTTTCCAAAAGTTCTAGAATTTTTCCTTAGATCAATTACGCAGTCAAGTATTTTACCTTTTAGAACATTTACATATTTAGCTTGTTGAAAGTTATATTGAAAATGAAATCCTCTTAATGCTTTTGCTTTTGAGGATGTACAATACTCAAAAACAAAATTTTTCTTCTTTAAGATTTTCTGATTAAAAATTTCTCTTAAATTTCCTCTTCTATCTATGTTATTTTTTTGTTTGATAATTAATAGGTTTTTAAACTTAGTTTTTATAATTTTCATCGCTTTATTAGTTTATTTAATTTATTTAAATTCATGTAAATTTTTTCTGGTAATAATCCTTTTGAGTAAGCTTTTTTAATATTTTTATTATTTTTTTTTGCAAAATCATATATTGTTTGTATTTTTCCACCCATATTAATTATACCTTTCTCAGGTATAATTTTAATGAAAATTTTTGCAAATTCGTCATGGAAAATAAAGTTAGACATTACATCTTGAAATGCTGATTTATGTGTGAATGGTCTTTCAGTCATACAAGCTCTTATAATCAAAGAATTTTTATACATTTGAACAGCAGATTCAGCACCAAGTTTTGACCATCCATAATTATTCCATGGAAGCAATGCATCATGTTCTTTGTAATTTCCCTTCTTTCCTGGATAAACGTAATTTGTTGAAAAAAAAATTATTTTTATATTCCTTTCACTACATGCTTTGACTAAGTTCGCTGTTCCAATAATATTAAGGTCAATACTCCTTTGAATATTTTTGTTATGTATAGACATTGGTCTTGATAAACCTGCTAAATGAAGAATACAATCAGGCTTAAAATTTTTAATATTTTTTGTAATAGAACTCATTGATAAAACATTTAATTGTTTTTTACTTCTAAAAATAAAATTATACTTACATTTTATTTTCTTTAGTTCTTGAGCAAATCTTCCATTTCCACCTGTAACAACTATATTTTTAAGCATATTTTATATAGATTATTTAATTAGCTTTTTTAGGTAATTTGAATAAATACAATTTCCGTAAAAGTTAATCGCTTTTTTAATACCATTTTTGTTTATCCAGCTATATCTAAGAGCTATTTCCTCTAAGCAAGCAATCTTAAAACCCTGCCTATTTTCCAAAGCTGAAACAAAAGATGATGTATTGTAGAAATCTTCAATTGAGCCTGTATCTAACCATGCACCACCTCTACCTAAAAATTCAGCCTTTAATCTATTTTTTCTTCTATATTTATTTAATAAATCAACTATCTCTAATTCTTTTCTTTTCGAGGGTCTTAGTGATTTACTCATTCGTATTACATTGTTATCGAAAAAGTATAACCCTGTTATTGCTAAATTTGATTTGGAATTCTTAGGTTTTTCTTTGATTGAAGTTATCTTATTATTAACATTTAAACTAGCAATTCCAAATAGCTCTGGTTTGCTTACTGGATGAACTAAAATTTTACATCCTGAATTTAATTTTACACATTTTTTTAAGTTATTAGTTAAACTCTGGCCGTAAAAGAAATTATCTCCTAAAATTAGAGCCACTTTATCATTTTTTATAAATTTTTCCCCAAGTATAAAAGCATCTGGTAAACCTTTTGGTTTTGTTTGTTCAACGTAACTAATCTTAATACCAAATCTTTTTCCATCTTGAAGAATTTTTTTAAACTGAGGTAATTGACCTTTATTTACAATAATTAAAATATTTTTAATCCCTGCTAACATTAATACTGAAAGCGGGTAATAAATTAAAGGCTTATCGTATATCGGTAATAATTGTTTATTGACAGCTTTTGTTAAAGGACTCATTCTTGTTCCATGACCACCAGCTAGTATGATACCTTTTTTAATCATAATTTAAGACCTAGCCTCTTGAAAAAAAATTTTTTAGAAAAATAATTAAAAAAACTATAATTTTCGATATACCAACTTAGAGTTTTATTAAGACCAGAGTCAAAGTTTATTTTGGGCTTCCATTTCAATTCTTTTAAAATCTTTCTACTATTCAAAGCATATCTAAAATCGTGCCCTGGTCTATCTTTTACAAATTTTATTTTGACTCGTTTACCTATTTCCATTTTTTTATTTCTTACAATTTTTAATAAAAGTTTGGTTAAATTAAGATTCGTTATATTAAATCCTGTACCTATATTATAGCTTTGGCCACTTTTACCTTTTCTAAAGATATCAAACAGTCCTCTACAATGATCTTCAACGTAAATCCACTCTCTCGAATTAAAACCTTTCCCATAAATTGATAAGGGTTTATTGTTTAAAATATTAAATATTAAAGTAGGTATCAATTTTTCTGGGAATTGGCCCGGTCCAAAATTATTACAGCAATTAGAAATCATAGCATCAATACTATAAGTACGAACATATGATTTAATTAAATGATCAGAGCTAGCTTTACTTGCTGAATATGGCGAGCTAGGCAAATACGGACTTTTTTCTGAAGATCTTGTTCCATTTTTTATGTCCCCATACACTTCATCTGTAGAAACATGAATGAGTTTAATTTTTTTATTTACTGCTTTTTTATACTTCCTCAACTGTTCTAAAATATTAAATGTTCCTAAAATATTTGAATAAATAAAATTTTCAGGAGCATCTATTGATCTATCAACATGAGTTTCTGCCGCAAGATTAAAAATAGCTATCGGCTCGTATTTTTTTAAAATATTAAAAATTTTTTTACTGTTAATATCAAGCTCATAAAACTTGTAATATTTTTTACTTAAGTTTTTGAGTAAATAAGAGCCTTTTGAATATATGTTTTTGTCAATATTAATGACAAAATATTTTTTTTTATTAAGGAAATTGACGAGGTTGCTTCCTATAAAACCATTTCCTCCAGTAACAACAATTTTTTTCATTAAAATTTAGATTTGAGAGACATTTTTTAATATATAATGTAATAAAATAGTTATTTAAATCAATAGATTAAAAATAACATGACTAACACTAAATTAACAGTAGTAATCAATACATTTAAAAGTGAAGATAAGATTTATCAGTGCTTAAACTCTATAAGCTCCAATTACAAAGTGATAATAATTGAAAACTCAAACAATCATGATTTCAAAAAAAATATCGAAGAAAAATATTCAAATGTGCAATGTTATTTGACAGGCGAGAATCTTGGATATGCTAAAGGAAATAATTATGGTTTGTCAAAAGTAAAAAGTCAATTCGCTTTAATCCTTAATCCAGATACACATCTAGAGAAAGATACGATAAATAATTTTCTTAAAAGCTCTGAAAAAATTAAAGATTTCGCTATTATCGGTCCAGCTCAACAAGAGGAGTATAGTAAAAA
The DNA here is from genome assembly GCF_001179945.1 of Candidatus Pelagibacter communis. Lineage (GTDB taxonomy): Bacteria > Pseudomonadota > Alphaproteobacteria > Pelagibacterales > Pelagibacteraceae > Pelagilacustribacter > Pelagilacustribacter ubique_A. The sequence goes on along the minus strand of NZ_CVSG01000006.1, from coordinate 25,276 downwards.
AGATTTAAATGAAAATAAAGATCAAATTTTTCAGGTCAATCAATTAAAAGGATTTGCAATGTTTTTTAATATTAAACAATTCGAAGAGGTAGGATTTTTTGATAAGAACTTTTTTATTTATTTAGAGGAAATTGATCTTTGTAAAAGACTTAAAAAAAACGGTAAAAAAATTTATTTAGATAAAAATATCATAATTCATCATTTAGGAGGTAAATCTCACAATAAATCAGTAGAATTTGAAATGGAACTATCAAGAAATTGGCATTGGATGTGGTCTACCTTTTATTTTAATAAAAAACATTATGGATATTTTTCTTCAATGTTTAAAGTCAGTGGAAAGTTAATAAAATCAGCGTTTAAATATGTTTTTTATATTTTGACATTTAATGAACAAAAAAAAGAAATTTACTATCATAGATTTTCAGGATTATTAAATTCTATGAGAGGAAAAAGTTCTTGGTATAGACCAAAATTATAATCAATTGCTTAAATTTTTATTTTATATATAAAACTTTTATGTCATTGAAAAACAAAAAAATTTTAGTAACAGGCGTAGCAGGTTTTTTGGGCTCTCATCTTAGTGAAAAATTGGCTGAGCTTGGTCATAAAGTAATCGGTATAGATAATATGTTAGGCGGATACGATGACAATATTCCTAAAAATATAGAATTTCATAAATTAGATTGTTGTGATTTTGAAAAAATAAAATCCATAATGAAAGGTGTAGAAGTTGTCTATCACTGTGCAGCCACTGCTCATGAAGGTCTATCTGTTTTTTCACCATTCGAGATTACGAAAAATAATTATTTGGCTTCAGTTTCAATTTTTTCAGCAGCAGTGAACGAAAAGGTTAAACGAATTATTTTTTGTTCTTCCATGGCAAGATATGGTGATCAAATAACTCCATTTACCGAGTCCATGAAACCAAAACCTGTTGATCCCTACGCAATTTCAAAAGTCGCAGCTGAGGACGTTTTAAAAAATCTTTGTGATCTTAATAAAATTGAATGGGTAATTGCAATACCACATAACATTATTGGCCCAAGGCAAAAATATGATGATCCATTTAGAAACGTCGTTTCAATAATGATCAATCGTATGTTACAAGGCAAAGCACCAATAATCTACGGAGACGGTGAACAAACCAGATGCTTTTCATACATTGATGACTGTTTAAGTTGTTTAATACCTATGCTTGATCAAAAAAATGTTAATAAAGAAACAATAAATATTGGACCAGATGAAGAATTTGTATCAATAAATAAAATTGCTGAGATTTGCTCGAATATTACAGGAGTTAACCTGAACCCCATCTATAAAAAAGATAGACCAAAAGAGGTGAAACATGCAACTTGCTCTGCTGAGAAAGCTAGGTCTTTATTAAACTATAAAACAAAAGTTTCTTTAAATGACGGAATAAGAAAAACATTTGAATATATTAAAAAAAGAGGTGTGAAGCCATTTGATTACAATATTAATATTGAAATTGAAAATGAATTAACACCATCAACTTGGAAAAACAAAGAAATTTAATGACCAGGGAATTCAATTAGACTTTTAGTAAGATAGCCTTTCTTTTTAAGAAGTTTTTCCCCTGGCAAATCAAATAGATTAATTACAAAAATAAATCCAGCTACTTTTCCATCAGAGAGCTCTACAAGTTTTGCAGCAGCCTCTGCAGTCCCACCTGTGGCAATTAAATCATCAATTATAAGAATTTTTTCATCCTTATTAATCGAATCTTTGTGGACTTCTATAGTTGCTTTGCCGTATTCAAGTTCAAAATCTATCGAGTGAGTTTCTGCTGGAAGTTTATCTTTTTTTCTAAGTAAAATAAAAGGCTTTCTCATTAAATAAGAGACTGTCGAGGCAAAAACGAAACCCCTGGACTCTATTGCCGCAACTTTATCAAAGTCAATTTTTTTAGAAATTTCGATTATCTTATCATTTGTATATTTAAATGCCTCAGCATTTTTTATTAAGGTAGTAATATCTCTAAATAAAATTCCTTTTTTTGGATAATCTTGAATTGATCTTATATATTTTTTTAAATCCATATTATGCTTCAAGTTCTAGCAAAAAAGTATTAATAATTAAATGATGAAAAAAAGAAAGCTCGGGATAATTGGTGGCAGCGGATTATATAAAATGGAGGGGTTTGAAAAACCCAAATGGAAAAAAATCAATACACCTTGGGGAAGACCATCAGATGAAGTTTTAATAGCTAGTTTTGAAAAAGAAGAAATATGTTTTATTCCTAGACATTCAAGAGGTCATAAAATCAGTCCTTCGAATATAAATTTTAGAGCCAACATAGACGCAATGAAGCAATTTGGAGTAACGGATATTATATCTGTATCTGCAGTAGGTTCTTTAAAAGAAAATTTAGAACCTGGAAAGTTTGTAATAGTTGATCAATTTATTGATAGAACATTTTCTAGAATCAAAACTTTTTTTAATGATGAGATTGTTGCTCATGTGTCAATGGCAAAGCCGATAAGCGAAGGCCTATCGAAATGTTGTGAGACTGCCTTAAAAAAACTAAATATTAAACATCAAGTTGGAGGCACCTATGTAGTTATGGAAGGTCCTCAATTTTCTACTCTAGCTGAGTCTCGCTTATATAGGTCTTGGGGCGCCGATGTAATTGGTATGACAAATATGCCTGAGGCTAAATTAGCAAGAGAAGCAGAAATTAGATATAGCACAGTTGCTATGGTGACAGACTACGATTGTTGGCACCCTGATCATGATGAAGTTGATGTCAGTATGGTAATTCAAACTCTAATGAAAAATGCAGCTAATGCACAAAATATGATCAAAGAAATCATAAAAACTTTTAAAAACTATCCAGTAGAGAAAGATCCTGCAAACAACTGTTTAGATGTAGCTATAATTACTGATCCAAAATTGAGAACAAAAAAAACAATAAAAAAATTACAAAATATTGCTGGAAGAGTTTTAAATAAAAAATAATCTTAATGCCAACTTATACAGTCAAATATTCAAACATTAATCTTTCTCAAAAACAAAAAAATTCTATTGCGAATGATATAACAAATGCTCATAATAAATTTACTGGCGCAAATACCTTTTTTGCTCAAGTTATATTTCAAAAAAATCAAAAAAATGCTCATTTCATGGGTGGCAAATTAGTAAAAACTAAAGAAATTTTTTTAAACGGACAGATAAGAGCTGGACGAACATCAAAAGTTAAAAAAAAATTAATTATAGGTCTAAGAAAAATTTTAGTTAAGAATACAAAGTTGCAGAGCGATTTTGTTTGGGTTTACTTAGAAGATTTATTGCCAGATCAAATGATCGAGTACGGAGAAATTTTGCCCAAATCAGGACAAGAAAAAAAATGGTTTAATTCGTTGTCACCAAGCTTAAAAAAAAGGTTAAAAAAAATGGAAAAAAGTAAATGAAAATTGATGGCAAATCATACAAAACAATTTGGTTTGAGAACAATTTAGTGAAAATCATTGATCAAACAAAACTTCCTCATCAGTTTATAATTAAAGATTTAAAAATCGTTAAAGATGCAATTAATGCTATTAAAACAATGGAGGTGAGAGGCGCTCCATTAATTGGCGCAACTGCTGCATATGGTTTAGTTTTATCTATTATCGAAAAAAATGATTTATCTTTTCTAAAGAAGTCTAGCGAAGAATTAATTGCATCAAGGCCCACTGCGATTAATCTTAAGTGGGCAGTGGACAGAATGATGAAGAAGCTATCTGGAGTAAATAATAAAGATATCTTAAAAATAGCTCTTGGTGAGGCAAAGGCGATTACAGAAGAGGATGAAAAATTTTGTAAAAATATCGGTTTGAATGGTCTTAAAATTATTGAAGATGTTGCTAACAAAAAAAAAGATACAGTCAATATTTTAACTCATTGTAATGCAGGATGGTTAGCAACTATAGATTGGGGGACAGCTACTTCACCAATTTATCATGCTCATCAAAAAGGCATTAAATTACATGTTTGGGTTGATGAGACAAGGCCACGAAACCAAGGAGCCAACTTAACATCCTATGAATTAAATGAAGAAGGAATATCAAACACCATAATAACAGATAATGCTGGCGGAATATTAATGCAAAGAGGAGAGGTAGATATGTGTATCGTTGGAACTGACAGAACTCTATCTAACGGTGATGTATGTAATAAAATTGGAACTTATTTAAAAGCTTTATCCGCAAAAGACAATAATGTTCCTTTTTACGTAGCCTTACCAAGTTCAACTATAGACTGGGATATCAAAGATCATAAAAAAATTCCTATCGAGGAAAGAAATTCAGAAGAGCTATCACATGTTGAAGGGGTAGATGAAAATAAAGAAATAAAAAAAGTAAGAATTTACCCACAAAAAAGTAAGTCTTTAAATCTAGCTTTTGATGTTACGCCTGCTAAACTAATTACAGGTTTAATCACTGAAAAAGGTGTTTGTGAAGCTTCAGAAAAAGGTTTGAGAGGTTTATTTAAGTGAGTAAATTAAAAGCTGAAGTAATTAAATATTCAAAAAAATTAAATATAACGAATTTATCAGCTTTAAGATCAGGAAATATATCTGCAAGAGCAAGAGAGAAAGGAGTGGATGGTTTTTATATTACTCCATCAGGAAGAAAGTATTCGTCATTAAAAACAAAAGATATTGTCTTTGTAACCCTTAAAGGTGTTTATGATAAAAAAAAGGGAAAACCATCATCAGAGTGGAGATTTCATCAAGATATTTATGTGAATAAAAAAGAGGCTAAAGCTATAGTTCATGCTCACTCTACTTGTGCTTCGGCTGTCTCAACTCATCAAAAAAGCATTCCAGCCTTTCACTACATGGTTGCAGTAGCAGGTGGGGAAGATATTAAGTGTAGTAAATACGCAACTTTTGGAACAAAAAATCTTTCAAGAAATATTATTAAAGCGTTGAAAAATAGAACAGCATGTTTGATTGCTAATCACGGCCAGGTTGCTTTTGGAGAAAATTTAGAGAAGACCTTTGAACTTGCTCAAGAGATCGAAAATATTTGCCATCAATATATAAATGCCCTAAGAATTGGAATACCTAAGATTCTTTCAAAAAAAGAAATTAAAATTGTCTTGGGAAAATTTAAAAATTATAAAAAAGGGTAGTTTTTATGATTAAAGTTGGTGAGCACATTACCATTGATTTTCTTGGTGTTATAAAAGACTATTCGCCTGAGTTTTATGAAAAAGTAATTTATAAAATAGCAAAAGCTGCAAAGGTAGAAATATTAAACGTTGCCTCCCATAAATTTGAACCACAGGGTTTTACTTTAGTCGCTTTATTGTCAGAAAGCCATTTTAGTTTTCATACCTTTCCTGAAAGAGGTGTTATAAGCTTTGATTTTTTTACATGTGGAAAAGTAAACCCTAAAGTTGCTCTTAAAATTTTAAGAAAAGAGATTGATCATCAAAGAGTTGTGACCAATGCTTTTGATCGAAGTAGTGTAGGTCTATATGATGATATTTATAGCACTCCCGGTCAAAAGAAATTCTATGTGGTCAAGGATGTTTTAGAAAAATTCACCTCTAAAGTTGGTCAATTTGTTGAAATAATGGATCTAGAGGAGTTTGGTCACGCTTTATTTATAGATCATGAAATTCAAGTAGCTGAAAAAGATGAAAAAATTTATAGCTCAAACTTTTTTAAATCCAGTTATGATTTGAGTAAAAAAAATAATAATGTAGCGATAATTGGTGGAGGAGACGGGGGAGTAGCCAGAGCTTGTTTAGAAAATAATTCAAATTATATCGATTGGTTTGAGTTAGACCCAGAGATAGTTGATGTTTGTTACCGTCATCTACCAAAAGTTTGTTCTAAAGTTAAAAAAAGTAACAAAATAAAAACTTTTTGGGGAGATGCCTTTAAAAGTATTAAAGAAATAGAAGATTCTAAATATGACAAAATTTTTGTTGATTTAAATGATGACCAATACTGCATAGATTTAGCTAAGAAAAATATGAAAGGTTTAAAACGAATTTTAAAAAGAGGTGGTGTGATAACTGCTCAAGTCGGAAGCCAAGATAAAAAACCAAAACAAGTAGATAATTGGTGTAAAGTTTTAGAAAAAAGCTTTGGAAATGTTAAATTATCTGGCGCTTATATTCCCAGTTTTGACTGTAAATGGAATTTTGCTTCATCTATAATGAAGTAATGTTTCGTGTTTCATGTATTCAATTAAGATCAAATAATAATATTCATCATAATCTTAAGCGAACTTCAATTTTAATCAAAAAAGCAGTTCTACAAAAAACTGATTTTATATTAACCCCTGAAGTATCATCTCAATTTTCTTTGAAAAAAAAGGAATTATTAAAAACATGTACATTTATGAATAAGGATATTTATTTGAATGGAGTAAAAAAACTTGCAAAAAAATACAAAAAATGGATTTTAGTTGGTTCTGTAATAATTAAAGTTTCAAAAAATAAATTAGTTAATAGATCTGTATTAATTGATAAAAATGGAAAAATCAGATCTTTTTACGATAAAATTCATATGTACGATGTAGTGTTAAGTAAAAAAGAAAAGTATTTTGAGTCTAAAATATTTTCAGCAGGGAAAAACCAAAAGACATTTAATTTGCCATGGGGCAAACTTGGCTTTAGTATTTGTTATGATCTAAGGTTTCCTAATCTTTATAGAAAATTATCTAAAGCAGGTTCTATTTTTTTAACAGTACCCTCAGCATTTACTGAGACCACAGGAAAAAAACATTGGCATACATTATTAAAAGCTAGAGCAATAGAAAATTTTTGTTATATTTTCGCACCTGCTCAAGGGGGGATACATTATAATGGACGAAAAACTTTTGGACACTCTATGATTGTTTCGCCTGATGGAAAAATATTAAAAGAATTAAAAAAAAATGAAGGGGTTATTACAGCGGTAATTGACGCTAAATTACCTAAAGTATTAAGATTAAAGATTCCAAGTTTGAAAGGTGACTAATTTACTCGTGAGATTTTACCTCTTTAATATTTGATCCCAACTTATTGTTAATTGCTAATTTAATTTTTGCTCTCTCATCATTTAATTTATAAACATTTCTAGCTAGAGATATAAATTCTTGTCCAAAGTTTTGTTTTTTTTCTGCAGCTCTTTTACCATTTTCTACGTCCCAAAGTTTGATATTTATATCTTTAAGTTTATTTTTATAATCTGAAATTAAATTATTATTAGTTATGAATTTTTCTTTTGTAAGATTAAGAGATTTTAATTCTTTTTCAACTTCAATTAATTTCACTTTTTCTTTTATTTTTTCTTTTTTTATCTCTAAAATCGTTATCTTATCTATTAATTCACCAGCTGAGATTTCTGCCAATATTTTGTCCATTTTATTACTCATATTAATATTTGACTGTAGTATTCATTAAATATACTCGGAAATAATAATGTCAAATATATTAATTATAAAACATGGTTCATTAGGTGATTTAATTCAAGCAAATGGCGCAATTAAAGATATAAAAAAATTTTATCAGAATAGAAAAGTTTTTTTACTTACCTCACAGCCATATGCAATATTTATGTCTGAATGTCCTTACATAGATGGGGTTATTATTGATAAAAGATTACCGAGATGGAACTTATTTTATCTAAATAATCTTAAAAAGAATTTAAAAAAATACGAATTTTCAAAAGTATTTGATTTACAAAATTCAAGTAGAACAAAATTTTATAAAAGATTTATAATTAAAAATGTAGAATGGTCTTCATCTGAAACCTCATTAGAACCAGGTCAAAAAAAGAAAGAATTTGATAAAGATCCCGTCTTGGATCGTATGGAGGTTCAATTAACAAAAAGTGGGATTGAAACTGAGTTTATAAAAAATATTGACTTGAGTTGGGCTGTTGAAGATATTTCAAGACTCATAAAACAGTATGCTAATGACGAATATATTTTATTATTTCCATTTTGCTCTAGAAAACTTCCTCATAAAAAGTGGCCATATTTTAAGGAGCTAATTATAAAATTGAAACAAGTGTTTAAAAACAAATATCCAATCTTATTAGCTCCAGGTCCTAATGAAATAGAAGAAGCTAACAAATTAAATGCCAAAGTAGTTTTAGATGGCAAAGATCCAGTAAATATAAAAACTTTAGTAAGTTTAATTTATAAATCAAAATTTATAGTTTCGAATGACACTGGCCCAGCTCACATAGCTTCTCATTTAGATAAAAATGGAATAGTACTATTTGGAAGTCACACAACAGCTAAAAAAGTAAGCATTGAGAATTATAATTTTAAAGCGATAAGCGTTGAAAATCTTAAAGATCTAGATGTTGATAGTGTTATTAATTCAATAAAGTCTAAATTAAACTAATATATTTTTTAATTATTTTTTCCCATGAAAATTCTTTGGAAAACTCATAGGCATTGTTCCCAAGTTCTTTGTATTTTTCATCAGATAAAATTTTTAATAATGTTTCGTAAATAGCATTTAGATCATTTCCATTACATAGATATCCCGTTATTCCACTTTTAATTGCATCTCCTTCGCCACCATAAATTCCACCAATAGAAGGTTTGCCATAAGATGCAGCTTCAATGTAGCTTATACCAAATCCCTCAACTGATTTCTTATAAACTACAGACGGCATTACAAAAACGTCTGACTGTTCTAACAATCCTACTTTTTCTTGTTCAGTGGAACTAAAAATTAATTCCACATTTTTTTCTAATCCTAGTTCCATTTTTAACTTTTCAAGATTTCTTTTTTCCTCTCCATCACCGATTGATACATATTTCATATTTGGAAACTTTGGCAAAAGATTTTTTATTGTCATCAAAATATTTTGATGACTTTTTCGACCATCTAGTCTAGATACAGTAATTAATTTTGGTGAAGAATTACCAAAAATATTCTTTGAAAATTCTCTAGACTTTTCGTTGACTGTGAGCGGATAATTACATCCTGGATTGATAACAGTAACATCTTTTACTCCTAATTTTAATGCCAATTCTTTTGTGAATTTTGAATTTGCAATTACAAAGTCTGCCTTGTTTAGAGCTTTCACAACTCTTTTATTCAAAGAGGAACCAGCAGGATGATTGATCTCTTTAGAGTGAATTAAACAAAAAGATTTTGATTTTTTTAAAATTTGTAAATCGATATTTTCAATACTCTTCCAATGGTCAAAGAAACATGCTCTTATTTCATTTCCCTCAATAAAATCTTTAACCAAATTAGCTTTTCTATACTTTCTGAAAATCTTAAAGCCTGATACACGCTCAATGCTTAATTTAGAATTTTGATCATAAATTTTTGCATCATCATGATTATCAGCAAAAACCTTCACTGGTCCATGATTTAAAAGAGCGTTAGACAAACCTTCCATTAAGTTTTGCATTCCACCAAGTTCAGGAGGAAAATTTCTAGTAGAAACTAAAAACATTAATTAAACCACTTTATATTGCATCCCATGCTAGGAATTTGTTCCTTTGGACCTGCTTGAGTTTCAGAAATCATTTTCATTGCAACTTTTAAATCACTATCGCCACCTGAAGTTGGTTTTAAATCTTTGAGTTCTCTGAATCTTCCTCGATACTGAAGTTTTAAATCTTTATTATAGCCAAAGAAATCAGGTGTACAAACAGCTCCATACTTTTTTGCGATATCTTGTGTTTCATCAATTAAATAATTTATTTCACCAAAATTATTAGCCTTAGCAAACTTGATCATATTATCAAACGAGTCTTCTGGATAATTTTTAGTATCATTTGACATGATAGCAACAGAATTAATCCCGTCTTTTTTTAATTGATTACAGTCTTTAGCTAAATCTTTAATTATAGCCTTTACGTAAGGACAGTGATTACAAATAAACATTACAAGTGTTGCGTTTTCACCTTTTACGTCATTTAAAGAAATAATTTTATTTTCTATTGATTTTAGTTTGAAATCCTCAGCTTTTTTTCCAAAATCGCAAACTGGTGTTTTTGTTAAAGCCATAATATATTATAAGATAATTAATAATACATTACAGCAAATTTATGATTTACGATGTTAACGGTCATACTCCTAAAATCGATCCAAACAGTTGGGTAGCTTCTAATGCAGTTATTATTGGTAGAGTAGAATTAAAAAAGAATTCTAATATTTGGTTCAATGCAACTTTAAGAGGTGATTTAGAACCAATTATCATTGGTGAAGGTTCAAATATTCAAGATGGTAGCGTTATACATACAGACCCAGGTTGTCCTACAATTGTAGGCAAAGGAGTAACAGTAGGGCACATGGTAATGCTTCATGGATGTGAAATTTCAGATGATTGTATTATTGGAATAGGTTCAACTATTTTAAATAAAGCAAAGATTGGTAAAAACTGTATCATCGGAGCAAACTCACTGGTGACAGAAAATAAAATTATTCCAGATAGATCATTGGTCCTTGGCAGTCCAGGTAAAGTAGTTAGGCAAGTTACAGATGAAGAAATAGAGCACATCAAAGAAAACGCTAAAAACTATGTTGAGAATATTAAAAAATATAAAAAATAATTTTATTATTTTGATTTCTTTATTTCTAATTAGTCCTGTTTTAGCAGTGGGTAAACCTTCATCAAAATACGATGGTGCATACACCTTTAGTGATTATTGCAGGGGGAGCAAAAATAGCAATGCGTATGACGGTAGCCAATTTATAATTAAAGATGGAATGGTAACCAATGATAGGGGCGGAGCAGGGAGATGGACTTTAGACGAAAAAAAATCAAGAGTTGACGATAAAGGTAAAATTTTTATTAAAGGCGAAAGACGTGGTAATAAAAGCATCATTACTGGCAATTTGAATGATGATGAAAAAAAACATTCTGTTTATCAATTTAAAAGAAAAGTAGGAGGTAAATCACAGTATTATGGAGATAAAAAATACGGAAACCTCAAAATGAAAAGAAAGTATAAAGGAGACAGTGATTATGTTCCTTGTGTTATTAATTTAAAAAGAATTGGAGACGTTCCGAAAAAAGTTGTTTCAAAAGATGATCGGAAAGTAACAGAAATAACTATAACTTCAAAAAATACAAACGATGATTTAACTTTATTAAATGATCAAGGCAAGGATGAAAAAATAAGAGTAGAATTAAGAAATCTTGATTCAATTTCAAAAGGATTAATAATTGTAGTTCCTTCAAGCACTCCAAACATGGACGATGAGATTTATTATGAAAAACAAGTAAGTAAATACGGATATGCAACTGCAATAGTATATGGTGCAGAACCAAGATATCAAAAAAAGTTTACTGGATCATACACAAGCTCTATGATTCTTTATGATGCTATAGCAACTATAGAAGAAGTAACAAAACTATATGGAAAAACCAAAGAAGTAATTTTAATTGGATCCTCAACAGGATCATTAGCTATATTTAAAGCAGGCTGGCAAGATTTAAGAGATAAATATCCCTCGATGAATTTAATTACTAAGGGATTTATGATTAATGCTGCTTGTCCAGATATATCGGAAGTTAATTTTAGTGATAAAATTAAGATGTTTGCAATCAATGGGCAACAAGACGAATCAACACCTCCATGGGTCTGTAAGAATTTAAAAGATTCCTCTAAGAATCCTAACTTATATCTTTTAACTTACTCAGGTGGACATCATTTTGAAAGCAGAATGTATCCACCTTCAAGATATGATACTGAAAGTGCACATGCACTGCCAACTTGTTCTTTAAATTATAAATCTAATCTCCACCAGGTTATCAAGAGAAGAGATGGATCAAAGGAATGGAATGGAGAAAACCAAGGATATAAAAAAGATCAAAAAAAATGGTTTGGAGAAAATTGTATAGATAAGGGAACTCTGCAAGGATACGAAGAATATGGTGCAAAACAATTTTGGACCGATGTAAAATCCATTATTGTCGATAAAAAAGATGCAAAATCTTTAAAAGGCTACACTGAATAATTTAAGGGACTAACCAAGTAAATTTTTTAGAACCATTTAGATCTAATAAGGCTCTCCTATGACCTTTAGCTGCTAAATAAAGCCACTCAATACTTTTAATTTTACATTTAATTACACAAAAATTTTTGTAGCCTTCTTCACTTTCTTCTTTTGTGAAGTCAAAGTTATCAAATTTATTATCTAGACCTGAAGTTGGCTTTTCAGACTCTGTTCCAGGTCCACTGGTTGCTAAGTAACATTTTCTACTTATGTGACCAGTTTTTTCCCAAGATTCTTTTGTGATATCGTTATTAAAATTAACTTCGCATTCAGCTTTAACTCTGAGCTGTATTTTTTCTTCTTTACCATAAAACAAAATTGAACAGTGAGGATTCTTTTTTATTTTTTCAATTTTAGAAGATCTAATATCACTATGATACTGGATAAAATTATTCTGTTGATCTGCTTTTCTAAGAACAACAACTCTTCCATCAAGGTCATTATCACTCCCACAGATAAACACTGGCGTTCTAAACTCTGAAGATCTATCTTTAACTGCTCTAGTTAGCAGATCCCAGATTTTTTTTTCTATCTCTTTTGAATTTTCGTAATAACTTACTGTTTCAGGCACAACTTATTTTCTAAATCTTTTAATTAGGCTTGAAGTATCCCATCTTTGACCACCCATTTTCTGAACTTCAGCATAATATTCATCGATTATTTTTGTGATTGGTAGGGGAGAGTTATTTTTCTTTGCTTCATCCATAGCTATTTTTAAATCTTTTCTCATCCAATCAACAGCAAAACCATAATCAAATTTATCTTCAATCATTGTTTTGTGCCTATTTTCCATTTGCCATGATTGTGCTGCACCTTTTGAAATTACCTCAATAACATCATGCATATTTAATCCTGCATTTATGCCAAAATTAATTGCTTCTGATAAACCTTGCACTAAACCAGCTATACAAATTTGGTTTACCATCTTAGTTAACTGACCACTACCAGAGGGACCAAGTAATTTTATCTTTTTACTGTAACAATCAATAACTGGCTCAGCTTTTTTATATGGAGCTTCATCTCCTCCAACCATTACTGTTAAAGTTCCGCCTTCAGCTCCTGCTTGCCCTCCTGAAATTGGTGCGTCTAGAAAATCAAAATTCTTTGACTTTGCCTCTTTATAAAGTTCTCGTGCAATATTTGCTGAAGCAGTAGTGTTATCTATGTAGATTGAGCCTTTTTTCGCAGTCTTAAATAAACCTTTATCACCTAGAGTTACCTCTCTTAAATCATTGTCGTTGCCAACACATGTGAAAATAAAATCACAGTCTTTAGCTGCATCCATTGGAGTGTCTGCAGTTTTACCTTTATATTCTTGAATCCATTTTTCTGCTTTTGCTTTTGTTCGATTAAAAACAGTTACATCGTGACCCGCTTTTGAAATGTAACCTGCCATTGGATAACCCATGACACCCAAACCTATAAACGCAACTTTGCAAGACATAATTATTTACAAAACTCCTTAATTATTTTTTCTCTATTCTCATCTAAATCAGGTACATCCCCCCTTTTTATACTATCTGCATAACTGGACATCTTAATAGGGTTCCCTGCTGCTTTAAAATCCCCTGCCACTTTATGGAATGTATTAATTATCATGTTTCGAGCTTTTATTTGTGGATTTTCAACAGCATCTTTAATATTAAAAATTGGACCACATGGAATTTTATCTTTTTCTAATTTTTGAGTCCACTCTTTAGTATTTAAAATTTTTAATTTTTTTTCCATAATTAGTTTTAATTCATCCATATTTTTGCATCTAAGCGCATTAGTTTTAAATTTCTCATTATTAAACTCTGCTTTCATGTCGAGCGCATTACATAATTTTTCAAATAATTTATCGTTACCAGCTGCAATAATTATATAAGTATCTTTAGTCTTAAATGCTTCAAATGGCGCAATAGAGGGATGTCTAGAACCCATGGGCTGAGGGATTTCATTTTTTGATAAATACCTCGCAATAGCGTTTTCTAAAATAGCTATCTGACAATCCAACATCGAAACATCAATAAACATACCTTTTCCAGTTTTTTCTCTATCATATAATGCTGAATTTATTCCTATAGTGGTAAACAAAGCAGCTGTAATGTCACCTATAGAAGTTCCCACTCTTGTTGGCTCAGTCTTAGGATGACCAGTGACACTCATCAAACCTCCCATTCCTTGAACAACCATATCGTAAGCTGGTAACTCTTTAAGTGGCCCTGTTTGCCCAAATCCTGATGCGGATGCATAAATCAGTTTTGGAAACTTGCCACATAAATCTTTCCAGCCCAAACCCCATTTTTCTAAAGTTCCAGGTTTAAAATTTTCAACCAGAACATCTGTCTTATTAAGAATATTCAAAAATATTTTTTTATCTTCTGAGTTTTTTAAGTTTAAGGCGATACTTTCTTTTCCTCTATTAAGAGACATGAAATACGCAGAATTATCTTTTATAAAAGGTCCGAACTTTCTAGAATCATCTCCTCCATTTGGAGACTCTACTTTGATTACCCTTGCGCCTAAATCTGATAATATCATTGTGCAATATGGACCTACTAAAACTCTAGTTAAATCAAGAACAAGTATATTTTTAAGTGGACCATTCATAATAAAATTTAAAATTAAATTGATCTATATTTATGCTTAAGATAATTCATTATTTTAAAATAAAGTTTACTAAAATCATTAATGATTAAAATTTCGATTAATAAAAAAATTATAATATTTGGTTTTATCTTTACATTTTTTTCAAGTTTTGGACAGAGCTTTTTTTTAGGTTTGTTTAACGCACCAATTAGAAATGAGTTAGGTATAACCCACGGGCAATTTGGAAATATTTATGCAATGGCAACAATTTTTTCTAGCGTTCTATTAATATGGGTAGGAAAAAAAATTGATGAGTATCAGATTTTTTATTACTCATTTTTTGTCATAATATTACTATTTTTATCATCACTTTTTTTTTCTTTTATAAATAGCATCTACCTTTTAGCTGTCGGTATTTTTTTGATGAGATTTTCTGGTCAAGGCTTAATGAGCCATACCTCTACAACTACTATTTCGAGATTTTTTGAAAAATCACGAGGCAAAGCTTTAAGCACAATTTGGTTTGGTTTGTCTTCAGCAGAATTCATTTTGCCAGTTTTTGTTACTTATTTTTTTGTGATTTACTCTTGGAGAACTGTTTGGCAGGGTATCGCAATAATAATTATCTTATTTCTACCAATTGTAATATTTAATACCATTAGAAGTGTAAAACTTGAGTCTAGAGAAAAAGATCAAAATCCAAAAATAAATTTAAAAATTAAAAGTTGGCGAAGAGTAGAAGTAATTAAAGACTTTAGATTTTATATAGTTTCACTAAATATGCTTGCAATGCCTTGGGTAGCTACTGGTGTATTTGTTTACCAATCTTTTATTACAGAGTCTAAAATGTGGGGCATCTATACAATTCCAAAAGCTTTTATGGTTTATTCGATTACTTCAATTGTAACTTTATTTTTTTCTGGTTTTTTAGTTGATAAATTTACAAGTAGAAAATTAATTCCATTGATGAATATTCCTTTACTTTTTGCAATGCTAGTTTTGTTTTATTATGAACAAGAAATTTCTGCATTTATTTTTTTAGGTTTAATAGGCGTATCCAACGGATTAGCTAACGTATTAGGCTCTTCAACTTGGGCTGAAATTTATGGGGTAAAGTACATTGGTGCAATTAAAGCATTAACAACTGCACTGATGGTATTTTCAACCGCTTTTGGCACTGCAGTTTTTGGAATATTGATTGATAGCGGTTATGTTATTGAAAATATTGCATTAATTGCTGGTATTTATATTATTGTTTCACTAGCTCTTTTGATTTCAATTAGAAGCACATTAGAACCTGTCATACTTAAAAAATAATTGATTTATTAAGATTATTTCAATATACACTCACCATCATGGCAAGAATTACCGTAGAAGATTGTTTAGAAAAAGTTGATAACCAATACGATTTGGTTCTATTAGCAAAAGAAAGAACCGTTCAACTAAATGCTGGAGCACCTATGTTAGTTGAGGAAGATAATGACAAACGAACAATTATATCATTAAGAGAAATTGGAGATGGCAAGATTGATGTTAATGAGGTTGAAGCTAGTGCAATAAAAAGATTAAGAAAAGAGCCGGACGAATCAGAGGAGCAAGAGGAAATTGAAGAGGAAACCAACGATGACTTTGAAAATCTATACAAAGGTCAGGTATCTAAAAGCGGAGTTGCAATATTACCTTCAAAAAGAACCAGAAGAATTCCAGAAGTTAAAAAACCTAGCTTAGCTGATGAGGCACTATCAGAACTAAAAGCAGAGCAACCAGAAATAAAAGAAGAAAATTTAGACAAAGAAGAAGAACCTCTTGAATTAAGTGAAGAGGCTACAGAAGAAGAAAACAAATCTTAACAGATCATGAAAAAAACTGTTTCAGTTGCGCCTATGATGGATTGCACTGATAAACATGAAATTTATTTTTTAAGTCTTATAAGTAAAAACGTTCATTTATATACTGAGATGATTGTAGCAAATGCAATCATAAGAGGTGATAGAAAAAAACTTCTATCATTTAAAAAAATTCAAAATCCAGTTACTTTACAAGTTGGTGGTTCAAACGAGTCAGAACTTGCTGAAGCTTGTAGAATTTCTGAGCAATATGGTTACAAAGAAATAAATTTAAATTTAGGTTGCCCTAGTAAAAAAGTTCAAAAAAATAAATTCGGTGCGTGCCTTATGCAAGAACCTAAATTAGTAGCAAAATGTATTGAGTCAATGTCTAAAGCAACAAAATTACCAATCACTATAAAAACAAGAATTGGTTATAATGAAGTTGAAGATTTTGAATTTTTAAAATCGTTCATTCAAACAACAAAAGATGCTGGTTCACAAAAATTTATTATTCATGCAAGGAAAGCACTTTTGAAAAAATTGACTCCAAAAGAAAATTTAAATATTCCACCACTAAAGTATGATTTTGTTTACAAACTTAAAGATTTTTTTAAAAATGATGAAATTATAATTAATGGTGGAATTAAAACATCAGGAGAAATTAAAAATCACCTTACAAAAGTTGATGGCGTAATGATAGGTAGAGCAATTTATCACTCTCCTTACTTCTTAGCAGAGATAGAGAGGGAAGTTTTTGGTAATGATAATATTCCTACAAGATCTGAGGTAATGGAAAAGTTAATTCCCTACATTCAAGAGGAAACTACAAAAGGTGTTCAATTAAATCATATTATGAGACATACTGTAGGCCTATTTCATGGACAGAATGGTTCAAAAGTCTGGAAACAATATCTTTCTAAAAATATGTGCATAAGAGATGCAGATCTTAAAAAAGTTAATCACTTGATGGATCAAATTAAAAAGACAAAAATTATATCTCTGGAAAGATAACTTTGTTAATACTTTCACAATCTGAAATAATTTATTTAATATTTGTTATGATCATTACTGCTATTCCAGCAGGGTTTGCTGCAGGTCTTTTTGGAATTGGCGGAGGGCTAATAACAGTTCCAATTTTATTCTATATTTTTACAAGAGCAGGAATAGACCCTTCTTATGTGATGCATCTATCAGTAGGCACGTCATTTGGCATAATCATACCTACTTCTATTGTATCAGTGTTAACCCATCACCAGCATAAAGCTGTTGATTTTAAAGTTGTTAGAGGATTTGGTCTTTCTGTTGTAACTGGTGTAATTTTAGGAACAATCTTGGCTGCAAATTTAAGCACAAAACCTTTAATCTTATATTTTACTATTGTTGTTTATGGATTAGCTTTTTATTTATTATTCTTAAAAGAAAAAGGTGAAAATTTAGATATTAAAATTGGATTTTTAGCAAAAACTCTAGCTGGCGTAGTTAGTGGATTTGTTTCTGCACCAATGGGAATAGGAGGCGCAGTAATGAATGTACCTATCCTAAAATATTTCGGATATCCAATTAATAAAGCTATAGGTAGCGCTGCAGCTATTGGATTTGTAATCGCTTTATTTGGCGCTATGGGATTTTTGCTTTCAGGTCATCTATTAGATGCAAATGTTCCTTTAAGCATCGGTTTTTTAAATATTCCTGTTTTTTTAATTTTTTTCCCTATTACAGCTTTTATGGCTAGAATAGGTGCAAAAACAAGTCATAGATTAAATAAGAGAAAACTTACTAAATATTTTGGTATTTTTTTAGTTTTTGTTGGATCAAGATTCTTATTTGAATATTTTACGCTTTAAATTTTTTGGTCGTACTCACCAATTTTTCCAGTTTTTTCTAAAAGACCATCAATGAATTTGAATATTTCTTTTTTTCTTGAATCAGAGTGAGTGCTTTCTGTTACCACAACTAATGAAGGCTTATTTGATGATGCACGTACTAATCCCCAAGATCCGTCTTCTAAGGTAAATCTCGCTCCGTTTACAGTTAGAATTTCCACAATCGATTGATTATCAATTTTAGCACCTTTGTCTTTTAATTTTTGTATTGTTTGAACTACTTCTTCGACAACTTTGTATTTTTCTTCATCTTTACAGTAGGGGGCCATTGTTGGTGTTTGATAAGTAATTGGAAGATCTTTTAAAATTTGACTCATTTTTTTATTTTGATCTTTTAAAAGATGGCAAACTTGTATCGCAGAATTAATCCCATCATCGTAACCAAAACCTAAAGGTTGATTAAAGAAAAAGTGTCCGCTTTTTTCAAAGCCAGCAAGCGCTTTTTCACCACTTACTTTTCTTTTGATATGAGAATGACCTGTCTTCCAATAAATAGTTTTACAACCGTTTTTATTTAAAATGCTATCATTTTTAAATAATCCAGTTGACTTCACATCTACAACGAATTTAGAGTTTTTATGTTTATTAGAAAGATTTCTAGCTATAAGTAGACCTATCTTATCAGAAAATATTTCTTTTCCTTGCTCATCAATAACCCCACATCTATCTCCATCACCATCAAAACCAAACCCTATGTCTGCATTATTTTTTTCTACAGCTTCAGCTATAGAGTGAAGCATTTTTAAATCCTCTGGATTGGGATTATATTTTGGGAAAGACCAGTCTAAATCACAATCTAACTCTATTACTTCACATCCAATACCTCTTAAAATTTCTGGTGCAAATACTCCAGCCGTTCCATTACCACAAGCAACAACTACTTTTATCTTTTTGTTTATCTTATTTTTATTTATTAAATCCTGGATGTAGATTTTTTTAAAATCTTCAATTATTTTTAAACTACCTTTACCTTTTTTGAATTCATTTTTTAACGTTAACTCTTTTAGCTCAGACATTTCCTCAGGTGCATGTGTTAAACCTTTTTTGATACCCATTTTTACGCCAGTCCATCCATTTTCGTTATGACTAGCAGTGACCATAGCAATAGCATCTGAATTTAAATTAAATTGAGCGAAATAAACCATTGGAGACAAAGATAAACCCACATCTTCAATATGACACCCAGTTGATATTAAACCATCAATAAGAGCTTTTTTAATTTTCTCACTGTATGATCTATAATCATGTCCGACTATTATTCTAGGATTATCTTTTTTAGTGTTTTTGATAACTTGAGTCCCGAGCCCTTTACCTAAATTAGTGATTCCCTCAATATCGATATCTTTTTCAAAGATCCATCGTGCATCGTATTCTCTAAAACCGTTAGGATTGATTTTCATTAGTTATAACTACTAAAGAATATAGGCATTTGTTATTAAATGTTTATTAACAAAACTTTCCACTTGCAAAATTAATTAAATGTTCTTATAATGTTCTATTGATTTCGGTGTTATATAGTATATTAACATATCTGTAACACAACATGTAGTTGTTTTGTTAACAAATCGAGTAAAAATAAGGAAAATATGAATAAAACAGTATCATTGGCAATAGAGAAAGCTGTCGGCTCAATAAGTCAAAAAAACCAAAACGGTCTAAAAAATAACGGACCAAAAAAACCGGATTTATTTTCTCTATCAGGAGAAACAGAGTTATTTCAAAATGAGAAAGGTATAACAATTAAGATTGATCGTTCTAGGGATCAAAATCTAACCGATTTTGGGAGAGCAACTCTAACTGATAGGTATCTAGGTCAAAACGAAAGTTTTCAAGATCTCTTTGCCAGAGTAGCAAGTGTATATGCTGATGATAATTTACACGCGCAAAGAATTTATAATTATATTAGCAATCTTTGGTTTATGCCAGCCACACCTGTTTTATCCAATGGCGGCACGGAAAGAGGATTACCAATTTCCTGCTTTTTGAATGAAGCAAGTGATAGTCTTGAAGGTATAACAAATCTTTGGGAGGAAAATGTTTGGCTTGCAGCTAGAGGCGGAGGAATAGGGAGCTACTGGGGCAATCTGAGATCCATTGGAGAAAAGATCGGAAAAGTTGGAAAGACTTCAGGAATTATTCCTTTTATTAAAGTTATGGACTCTTTAACTTTAGCAATTAGTCAGGGCTCTTTAAGAAGAGGATCAGCAGCCTGTTATTTGCAAATTGATCACCCTGAAATTGAAGAATTTATTGAAATGAGAAGACCTACTGGTGGAGATGTTAACAGAAGATCTCTAAATTTACATCACGGAGTTTTGGTAACTGATGAATTTATGAGGGCAGTAGAAACAGGTGGTCAATGGGCACTTAGAAGTCCATATGACGGATCTGTTCAACAAACTATACCAGCAAGAAATTTATGGATTAGATTGTTGACTGCTAGAATTGAGACTGGGGAGCCTTATATTGTTTATATAGATACAGTTAATAGACAAATCCCCCAACATCATAAACTCGCAGGATTAAAAGTTAAAACCTCTAACCTTTGTAGTGAAATTACATTACCAACCGGGGTAGACAATGAAGGCAATCAAAGAACGGCTGTTTGTTGTTTATCATCTTTAAATTTAGATACCTACGATCAATGGAAAGATGATCCACAATTTGTTGAAGATGTTATGAGATTTTTAGATAATGTGATGACGGACTTTATAAATAGAGCTCCAGATGAGTTTGCTCATGCGAAATATTCAGCCATGAGAGAAAGAAGCGTTGGTCTTGGTGTTATGGGACTACACTCATTTTTTCAACAAAAAAATATTCCTTTCGGATCTGTGATGAGCAAAGTATGGAACAAAAAAATATTCCAAAACATTCAAGAAAAAGTTGACGAAGCTTCAAAGACTTTAGCTGACGAAAGAGGAGCATGCCCTGATGCTGCAGAATATGGAATGAAGGAGAGATTTTCAAATAAAACTGCAATAGCTCCAACAGCTTCTATATCAATTATTTGTGGAGGATCTTCTCCAGGGATAGAACCTATTGCAGCCAATAGCTATACACATAAAACGCTTTCAGGCTCTTTCAACGTGAGAAATAAATATCTTAAAAAGATACTACAAAAATATAACAAAGATACGGATGAAGTTTGGTCAACAATAACAACCAATCAAGGATCTGTGTCACACTTAAACTTTTTAACTGCTAATGAAAAAGATACATTTAAAACAGCTTTTGAAATCGATCAAAGATGGATTGTTGAACTTGGTGCAGATAGAACTCCGCACATATCACAAGCACAATCAGTAAACATCTTTGTTCCAGCAGATATACATAAGAAAGCACTTCACGATATTCATTTTCAAGCGTGGAAAAAAGGTCTGAAAAGCCTTTATTACTGTAGATCCAAATCAATCCAGAGAGCTGAAAATGTAAACAATGGATCTTCAACAGATGTGACAAAAAATGTTTACTCTGGAAAACAAGAATCAAATAATGAAAGCAATAACTATGAGGAGTGTTTATCATGTCAGTAGCAGAAAAAACTAAACCAACAATAATACAACCTAATAAAATGGGTTTGTTAGTAGAAAACCCAGTGTATAAACCATTTAGATATCCGTGGTGCTATGATGCTTGGTTAACTCAACAAAGAATTCATTGGCTGCCGGAAGAAGTGCCATTAGGGGACGACGTTAGAGATTGGCAAAAAAATTTATCAGTTGAAGAAAAAAATCTTTTAACTCATATTTTTAGATTTTTCACTCAAGCAGATGTTGAGGTAAATAATTGTTATCTAAGACACTACACAACTGTATTTAAACCAACAGAAGTTTTAATGATGATGACAGCATTTGCTGCAATGGAAACAGTCCATATCGCTGCATACTCTCATTTATTAGATACTATCGGAATGCCTGAGACAGAGTATTCTGCGTTTTTACAATACAAAGAAATGAAAGATAAGTATGATTATATGCAAGGATTTGATGTAAAATCAAAACACAATATAGCTATGACTATGGCTGTATTTTCTGCATTCACAGAAGGCTTACAATTATTTGCAAGCTTTGCAATTTTACTTAACTTCCCAAGATTTAATAAAATGAAAGGGATGGGCCAAATAGTAACTTGGTCAGTTAGAGACGAAACTTTGCACTGTAATTCAATGATTAGACTTTTTAGAGATTTCATTAAGGAAGAGCCACAAATTTGGAATGACAAATTAAAAAATGAAATCTATGAAGCTTGCAAAACAATAGTTCATCACGAAGATGCATTTATTGATCTAGCTTTTCAAATGGGTCCAATGCAAGGTTTAACAGCTGATGAAGTTAAACAGTACATTAGATTTATTGGTAATAGAAGATTAGAACAATTAGGTTTAAATCCTATTTACGAAGTAAAGAAAAATCCATTAACATGGTTAGATACGATGCTTAATGGAGTAGAACACATGAACTTTTTTGAAGGAAGAGCTACTGAGTACTCTAAAGCTTCAACAAAGGGCACTTGGGGTGAAGTATTTGCTTAAATAAAAGATTTAGGTTCTTAAATGAAAAAAAATGTCTTCTTAATTTTTTTTTCATTCCTATTTTCATGTGCTTTAGTCTATTTTTTAGTTTTCGCTTGGGTTGCAGTTTTAGAAAAATATAAACATAAAAATAACTTCACTAATCTTGAAAATTTAAATTTTCATGAGGAATATTCAAATCGAGTTCACCACTTAAGAGGTAATAATTGGCCTCATGAAAAACAAAATATTCTTTGGAATAAAGAAGATTATTTATTTTCTACAATCTCTGAATTTAAAATTGATAAAGATAATTATTTAATACAAGGCGACTCCTGGGCAGAATACATGGTTTTTAAAGATCAAATTTATGAAAGTTTAGACGATATAGTAAAAAGACTAAATATTGGTTTAATAAACAGTGGAACCTCATCTTACTCTCCTAGCCCGATGAAAGTACAATATAAAATTCTTGAGGAAGAATATGGAGTTAAACCCGATTACATTATTTCAATCATTGACCAAACAGATATAGGAGACGAATTATGTAGGTATAAACATAACATTGAAGAAAATAATGACGGAAGCGTTAAATCTATTAAAAGAGAATTCAATACTGGTGCAGTTATGGACGTATCTAAGCACTATAATTTTTCAAGAATTCAACTTGAAAAAAAAAAATTTATTAATTTTCACATAACTAATTATTATATTTATAAGACCTACCATGAAATAAAAACTAGAATTTTAAATATTAAAAAATTTGGATTTAAAGATGGAGGTAATTATAAATGTGAATTTCAACAAATTCAAAAATATCTATTTAAGATAAATAACCAAGAAAAAGAATATTTCAAAAAAAGAACTCAAGAATATCTCGATTATCTAGTTTCAAAAAAATATTTAAAGAAAATCTTTATTGTAACATTTCCACATAAAAACCATTTTGAAGGATATTATAATGTCAATGTTTCAAGTATAATAAATGAACTCAATTTGTCTTCAAAAATTGTACATATAAATTTCAATGAGATAATACGGAAAAACCAATTCCAAAAAGAGAATATATACACAGTTAACGATCCAGCTTCTCATTTAAATGAGGAAGCACACGTATTATATATCAAAAAAATTTTTAAAATAATTAAAGAAAAAAAATATTAAATTTACTTTTCCCAATCAAATTTTGGAAAAGTGTCGAAAACCTGTAAAACTTTGTCTGACCATTTATCACAAATTTTTTTATAATCTTCATCATTTGTATTTAAACATTTAATATAGGATAATTTTTTTTCACCTTTTTTAAATACGGCTAGGTCTATTGGTGGCCCAACTGTGAGATCACTCTTTAAAGTAGAGTCCATAGAAATTAAAGCACACCTAGCAGCATCACCAATTGAAACCGAAGGAGTTATGACTCGATCTAATATCGGTTTTCCGTATTTAACTTCCCCTATTACTAAATAAGGTTTACTATCTGCAGGTCTTATATAGTTTCCTTGAGGATAGATTAAATAAAGTTCTAAATCTTGACCTTTTATCTGTCCTCCAATTATAAAAGTTGCGCCTAAGACTAGACTATCTGTGTTTACACCATCTGGTGAAGAATGTTTTATTGTTAACTTACCAATGTAGGACGCGATTTGTTCAAAATCTTTACATGTATTTAAGTTCAAAGAATTGTTATCTTTAATATCTTTTTCGATTGATTTAAATACAGCCTGAGAGGTAGCTAAATTTCCAGAAGTAACAATAATAACAGTTCTATCGCCCACATCATAGGTAAGCATTTTTGAATAAATATTGACGTTATCTAACCCAGCATTAGTTCTTGAATCAGAGGCTAGAACAACTCCGTCATTAGTCTTAATACCTATACAATATGTCATGGTGAATTCTTATTTAAAAAATAATAAATATTCAATTCTTAATTATCATAGCTATTATCTAATTTGTGCATTTGATAAAGGCAATAAACTATTAAGAATTATTAAATGGTAAATTTGTGGAAAAAATACGATTCTAAAAAAACTTATGATGAGTATCTGAACTCTGATCACAAGTTGCGTAGGCAAGCTATAATCATTTCACATATTTTAGAGCGACACGGAATTAAAAAGCTAAATGAGATTGAAAAAAATTGTGCAAGTACAATAAATGCTAGAGGGATTAATTTCCGAGTTTATTCTTCCGGAAAAAAACTTCAAGAAAAAAAATGGCCTCTAGATATTATTCCAAGAATAATTTTAAAAAAAGATTGGGCTAAAGTTTCAAAAGGATTATTGCAAAGAGTCAAAGCTTTAAATCTTTTCATTGATGATGTTTATAATGATAGAAAAATTTTTAAAGATAATATTATCCCAGAAGATTTAGTTTTTAATTCACCTTATTATTTGAGGGAGTGTTACGGGTTTTCACCTAAATATAAAGCCTGGTCAAACATTTCAGGAATCGATTTAATTAGAAACATCAATGGCGAATTCATGGTATTAGAAGACAAT
>NZ_CVSG01000005.1 GCF_001179945.1 Candidatus Pelagibacter communis | reverse complement strand
TTTCCAAAACCTTTTTTAGAATTTAAAAATCTACTCATGTAATAACCAGATAAAATAAAGGGGATAGCTAATCCTAAAGAATAAAATGATAGTAATAAAACCCCTTTGCTAATAGTAGCTTCTGTAGCAGACAAAGCAATTATAGATCCTAAAACTGGACCAATGCAAGGTGTCCAACCAAATGCAAAAGCCGCGCCAACTATAAAAGGAAATGCATAATTATCTTTATAATTTGAATTAGTTTGAATTCTTTTTTCAGTGTTTAAAAAAGAAAAATTTAGAAATCCTAACATTTGTAATGAAAAAATAATAATTATTAATCCTGCAACAATCCGTAATTCATTAGAGAAGAAAAGCAGAACGTTCCCTATTGCAGAGGCGGCCGCTCCAAGTGTTATAAAAACAAATGAAAAACCTAATGAAAAAAGAATAGTTTTAGTCAGAACTATTGATTTGTTTTTATCTATTTCTCCTAAATCTTTTCCAGTAATATAAGAAATATAACCAGGGATAATTGGAAGTACACAAGGTGTAAGAAAACTTATAAATCCGGCCCCAAAAGCTAAAGCAAGTTTAATGATCATACGAACTTTATATTTGCCTTTGAACTTTACCGCAATTACAATATTGGCTCATGATAATTAAATATGTAGGTTTTTTATTCACTCTTTTGTGGTCTTATACTTTCATAAAATCCCAAAGTATTTTTAAAAAAGGTTCAGGTATTTTGATTACATTATTTGTAACAAATATTTCCTGGTTTACGTTTATAGCTGCTTGCTTTTATGGGCTTAAGAACTTTAGTTTTTACCATGCTTTCCTTGGAATAGCCCTTAGTATTGTTTTAGTCCACTTGGCTTTTGCTCGGTTAACTTTATTTATCAATAACAAATTTCAGAATAAAAACACCCTTTTAAAAATTAAAACATTTATTGAATATTTGATTTTAATAACTGTTGGATATTTTATATTTTTCTAAAAAGTTTTAATTGTAGATAAAACTTTAAAATTCTTATCTGTGATAACTATTTCACCAGATCTTGCTGTTTCTCCAGTTATTGCCAAGATAATCACATAATGTGTAACTAAAACTAAATTTCCTCCTTTTCCTTTCCATTTATTT
>NZ_CVSG01000004.1 GCF_001179945.1 Candidatus Pelagibacter communis | reverse complement strand
GTCTACTTTAAGAAAAAAACCAAAATTCATGGTCTCACCATCACCTAATGCTGCAATTGACAACGTTGGTGATAATAAATTAAAAGTGCCATTTGAAGTAGATGCATCATTTGGAGAGTTCATACTGTGGGTTTCACTATTATACTCATCTGTAGTTAAACTCCACCCTGAACCAGTAGTCCAACCATCTGCGTTACTTTCAAAATCTTCTTCCCAGAGGATAATCTCTTCTCTGGAAATAGCAGAATGAGGTTGAGGTTCAGGCTCTACAATAACATATTCTTTTCCATCATATTCGATACTTATATCAGTATTCGTTTGAATATTTGCTTTTTCACGGGAAAAAACAACACCAAATAACATGATAGCACTAATTAAGATTACTTTAACGAATCCTTTCATACTTCTTTCCTCCTGTTCGTCGTTTATATTAATTGTTTCTCTTTCTTCCATATTTTATCAATTAAATTCTAAATTTTATTAAACCTATATATAAATTACATTTCCCCACATACTATTTTTCGTGATGACCATCAATTTTGTGATTATAATCATATTTTTACCCTTTTTAATACTGAGCCTGGGATTACCACAGGCTCAGTATTTAATTATACCTAATCTATAAGGTTACTTTACAAGCATAAGCTTTTGGATTTGAGTAAATCCTTCAGCTTG
>NZ_CVSG01000003.1 GCF_001179945.1 Candidatus Pelagibacter communis | reverse complement strand
AAGTAATTTTTTCCATAAGAGTTTCTCTCCTTGCATTAATAAGGGGAGAAAACTTATCCAATTTTTTAGACCAACTCGGAACCAATCCCCACTCATAAAGCTCAAGAGCCTTACCATTTGAATAAGATTTTATTATGGGTAACTTTTGAGTTGGGTGCGCATTATAATTATCTGAATCTTCAACCTTTATATTTGTTTTTACCAAATCAGCAGTTTTAGTAACCGGTTTTCGAATACTATATCTTCCACACATTATTTATTTTTTCTCTCTCTTTTAAGCTTTCTTTTTTCTTTAAAAGATAATTTGGCTTTTTTCATAAAGCTTCTATCTTTTTGGCTTTTACCCGAATATCTTTTTGACATAATTATTCATCTATTATTTCATGAAATTGCTCACCTAGTCCATCTACTTTTAAGTGAAGTTTGTCACCCGTCTTTAGAAATTCAGGTTTTTCCATTTCCATTGCTGTACCAGCTGGTGTTCCGGTAGTGATAATTGTCCCAGGATACAGAGTCATAAATTGACTTAAATGAGAAATTAAAAAATTGAAATTGAAAATCATTCTTTCTGTATTTCCAGTTTGCCTTCTATTGCCATTAACATCTAACGCTAAATTTATATTATTTAAGTTTTTTATTTCAT
>NZ_CVSG01000002.1 GCF_001179945.1 Candidatus Pelagibacter communis | reverse complement strand
GTTGTATCTCGAGAAGTAAATTTTGGTTTATAATTGGCGAAAGCCTCAGGTGTAATACCGTAAGATATTACATACCAAGAAGGTCGTACAGTTAAAGAATGATAAGATGCGAAATATCTTAAAAATATGTCAGGCATATTTATATTATTTTTTTTTATATAATTTCTTAATGCGGCTGTAAAAACTTCATCTCCAGTAGAATCTGAGGGGGACAAATATCTTTTAACATCAAGTATGTTTGCGACCATGCAATTATGAGCAAATCCTTTTTTATAAAATTTTAAGTAATTATAATGTTGCCTTTCTCTACAACCTTCTTCTTCGGGTTTAAATACCTGAGCCTGAATTATTGGAGAAATATAAGCAATCCATTTACTTAAGTTATCTATTTTTCCGATTGAAAAATAAGCTACAGGAGTTTGTCCATCAAATCTCACAAACGTAACTTCATACGCTTCGATTGCCGCAAATAAGTGTTCATTCCATTTATCTACTAAAGTCCACTCACCATTTTCTAAAGGCAAAATCATTTTTTTTGATGATTTAAATTCATCTCTTATTGTTTCATTAATTTTTGTTTGCCAATCATTGGTTTTCCACTCAATTGAATTTACGTTTGTCAGAAATAAAAATATCAAGAAAAATGATATGAACAGGCTTTTTTTCATTATTTAATTTAACAAAAAATGATCAATTTTACATATTTTATTTTTGTTTCTTTATGCTAAATGTTAAGAAGACGTTTAGTTTGGGGCATAGCCAAGCGGTAAGGCAGCGGTTTTTGATACCGCCATCCTAGGTTCGAATCCTAGTGCCCCAGCCATAGATTTATGTTTA
>NZ_CVSG01000001.1 GCF_001179945.1 Candidatus Pelagibacter communis | reverse complement strand
TTTCTTAGTTTTTCATCTCTAGAGATTTTTAAAATCTTTTCAGATAAATCACTTACGTTTTTGTAAAAAACCATTTCAGAATTGTCAAAAAAATCTCTGTATTGTGTTTTTTCATCAATTAAACACACCAAACCATTACCAACAATTTGTGTAATTCTATCACTACTGTAATATTTAATTGCTTCGCCTCTACTTAAATTTAGGCCCATTTTTGCATTAGCAATTGTTTTAAAATAATGATCTGCCCAAATAGGTTGAATTTTATCTATCCCATAAATATCAAATTTAACATCTGGTGTTCTTTCAGATAAATTTTTTAGAAATGTTATTCTATCATCAATCTTACCAGATTTTAAAACACCTCTATGAACACCGTGACTGAGTGCAAAAAAAACGTCAACATTACATGGTTTTAAAAAATTATTTAATGTTTCAAAAGAGTCATCGCTAGGATTTGGTATATAAAAATTATTATTGTTTTTTGGCAAGAAATTTAATACAGAAGGACTCGTAGTAACAAAAGAGGCATCTAAATGCTCAATCTTATCAAGTATTCGATTTTTATTTCTTTCATAATCAGGCCCTTTTTTATTTAAAGGATCTAAAAACCATTGACCAAATTTTACATTTGGATAATCATTTCTTAATTCAGCTATTTGATCTGCAGATATTAGGTCGGCATGTCCAAGCATAATTATATCTGGTTTATAATTATAACAAGTTTTTCTTAGTTTCTCATTTAAGGTCTTAGCTCCTTTAAAGTCTTTAAAATTTTTATAATATTTTTGAATATCTCTGTCACTAAAACCTAAAACACTATGACCTAGTCTTATAAATCCATTGTTTATTCTTCTACCTGTATTAAAAAAAAGTCTACCGTCTAGTCTTTCGTTAAAATTAGTAATGTGTAAAATTCTCAAATTTTTAAGATTTCTTTCAGTATTTATCTTTTTTAAGTAGCTTATTTTTTCAGACCTATAATTATCAATTGATGCTGCTACATAAGAATGTGTTAGGTAAAAATTCTTAATTGATAATTTTTGAAGTTTTTTCCTTAATTTATCGTTTTTAATCAGTAAATTGATCGTTTTTGTTAATTCTTTTGTATTTAATTTTTTAAGAATTTTAGCATCAGTCACAGTTTCTGGAAGACCCCCTTTATTTGTAATAATTACAGCACAACCATTTGCTGACGCTTCTAAGCTTGTTCTGCCAAATGGTTCTTCCCAACGAGAACAAGCAACAGCTATACTTGTTTTTTTAAAAATTGATAGAACTTCATTATGTTTTTTAAATCCAAGAATGTGAGCTCTATTATGACTAAGAGTAATTTTTTCTCTTTTTTCATCACCAATTATTTTTGCCTTCCAGTTTGGATTTTTATTAAGTACTTTTTTTATAGCGGATGCAAAAACATCATATCCTTTTGCTTTATTAAGTTTCCCAACAAATGTAATCCATTTTTCTTTTTTATTTATCAGGTCAAGAGATCCCCTTGATGCAGATTGGTAAAAAATTAGTAACTTTTCACTATTAACAAATTTATTCTCTAAGCCTTCCAAAAATCTTTTTTTAGACCATGAACTATTAAATATAATTTTATAACAAGTTTTAAGTAGATTTTTTCTTTCTTGTATAGTTTGAGATCCATCCATGGACAAAGGATCATTATGAAAATATAAAGTAAATATTTTCTTTTTTATTTCTTTTGATAATATTTGAATATAACTTGGTCTATTATGAATTTCTATTATTGTTGAGTCATTTTTTTTTTCAAGCTGAATAAATTTCTTAACATAATTTTTTGTTTGGCTAGAAAAAAGATTTTTTCTTAAACTTATATTTACATATCTTAAATTAAAAATTTTCTTAAAATCAGTATTTCCATATACTGTTATATTTTTTTTAAATTTACTTATTTTACTTGTTTCGTATACAAACAAAGATACGGCACCAGGATACTCAGGAGAAAAATTCTCTTTATATGGTAGTAGTACTGAGATTTTCATTTTTTATCTTATTTCTAAATGTTCTATTATTCTTTATATAATATTCTCTAGAAATTGCCTCTTTTTTTGAATTATATTTTTCCTTATAAATAAGTTTCCATTTTCTGCCTCTAGTAAATTTAGCTCCTTTATTACTATTATGAAGAGCGATTCTTTTAACTAAATTATTTGTGTATCCAACATACGTAACTGATCTTCTGCTCAAAGACTTGAGCATATAAACATAAAAACTCATCTTAATTTAATAACCTTTAGATTCAGACTTCTCTTTAACACCCTTAATTTTTTCTATGGCTTTCTTAGCTCCAGAGCTCATAAATCTTTGGTCAGCACCTACGGTAACTAAATTAAACCCTTTAGAAATCATCTTTTGAGCATATTCAACAGTACCATTATGAATGCCGGCCAATAAATTTCTTTTTTTTGCTGCTTCTAAAATTCTGAGTATTTCTTTATAGGCTGCGGTGTTTTCAGGCTTATCAAACCCTGGT